>NZ_CAWLFA010000001.1:1504023-1804828 GCF_963860125.1 Picosynechococcus sp. PCC 7002
CGAGCCGCTAGTAAGCTGGTGGGCAACCACATCCCAACTCCAACCCAGCCAGAAATTACGAAGAATTTCTAAACCGCCGTAACTTGCTAGAAAAGCAATCGACGTATCCCAGCGACCAACTCGGTTGAGCACAAGGCCAGCCGCACTAAAAAATAGCAATAGATACCACCAATCAGTGCCCCATTGACCGGGAGAAACCCAAGCCCCATCTGTCCACAGGAGAGCCATAATGATGCCGAAATTGGCGGGGTTGAAAAAATGTTTTTCTTGATAACGGAATAAAAATTTACTGGCGATCGCCCCGACCGCTGCCCCCACTAAAACGAGGGGATGATTTACCCGCAGGAGCAGGGAAAGGCCCAAGCCAGTAATCGCCGCACTCCGCGCCCCGGAAATAAGTAGCGGTTGCCATTGTAGAGGGGTTTCTTGTCGGCAACGATAGGCTTGCCAAGCACTGAAGCTCCATTGGGTCAAAATACAGGTGGCGATCGCCAGCAAAACCCAGGTTAAATTTAACGTCCAGTCTCGCGTGTAAACTCCCAGCAGGAGAAACGTCGTCAGAATTGCAATTTGATAATCACGGGCATCACTGAAGGGCATTGAAAATCCTCCCTGACTAAGCAAGAAATAAGTTGCCTAAAGTATGAAAGACAAGTCCAGGGATGACGAAAAGGTTTCTTTTTTTGTAACAGAAAACCTTGAGACTTGTGGCAGTCGTAAACTAGAGTCAAGGCAGGATTCCAGGGGCTGTTTAATATTAAAAAATGTGAATTTGATTGACTAATAAATTTCTAGAGCGTCAAACACAATTGTCTCTGTGATCTTGCACCTGTGTGTAGGAGTATGAAAAAAAATGCAACTGAAAAAATTGTTTGTCCCATTATTGGCGGGAATGTTGTTCCTGGGGGGAACCTCTGGGGCGATCGCCGAAGAACTATTGCGCACGATCACTGTCACGGGGCGCGGCGAAGAAGCCATTGCCACGAGTCTTTCTGAAGTACGCCTTGGGGTCGAGGTGCGGGGGGCGACGGCAACCCAAGTCCAGGCAGATATCGCCAAGCGCAGTAACCAAGTGGTGGATTTTCTCAAGTCCAAAAATGTCGCCAAGCTCACCACCACGGGCATTAATCTCCAGCCGGAATATGATTACAACAATGGCGATCGCCGCCTCATCGGTTACTTGGCCACCAATACAGTGAGCTTTGAAGTGCCCACCGCCCAAGCCGGGAGCCTGATGGATGAAGCTGTCAAAGTCGGAGCAACCCGCATTGATGGGATTTCCTTCCGGGCCACCGAAGCCGCCCTCGCTGAAGCAGAAAAAACCGCCCTCGCTGAAGCCGCCCAGGATGCGCGCACCCAGGCCCAAACTGTCCTCGGTGCCTTGGGTTTGAGTCCCCAGGAAATTGTCCAAATCCAGGTCAATGGGGCGACGCCGCCAACCCCCATTTTTAAAACCATGGATACGGCACGAATCGCCTTCGAAAGTGCAGCGCCTTCTCCGGTAGAAGGGGGTGAACAGACGGTGAATGCTTCCGTAACCCTGACGATCCGTTACTAACACCCTGCTTTTTGGGCTAAATTACGCTTAAATCTAGGGGCGATCGCCTTGTGGGATAGGGGCGAAACTTGAGGGAATGTTAGATCTAATCAAACTTGCGGGACAACTGCCAGACATGGGGGCGCACCTCCAGGAACAGGCCGCTACAGGACGTGAACGCATTGAGCGAGGCTTAAGCCTGCTTCAGGAAGCCCAGGCGGATTTTCAGACCCTCCAGGCCCACCAAAATACCTGGGGCGATCGCCTCATTTTTAACCATGGCATTCCCCTCGAATCTCTGGAGACTCGCGTTCCCATTTCGCCCCCTTCCCAAGCCCACACGGTTTTTGCCACGGATGGCTCCCAGATTGCCCCGTCCCACCACGAAATTGCCTACTGTTATTTGATTAATATTGGTCGAGTGATGCTCCACTACGGCCAAAGCTTGCACCCATTGCTCGATCATCTGCCGGAGATTTTTTATCGCAGCGAAGATCTGTACACCTCCCGCAAATGGGGCATCCGCACCGATGAATGGCTCGGTTATCGCCGCACTGCCTCCGAAGCCGAAGTGCTCGCTGAGATGGCCTGTAAGTGGGTATTGCCCCCTGGTGCCCACGGCCATATTCCCAACGTGGCGATGGTAGATGGCTCTCTGGTCTATTGGTTTTTAGAAAATTTGCCCGCCGAAGCCCGCCAACAAATTCTCGAACCCCTCCTGGGAGCCTGGCAACAACTCCGGGAAACCCGCATTCCGCTGATTGGTTACATTAGTTCCACCCGCAGTGTGGAAGCCGTGCATTTCCTGCGGCTCCAGGCTTGCCCCCACGACAAACCCGACTGTCAAACCCATTGCCTCGACGGCGAAACCAAGGAACGCAAACCGGAATTTCGCGAAACTCTCCCCTGTCAAACCATTGAACCGTTGCGGGATAGCACCCTCTTTGAGCAACTGTTGCAACCGGGCGATCGCAGTGGTCTTTGGCTCAGTCAGGCGCGCATTTTAAATCATTATCCAGAAGCGGATCAGGTTTGTTTTTGTTATCTCCATGTGGGGACGGAGGTGGCGCGGATCGAGATGCCCCGCTGGGTCGCGGCAGATCCTCAACTCCTCGATCAAACCCTAGGCATTGTCCTCGGCCAAGTGCAAAAGGGGTTTGGGTATCCTGTGGCGATCGCCGAAGCCCACAATCAAGCTGTGATCCGGGGTGGCGATCGCGCCCGATTTTTTGCGCTCCTCGAACAACAACTCCTCAAAGCAGGGTTAACCAACGTCGGTGTCTCTTACAAAGAAACTCGCAAGCGGGGTTCCGTGGCTTAAAGAGCATGCTCTCCCCCCACAAAGACTTTTCAGGAGAATTCTGAAACTCCCCTAAGCCAGTCCCAATCCCCCATCGGAGAGCATACAATAAACAAGCATCAGCACTTTTTCTCAGGCAGGCACAATTGTCGTCACCATCACGTCGTGCATTCTGCCGCACAATTTTCTTTTAGTCACTTCTGCGCGAACCGATAATGCCCGAAAACTCTCAATTTCCCGTTGAACCGACCCAGAAACCCAGTGGCACGGAGCAACAGCATGAAGAAAATCCCTGGGTAGAGACCATCAAGACCCTTGTGACCGCTGGTATTTTGGCCATTGGGATCCGCACCTTCGTCGCCGAGGCCCGCTACATTCCTTCCGAGTCGATGCTGCCGACCCTAGAAGTGAACGATCGCCTAATCATTGAAAAAATTAGCTATCACTTCAAAAATCCCCAACGGGGCGATGTGGTGGTCTTTAACCCGACAGAAATTCTCCAGCAGCAAAACTATCGGGATGCTTTTATTAAACGGGTGATCGGGATTCCTGGTGATACCGTACAAGTCAGCGGCGGCACCGTTTTTATCAATGGGGAAGCCCTCGAAGAAGACTATATCAACGAAGCCCCAGAATATGACTACGGCCCCGTGACGATTCCAGAAGATCACTACCTCGTCCTTGGCGATAACCGCAACAATAGCTATGACTCCCACTATTGGGGTTTTGTCCCCCGTGAAAAGCTTGTGGGGAAAGCCTTTATTCGTTTTTGGCCCTTTAATCGTGTGGGCATCCTCAACGAAGAGCCGCAATTTGCCGACGAAGAACCGATTACACCCTAGCGTCCCATCCCAGAGACCGCTAGGATATAGGGCGACTCCCTATCCCGGCAACCATGAGTGAACCATCCCCTTTGCTGCAAGCATCAGGTCTCCATAAAAGTTTCGGTGGCATCCGTGCGGTGCAAAATGCTTCGATTACGGTGCCCCGTGGACAGATTACGGGGTTGATTGGCCCCAATGGGGCGGGCAAAACGACGTTGTTTAATTTGCTCTCAAATTTTATTACGCCGGATCGGGGGACAGTTATTTTTAACGGCCAGGAAGTGCAGCACTTACCGTCTCACCAGATTGCGGCACGGGGTTTTGTGCGTACCTTCCAAGTGGCGCGGGTGTTATCACGGTTATCGGTACTAGACAATATGTTGCTGGCGGCCCAACAGCAAACGGGGGAAAACTTCCTACGGGTGTGGCAACAGGGGAAAATTCGTCGCCAAGAAAAGGCAAATCGGGAAAAGGCGATCGCCATCTTAGAATCCGTCGGTCTAGGGGAAAAAGCCCAGGATTACGCTGGTGCTCTGTCGGGGGGACAACGCAAACTCCTGGAAATGGCCAGGGCATTGATGAGCGATCCCCAGTTAATTTTGTTGGATGAGCCTGCGGCGGGCGTGAACCCCACTTTGATCAACCAAATTTGTGAACACATTGTCCGCTGGAACCAACAGGGAATTTCCTTTTTGATCATTGAGCACAATATGGATGTGATCATGTCCTTGTGTAACCACATCTGGGTATTGGCAGAGGGGAGTAATTTGGCGGACGGAACCCCCGAAGATATCCAGTGTAATGAACAGGTTTTAGAGGCTTATTTGGGATCGTAATGCGCGTTTTATTAACAAATGACGACGGGATTGATGCGCCTGGAATTGCAACCTTACAAAAGGCGATCGCTCCCCACGCCAGAGAAGTAGTGACGGTGGCCCCCCAAACACAGATGTCGGAATGTGGCCATCGGTTTACGGTTTATGCGCCGATCCCAGTGGAGCAACGGACGAAAAATGCCTATGCGGTGGCAGGTACGCCAGCAGATTGTACACGCTTAGGTTTAACGCAGTTTGCGGCAGATGTTGATTGGGTGCTGTCGGGGGTAAATGCTGGTGGTAATTTGGGCGTGGATATTTACACTTCAGGGACGGTGGCGGCAGTGCGGGAAGCGACGATCCTCGGCAAGCGGGCGATCGCCTTTTCCCATTTCATCCAGCGGCCTTTAGAAATCGATTGGGATCTTGTCACCCACTGGACGGGGAAACTTTTGGCGCAATTATTGACCCAGGAACTACCGGAAAAGCATTTTTGGAATGTGAATTTTCCCCATTTAACGGCGACCTCTGACCCGGAAATTATTTTCTGTGAGCGCAGCACCGACCCGATGCAAGTGTGCTATGAAGCACGGGATCAACAGTTCCATTATGTCGGCTCCTACCCTGAGCGCCCCCGGGCCGCTGGTACCGATGTGGATGTGTGTTTTTCGGGAAATATTGCCGTGACCCAAATTTCGATCTAGGCAAGGGCATTGAACACGAGCTTTAGCAACCACAGGGTCAACAAACCGCCCAAAAGAATCACCAAGGCGATCGCCCCGAAAATTAAAATCAGGGGACGCCAATCAATGGAGGCATTGTCGAGGTCAGTCTGGTCGGGCAAATCCTGTTCTAAAAGCTTTAAATTCGCCTCGTTGGCTTTCCAGGCCACATCAAAGAGATCGCCGGCCACGGGCACCGTACCAACAATGCTATCCACAAGAAGATTGAGAGCCATTTTGACGAGGGTATCCTGTTTTGCTCCCAGTTTGGCCGCCTCGAAAATCACATAGCCAGAGAGAATTAAACTCAGGTAATCCCCCACCGCTGGCACCAAACCGATAATCGGGTCGAGGCCGATTTTGTACTTTGTCCCCGGAATGGCGATCGCACTGTCGAGCAGCTTACTCAGGGTGCGGATGCGTTTTAACGTCTTCGGGTTCGGGGTTTTGGGGGCAGTCATGGGTCAATGGGGAAAGCCAGAACATTGTGCAGCAGCCAGTGGAGCATGGTTTCAACATCCCGCAGGATTAAGGGTCGATTGGCCGCCGTGAGCAGAGGCACATGGAGAAATAAGGTCCGTGCTTGAGATTGCTGCCGCTGGAGATGCTTTAACACTTGAAAATATAGCCCTTCACAGACAAATTTGCCGGCATCGTCGCTAATCTCCGTAAATTCTAGGGGAGCCGTGAGAGCCTGCAGATCCAAGCGCGTTTGTAACTGCTGCCCCTGATAAAAAGCTTGGGATTCCACCGTGAGGCGATCGCGTTTTTCGGCCATGCCACAGCAGAGCACCAGATCCGGCTGATAAGCGGCAATGGCTTGAATGGTTTTTGCAGAGGCGATCGCCGTTTCCACCGGCAGATGGTGCAGAAATAAAAAATCCGCAAAGGCCAGTCGCCTCGCCTTAAGCTGACAGAGCAGATCATCCGAGGCATTGGAAGTGTGATGTTCCAGCCAGGGTTGAAAGGAGGTCAGTAAAATTTTGCCGCGCACGCGCTACGAATTACTAAGTCTATCGAGGCTATATTGGGCTGCTTCCTGTACCTGGGGATGGTCGTCTTTGACGAGGAACTTGACCGCCGCAAGACTCTTTTCACAAGGTAACGCGCCTAGGGCTTCTGCGAGCCGTTGTCGTACTAGCCAATTGTCTGAGGAAACAAAGGTTACAAGGCGATCCACGGTTTCTACGGCACCAATTTCTCCCAGGGCAGCGATCGCTGCTTGTTCTAAAATGGCTTCCCCACTATCAAGGGCTTGAACCAGGGCATCCTTCGCTTCCGGACGACCGAGATTCCCCAAAGAAACCGCCGCACTAAAACGCACTAACCAAGAGGTATCTTCATAAAAAGCCCGCAGCAGTGGTTTTAAAGCCCGCTCATCCTGGAGATACCCTAAAGCACCCGCCGCATCAGCCCGAATACCATAATCGCCGTCAGTTTCTAGCAGCTTGATCAAAATTGGATAGGACTCTTCTGTCTGCTTAATCCCCAGGGCAAAAACCGCCATCGAGCGAATTTGCAGCACCTCATCATCTAATACTTTTTTAATGAGGGGCATCGCTTCTAGGGGGGCTACATCCCGCAATTGGGCCAGGGCAATCATGCGATCCTTGGAGTTTTCACTTTCGAGTTGTTGGGAAAGTGTCGCTAAGCTGGGGTGAGACATAACCAAATTTTGTAAAAGTTCTTAATAAAATTGTAATCAAGATTCTCAGGATTTTTCAATAAACCATGACCCACTCCCTAAATCCGGTGTTGTTAATCCATGGCTTTTTAGACCGCCACACTGTGTTTAAACCCCTAACTCGATACCTCAGTCAGCAAGGTTGGGAGATTCATGCCCTTGATCTACAACCCAATGATGGCCGTCAAGCACTGCCCATTTTAGCCAGCCAAATCGAAACCTATGTCCACCAACATTTTGGGGCGATCCAGCGGTTCGATCTCGTGGGATTTAGTATGGGGGGCATTGTGACCCGCTACTATTTGCAACGGCTCGGCGGCAATCAACGGGTGGAACGTTATGTGAGTATTTCGGCCCCCAATAATGGCACGTTATCAGCCTATGGTTTGCCCTTTCCAGGGATTCGTCAGATGCGCCCGGATAGTGACTTGCTTCAGGATTTAAACCGTGATGTGGCCACTGCCCTAGAACCTGTAAAAGTCACTTGGCTATGGACTCCCTTTGATCTCATGATTCTCCCCGCCAAGAGCACGAAGCTCCCCATTGGCACCGGCGTGCAGTTGCCCGTACCTTTACATCCTTGGATGTTGTCTGACCCCCGTGCCCTTAAGGCGATCGCCAAGGCCCTGCAACAATAGCAAACTTCAAAGTGTATGTCGCTCTGGTTGGTAGGATTGAATCGCCCGCATATATTGCGCCCGTTCAAAGGCACTTTCATCGGGACAATTAATCTGGCTCATGCTGCCCCGCAATTGTTCAAGGGATAGATATTCATGTTCTTCGAGCCATTGCATCATTTCTGTTTCAATGGTTTCAATGTGATGAATACCATGGCGTAATAAAGTCGCCACTAAAGCCGTCACTTTTGCCCCCGCCATTAACATTTTGATCGCATCGGTTCCCCGTTGAATGCCGCTGGTCGCCGCAAAGTCCACATCTAAACGCCCATAAAGCATCGCAATCCAGCGCATCGGCAGACGCATATCCAACGGGCTACTCAGGATTAAATTCGGGGTGACTTCCAGGTTTTCGATATCAATATCCGGCTGATAAAAACGGTTAAATAAAACTAAGCCACTCGCCCCATTATCAACTAACCGTTTCGCTATATTTGCCATGTTGCTAAAGAACGGACTCAGCTTTACGGCAACGGGAATATTTAAATTTTCCCGCACTGTCCGCACGATTTGAATATATTCATACTCCACCTCTGAACCGTTTTTATTAATATCCGTCGGGACATAATAAATGTTCAATTCAATGGCATCGGCTCCGGCTTGTTCCATCAGTTTGGCGGTGTGTTCCCATTCCCCTTGGTGAGAACCGTTGAGGCTGGCAATAATCGGCATATCGACGGCGGATTTAGCAGTCCGAATATGTTCTAAATAGGTTTCAACACCTACATGAAAAACATTGGAAGCATTCTCTGGGAAATAATTTAAGGCTTCGGCAAAGGAGTCCGTTCCATAGGTGAAGTGATGGTGCAATTCGAGTTTTTCTTTACGAATTTGTTCTTCAAAGAGGGAATGTAAAACGACGGCTCCGGCTCCGGCATCCTCCATCCGTTTGATGTTATCGATGTCCTCAGTTAAGGGAGCGGCTGCACCAACAATTAATGGCGATCGCAGGGTCAGACCTAAATATTGTGTGGTTAAATCCATGGTGGTTTTCCGGTAGGTTAATGGTTTTACATCCCCTAAATCCCCCTGAAGTAAGGGGGACTTGAGGCGTTAGGCTTCGGGACGGTTGGCAAGGTATTCGTACATCCGCCAACGGGTATCGACATCGTTCTGGGCTTGTTTGAGCAGTTCCTTGGCAGCTTTGGGCTTGGTCATGGTGAGCATTTTGAAGCGGTTTTCTTTGTACATGGAGCTTTCGACGCTGCCTTTGGGGGTACGGCTATCGAGTTGGAGGGGGTTTTTACCCTCTGTTTTGAGGTCAGGGTTATAGCGGTACAATAGCCAGCGTCCGCTTTCGACGAGTTCTTTTTGGTGACTCATGGCGGTTTGCATATTAATGCCATGGGCGATGCAGTGGCTGTAGGCGATGATCAGGGAGGGGCCTTCGTAGGCTTCGGCTTCGAGGAAGGCTTTCAGGGTGTGTTCGTCTCTGGCTCCCATTGCCACGGAGGCGACGTACACATTGCCGTAGGTCATGGCGATTAAACCGAGGTCTTTTTTCGGGGCGGGTTTCCCACCAGCGGCGAATTTGGCAACGGCGGCGCGGGGGGTTGCTTTGGAGGATTGTCCGCCAGTATTGGAATAAACCTCGGTGTCCATTACGAGAATATTGATATTTTTCCCGCTGGCGATCGCATGATCCAGACCACCAAACCCGATGTCATAGGCCCAACCGTCCCCACCGACGATCCAGACGGATTTTTTCACGAGGTAATCGGCGAGGGACGCTAGCTGTTTCGCATCGGGGGAATTGAGGGTTGCGAGTTTATTTTTCAGTTCCCGCACCCGTTGCCGTTGTTCCCAAATATCGGCTTCATCAGCTTGGCGGGCATTTAACAATTCACCGACAAAACTATCACCAAGTTCACCGCTTAAGCGTTGTAATAATTCCGCCGCAAATTGGGCTTGTTTATCAATCGAGAGGCGGAATCCTAAGCCAAATTCGGCGTTATCTTCAAAGAGGGAATTTGACCAAGCGATGCCCTTTCCTTCGGCATTGGTGGTGTAGGGGGTGGTCGGTAAGTTGCCGCCATAGATGGAGGAACAACCCGTCGCATTGGCAATCACCGTGCGATCGCCAAATAGTTGGGACACCAATTTAATGTACGGGGTTTCACCACAGCCGGCACACGCACCAGAGAATTCAAAGAGCGGCTCCTGCAATTGCTGTTCGCGAATTTGATTGAGTTTTAATTCGCGCCGTTCCGGTAAGGGCAAATTCAAGAAGTAATCCCAATTCGTTCTTTCCTGTTCCCGTAGGGGCAACTGTTCCACCATATTGATTGCTTTTTTCGAGGGTTGCGCCTTATTTTTCGCCGGACAAACATCCACACAAACGCCACAGCCGGTACAGTCTTCCGGAGCCACCTGAATCGTGAATTTCTGCCCTGAAAAATTCTTGTCTTTCGCATCAATGGATTTAAAACTTTCCGGCGCATTTCCTAACAGATTGGGTTCATAAACTTTGGCGCGGATCGTCGCGTGGGGACAGACCATCACGCACTTACCGCATTGAATACAAACCTCTGGATCCCACTCTGGAATGAATTGGGCAACGTTGCGTTTTTCCCATTTAGAAGTGCCCGTCGGGTAAGTGCCATCGCAGGGCAGACAACTCACCGGTAGGCGATCGCCCTCTTTGATCAGCATCGGCGCTTGGACATTACGCATAAAATCGGGCGCATTGGGAGACACCGCTGGCGGTTTACGAATGGGACTATTTGCCTCGCCCACGTTCACCTCAAACAAATTCGCCAAGGTGTTATCCACCGCCTGAATATTCATGGTGACCACATCCGCGCCTTTCTTGCCGTAAGTCTTCTGGATATATTCCTTAATTTTAGAAATGGCTTCCTCTTTTGGCAGGACACCAGAGAGGGCAAAGAAACAGGTTTGCATCACCGTATTAATTCGTCCGCCCATGCCACTTTCCCGGGCTACCTTATTCGCATTAATCACATAGAATTTCAAATTTTTGTGAAAAATTTGTTCCTGCACCTCAAGGGGCAATTGATCCCACACTTGATCCACAGCATAGGGACTATTTAAAAGAAAAATTGAACCATCCTTTGCGCCACTGAGCACATCTAATTTTTCGAGGAATAACCATTGGTGACAGCCCACAAAATTCGCCTGATTAATTAAATAGGTGGAGCGAATTAAATTGGGGCCAAAGCGCAGATGGGAAACCGTCACTGCCCCTGATTTTTTCGAGTCATAGACGAAATAACCTTGGGCGTAATTATCCGTTTCTTCGCCAATAATTTTGATCGAATTTTTATTCGCGCCCACCGTCCCATCGGAACCTAAGCCATAAAACATCGCCCGTACCACGCTATCCGGCTCACTAGAGAAACTCGGATCATAGGCAAGGGAAGTGTGGCTAACATCATCATTAATGCCAACGGTGAAATGATTCTTTGGTTTGGCTTGATCTAATTCATCAAAAATCCCCTTTACCATCGCCGGGTTAAACTCTTTAGAAGACAAACCATAACGTCCCCCAACAACTTTCGGCATTGTGCCTTCCCAAGCTTCCATCAACGCCGATACTACATCTAAATAGAGCGGTTCACCGTTTGCACCGGGTTCCTTCGTGCGGTCTAACACAGCAATTTTTTCGACGGTTTTTGGTAACGCCGAAATTAATGCCGAGCCATCAAAGGGGCGATATAACCGCACTTTTAACACACCCACTTTTTCCCCTTGGGCGTTGAGGTAATCCACCGTTTCATGGACGGTTTCACAACCGGAACCCATCAGCATAATTACCCGTGTCGCATCCGGCGCGCCCACATATTCAAATAATTTGTAGGCACGTCCCGTCAGTGCCCCAAAGCGATCCATCATTTCCTTCACAATGGCGCTGCATTTGTCATAGAACGGATTCACCGATTCCCGCGCTTGGAAAAAGACATCGGGGTTTTGGGCTGTGCCGCGCACCACTGGATGATCGGGGGTTAAGGCTCTGGCGCGGTGGGCAAACACATCTTCATCGTCGATCAGTTCCCGTAAAACAGATTCATCGAGTAATTCAATTTTTTGAATTTCGTGGGAGGTGCGAAACCCATCAAAAAAGTGGATGAAGGGTACACGGGCTTTCATCGTCGCCGCTTGGGCAATCAACGCCATATCGTGGGCTTCCTGCACCGAGGCAGACGACAACAGGGCAAATCCCGTCCCCCGCACAGCCATCACATCGGAGTGATCGCCAAAAATGGAGAGGGCTTGGGCTGCAACGGAACGGGCGGCGACATGGATCACCGCTGAGGTTAATTCCCCCGCAATTTTGTAGAGGTTGGGGATCATTAACAGTAGCCCTTGGGAGGCGGTGAAGGTTGTCGTTAAAGAACCCGTTTGCAGTGCGCCGTGGACGGCTCCGGCAGCGCCACCTTCACTCTGCATTTCGATGATGCTGGGCACGGTTCCCCAGAGATTTGGCTGTCCTTGGGAGGCCCAGGCATCGGCCCATTCGCCCATCAGTGAAGCGGGGGTGATGGGATAAATGGCAATGACTTCGTTTAGTTTGTAGGCAACTTTGGCGACGGCTTCATTCGCATCGAGGGTGGCAATTGTGTTAGTAGCCATAATCTCAAAATTCTAATGTTTTGCTGGTGACTGGGTGGAAATCGTGGGTGATGATCTGTTTTGTGAGTCGAGGCAGTGAAAAAAAGTGATTGATGTTAGCTATTTTTTGAGCCTGATACTTGGTTGACTTTAACAACAAAATGCTTGCTAAAAGTTATAAGAAAAAATAGAATTTGATTGGCTTGATCCGGAAAATCAAGGAAATATTTACACTTCTAATTTTAGAGATATTTTTTGCTGTCTTGGATTGTTCTGCTGTAGAAAATGATAAAAATCAGTGAAGGTTTAAATTTCGTTGAAATCCTAGGGGAAGCTAAATAAGAAAAGTTATTTTTTGCTTTTTTTTGTAACGATCTTGGGCATGGTTTTGGTGTCAACTTTTTTAGTAGAGATTGATTATGACACCTTCGGCAATAGAGGAAAAACTGTCGTTGGTTGGCCAAGAAGCTGGGCCTATTGTCAGCATAAAAATCTCGTCGGTTTAGCGATCGCCCACGAGAATTCAAAGAATTAAAGAATTACCTGGAAAAATTGGCTTTGGGCTGAGGTTTTTGCACGCAAACCCCAACCTTTCGCCTACGCCTAGTCAAAAAAATATTGGCGATCGCCCTCTTGATCTTTAGCAGGTAGAAACGGAGATATCTCCCGATGAGAAATAGGCGCAGTCACCATCGGAGACATAGGAACCGTAGCCCCCAGCCCCACCAGTGCTGTAGTAGGAATCATAGCCGCTAGAATCATTCCCATAGCTGCCGTCGTAATTATTACTGCCAGCGCCAAGGTAACCTTGCACCGTGTAATCGCCTGCATAGCCCCACGCACCAGTGTAGTAATCCAGCCAGTAACTCCCCGCAGGAATCGAGCCGCCAGCCAGATACTCAAGGATCATCAAATCTTCGCCCTGGATATATTCGCCATTGACATAGACTTGGGCTTTTACGGGTATCGAGGCACCCGCGAGCAGGAGGAGAGAAGACAAGACCGTCAGAGAAACTTTTTTCAGAAACATGGACCAAACCTCCCGTGAGGGAAAACTAGAAAAGTTAGAGACTGAAGCATTCTGGAACGATTAGGTCAGGTTGCTGGGGATAAGTAGTGGCCACAAAATTTTACTGATGCAGTTTGTCTAAATTTTTGACGCTCACCCTGGATTTATTATCTACTGATGTTTGAATTTTTCAGCGGTCTTTAACCCTACATTTCCCTCAAGCTGCCGTAATCCTCAGTGCAAATAAGCCATAGAGAAACTTTATTATCTAGGCTTTTTCCATGAAGGTTTTCTCATGGAATCTTCACCAGGGATTTAGGCAAGCGGGTCAAGATATCCATCATCGTCAAGAATCTGGCGATCAGTGTCGAGGTCAGATCCCAAAGGAGAGGTCTTTGCCCATGGAACCCGCCCAACGACAACGGAATGTTCAATGGCGATCGCCCCAGGGGATCTCTAGCCCAACCCCTGTTTCTGGGAAACGAGCCCCCCGATCTAGGCCGCCAGCTCCTCGCCACCGCATCGTGCTATATTCCCACGACACCATGGGCTTGGGTCACAAACGGCGTAATGTGTTGATTGCGCAGACCCTACAACGATCAGCTTTGCCCCTAGATATTTTGCTCATTAGTGGCATGGGCGATGGCAATGAAGGGCTGGCCCGTGCGGGGATTGATTGTTTAAGTTTGCCAGCCTTGAAAAAAAGCCGGGATGGTTCCTACAGAGCGCGTCATTTAGCCTTGCCGTTACGGGACATCATTGGGTTGCGATCGCAGCTAATTTTAAAAACTATCCAACAATTTCAACCGGATGTTTTCATCGTCGATAATGTCCCCAGGGGGGCAGAACGGGAACTAGACCCCAGCCTGGAATACATCCGGAAACAGCCTAAGATGCGCTGTGTTTTGGGGCTAAGGGATGTGTTGGACGACCCGGCAGCGGTGCGGCGGGATTGGCAACGGGCGGACAACGAAACGGCCATTCGTCGCTACTATGATGCGGTGTGGATTTACGGCGATCCCCAGGTTTACGATCTGCGGCGAGAATATGATTTTTCCCCAGAGGTGGTCGCAAAAATGCTGCCCCTCGGTTATTTCAATCAATGCGATCGCCTCCAGTATTTAGGGCAATCCTGGCAAGAAACCTTAAAAGCGTGGGATTTACCCGCCCGGTTCGTCCTCGGTGCGGTGGGTGGCGGCCAAGATGGGGAAACCCTGGCGATCGCCTTTGCCCAAATTCCCTTCACCGCCGAAAATCCGGGGGTGCTACTCACGGGGCCTTTTATGCCGGAGTCCGTGCGCCAAACCCTAGGGGCGATCGCCCAACATAATCCCCACCTGACGATCCTTCCTTCCTGTCCCGAACCGACGATTCTCATGGCCGCCGCCGAACGGGTGATTGCCATGGGTGGCTACAATACCACCTGTGAAATTCTTTCCTTCCAGAAACCCGCTCTGATTATTCCCCGGATAAAACCCCGCCAGGAACAATGGCTGCGGGCGACCCGTTTAAAAAAATTGGGTCTGGTGGACGTGCTCCATCCCCACCAGGTTAATCCTCAGAATCTAGCGGCTTGGCTCCGTTGTGATCCAAAACCCCCCAAGCGCAGTGCTGGTCTCAATCTCCAGGCCACCGAACAATTGCCCCTCCTTTTAGGTCAAATGCTCAAGACTTCTAGCGGTTTTACTGCCCAAGCTTCCTAGTCCATCACCTTATTTCCACTATTTGTTCAATGTGCCATGGCCATTGCCTACGTTGTTAAACGCTATCCCCGCTATTCAGAAACCTTTATCGTCAATGAAATTCTCGCCCACGAAGCAGCGGGTTTAGATATCAAAATTTTTGCCCTACGGCCCCCGGTGGATAGTCATTTCCAAGACAAAATTGCCCGGGTCAAAGCCCCCGTCACCTACATCCAAAAACCCAGCCAAGGGCGATCGCACCCCGATTTATTGGGGCAAAATCCCACCGCCGCCAGTTACCTCTGGGCAGAAATCCAAGCTACCGCCACCCTGATCCCCGACCTCTGGGAAAAATTAGCCTACGCCGCCGGAGAACGTTCCAGTGTTCTGTATCAAGCCCTCTGGCTCGCCCAAGCCGTCCGCCACCAGGGGATCACCCATCTCCATGCCCACTTTGCCAGCGTCGCCACCAGCGTTACCCGGTTAGCCGCCCACTTTGCGGAAGTACCCTACAGCTTTACGGCCCACGCAAAAGATATTTTCCATGAAAGCGTGGATCCAGCCGATTTCGCCAGCAAACTCCAAGATGCCTGCGCTGTGGTGACTGTCAGTGACTATAACCGTACCTATTTACAACAGCAGTATGGGGAAGTTGCAACTAAGGTCAAACGCATTTACAACGGCATGGATTTAACGGAACTTCCCTACCAACCCCATTTAGAAAATCCACAGCCACCGTTAATTGTGTCAGTGTCGCGCCTCGTGGAAAAGAAAGGCTTGACCTATCTGATTGCTGCCTGCGATCTGCTGCGCCGTTGGAATTGTTCGTTCCGCTGTCAAATCGTGGGGAGTGGCCCCCTAGAAACGACATTGCGATCGCAAATTGCCCAACACCAGCTAGAGCCTTGGGTGGAAATCACTGGCCCCAAACCCCAGGGAGAAGTGTTTCAGCTCCTAAAACAGGCGACAGTTTTTGCGGCCCCCTATGTCATTGGGAAAGATGGCAATCGGGATGGTTTACCTACAGTTTTGTTAGAGGCGATCGCCTTGGGGACTCCCTGCGTGGCAACGGATGTCACGGGCATTCCGGAAATTATTCAACACCAGGAGACAGGGTTGCTGGTGGCCCAAAATGATCCAGAACAACTTGCCAAAGCCCTTCAAATTCTTTTAAATCAAGCAGATTTACGTCACCGTTTTGCCCGAGCAGCCCGCCAGCGTTTAGAACAAGCCTTTGATCTCCAGCGCAATGCGGCCCAACTCCGCCAACTGTTCCACCAAGGGGAGGCCCAACGATGAAAATTGCCTATGTCTGCGCCGATCCGGGCATTCCGGTCTTTGGCTGCAAAGGGGCCTCGATCCATGTGCAGGAGATGATCCGCGCCTTTCAGAACCAGGGGGCAACGGTGACGCTTTTTGCCGCGAGGCTTGGAGGCGAACCGCCCGCAGA
This sequence comes from Picosynechococcus sp. PCC 7002, assembly GCF_963860125.1. Classification (NCBI taxonomy): domain Bacteria; kingdom Bacillati; phylum Cyanobacteriota; class Cyanophyceae; order Chroococcales; family Geminocystaceae; genus Picosynechococcus; species Picosynechococcus sp. PCC 7002. The sequence goes on from NZ_CAWLFA010000001.1 coordinate 1,520,293, forward strand.
CTTGGCCGATGTACCCGTCCATTGCTTACCCAAAGTTCCCAAAGGAGATCTAGCAAGCCGTGAGCAGGGACTCTTTGAACAAAATCAGACATTGCAAAATTTATTAACCCAGGCATCTCCCTACGATCTCGTCTATGAACGTTATTCCCTCTGGAGCCAGGCGGGGATGACCTTTGCGCGAAACTGGCAGATTCCTGGCATTTTAGAAGTGAATGCGCCCCTAATTGAAGAGCAAGCCACACACCGGGGTTTAATAAACCGGGATTTAGCATTGCAGGTCGCAGCGACAGCCTTTGGGAAAGCAACAGCTTTAATCGCCGTGTCCGAGGGGGTAAAGGCCTATTTACAGCAATGGGTGCCGGGCGATCGCCTTTTTGTGGTGCCCAATGGGATCAATCCCACCCGATTTTCCAATGTCTCTAAACCATCCGCCGGAATGCCCTTTACCGTGGGTTTTGTCGGTTCCCTCAAGCCTTGGCATGGCCTGGATCTGCTGATTGAAGCCTTTGCTCAACTGCGACAAACTGTCCCGGAAGCGCGCTTGTTGATCGTCGGCGATGGCCCCCAACGGCCAGCCCTTGAACAGGCGATCGCCCAGCGCAAGTTAACGGCCCAGGTGCAATGGACAGGTGCCGTGTCCCCAGAGGCAGTTCCCCACTGGTTAAGCCAGATGAGCGTGGCTGTGGCCCCCTATCCCGCCAGTGAAAATTTTTATTTTTCCCCCCTCAAGGTGGTGGAATACATGGCGGCGGAGTTGCCTGTGGTGGCGAGTCGCATCGGTCAACTGCCGGACATTATTGACGATGGCGTGACGGGGATTTTGTATCCACCGGGGGAAGTAACAGCTCTTGTCCAGGCCCTCGAACATCTTTGGCGATCGCCCCAGTACCGGAAGCAGTTAGGTCTGGCTGCCCGTGGTTTCGTGCTTAAACACCATACTTGGGATCACATTGCCGCCCAAATTTTGGCGATCGCCAAAGCCTCGTTTTTTAACGTTGAGGTTAAAAGTTAGAAAAATATGCACCGTGCCTCCCCCATGACCCAAGCTGTCCCTGGCCTCTGGGCTGTAATCACCACCTTTTGGCCCCAAATTCGTACCCAGTGGCGACTCCTGTTGGTGGCGATGGTCACTTTGCTGGCAGATGTGGGGTTGCGACTATTGGAACCTTGGCCCCTCAAACTGCTCATTGACGGGGTACTGATTCCCGCTCAAACCCAGCCAGCCCTTTCTTTTCTCGGCTTTAGGAACCTCGATCCCGCCTGGCTCTTGGTTTTCATTGCGGCTGGGGTGATCATCATTGCTGTGAGTCGGGCGATCGCCACCTATTGGAATACCGTCAGTTTGGCGATCGTCGGTAGTCGCGTCATGGCCCAGGTGCGGGATCAACTGTACAGTCATTTGCAACGGCTTTCCCTGCGCTACCACTACCAAGCCCGCAGCGGTGACCTAATTATCCGCGTTAGTAGCGATGCAAATCGTCTCCAGGAAATTTTGCTCACGGCGGCGTTGCCCCTGGTGGTTAGCCTGTTAACCCTGGGGGGAATGCTTGGGGTAATGGCCTGGCTCGACCTGAAACTCACCTTCTTATCCCTCGTGACTTTTCCGCTATTTTGGTTTGCTGCCAGCCGTTTAAGTGCCAAAATTCGCCGTGCTTCCCTCACCCAACGCCACCGGGAAGGGGCCGTCGCCGCCACCGCCGCCGAATCCCTCGCCGCGATTAAACTGGTGCAAGCCCTTTCCCTAGAGCAGGCCTTTGCGGATCTTTTTAGTCGCCAAAACCAACAAAGCCTCCAGGAAAGCATTGAAACCAAACGATTGGCCGCAAACCTAGAGCGGGTGGTAGATGTGTTGATTGCCCTGGGAACAGCCTTGGTGATGGGCTATGGGTCACATCTGGTGATCGAAGATGCCCTCACGCCAGGAACAGTTTTGGTGTTTTTAACCTATCTGCGCAATGCCTACAAACCCGTGCAAAATTTTGCGAAATATACTGGGCGTCTGGCAAAGGCGGCGGCATCAGGGGAACGGATTTTAAATATTTTGGCGGAAACCCCCGATATTCAAGACAAACCAGGGGCGATCGCCACGCCGTCTCTCCGGGGGTTGATTGAATTTAAAGATGTCTCCTTTGGTTATCATCCCGACCAAGGAATTCTTAAGGGGCTAAATTTAACGGTGCAACCCGGCGAAAAAATTGCCCTCGTTGGTGCTTCCGGCAGTGGAAAATCGACGCTTCTCAGTTTGTTATTGCGCCTCTATGACCCAACAGCGGGGAAAATTCTGATTGATGGTCAGGATCTGCGGGATTATCAACTGACGGGCCTCCGGAACCAAATGGCGGTGGTGTTGCAGGAGAGCTTACTATTTGCGGCAACGATCCGGGAAAATATCGCCTATGGCATCGAGGACGCAACGATGGTAAATATCGAAGCGGCGGCCCGTTTAGCCAATGCCCATGACTTTATTTTGCAACTGCCCCAGGGCTACGACACAGTGGTGGGGGAACGGGGGACAACCCTTTCTGGTGGGCAGCGGCAACGGTTGGCGATCGCCAGGGCTGCGATGCGACAAACCCCGATTTTGATCCTGGATGAACCCACCAGTGGCTTGGATAAAGTCAACGAACAGTTGGTTTTTGAAGCCCTAGAACGGTTAGCGGAAAATCGCACCACCTTTCTCGTCACCCACAATCTCCAGTTGGCGATCGCCGCCGACCAAATCCTTTACCTCGACCAGGGACAAATCCAGGAACAGGGCACCCACGCCGAATTATTAGCGCGCCAGGGAGCCTATGCCGACCTTTTCCAACGGCAAACCCTCGCAACGTTCAGCGAATCCTTGCAACATTAACGATGACCGAACTTTACCCTGATCCTAAAATGCCCTGGCTACCGTTTGTCCTCGATCCCCAGTTAGCCCAGCCGCATTTCACTACCATTTTTCCCACTGTGCGGAGGGTGATAAAGGCCGAACTGCTACGCCATAAAATCGGACGCCGGGCCTTGATTGCTTATCATCTGGAAACCGACGCAGGGGAACAGATTATTCTCGGCAAAATTCGCGCCAAGGGCACAGACCACAAAAGCTATGACTGTCAACGGGCGTTATGGAAAAATGGGTTTCATCGCCAGAGTGAAGATGGTTTATCGGTGCCAGAACCCCTTGGTATTGTTGAACCCTGGCGGATGTGGCTACAACGCTGGGTTCCTGGTCAACCCGCAACTAATTTATTGATTATCCAGCCAGATTTACCCGAAAAAATTGCTGCCCTTGCCCACAAACTCCACACCCATTCCGTACCCACCCCAAAGACCCATACCATTGCTGACGAATTACAAATTCTTGGCGATCGCCTCCGGGATTTTGCCCAACAGCAACCCCAATGGCAGGGAAAAATCCAAGATTTTATGGCCCAGAGTGAACGGCTAGGACAAATCTTAGAACAGCATCCCCGTCCCTCAACAACAATTCACCGGGATTTTTACCCTGATCAAATTTTGGTAGAAGGCGATCGCCTTTGGTTGGTGGATCTCGACCTCTACTGTCAAGGAGATCCCGCCGTTGATCTGGGGAATTTTATCGCCCACATGACCGAACAGAGCCTCCGCACTTTGGGTGATCCCGATGCTATGGTTAGTCAAGAACAGACATTAAAGGGCGTTTTTTTAGCAAAACAGGCCTTAGGAAAGTTTTATCTGGGTCAGGCTATTGATATCTACGCCATCTTCACTCTTCTGCGGCATATTGCCATTAGTTGGCGTATCCCAGAGCGTCGTCCAAATATTCCGGCCTTGATCGAACTCTGTGGCGATCGCCTTGCCGAACAACTGCAACAGGTTAGATGAGAAACTTCTCATGGAATTTTTAATGTTGTTTCATTGCTCTCGGTCATCCTTAGAATTGAAGCAATCTGCCCGACAACCCCTATCCTTTAAAAATTGGCTATTTTCCCATGGGTCAGTATCAGCATTATTTACAATCCCCATTTTGCCGACTGGGACTGGGCGTGGCCTTTGCCATGGGGGTTTTCGGACTCTTCCCCGTGCTCGCCCAAGCGACCCAATGCAAGGGAAGTTTAGGGGCGATCGCCATTGGGGATCTCGAAGTCCCTTCCGGAGCCACCTGCATTCTCCGGCAAACTACCGTACGGGGTGATGTCGTCGTCCAACCCAGAGGCACTCTCATTGCCAACGGCGCAGTGATTCAAGGTAATATTTGGGCAAAACAAGCCCTGAGTCTTAATCTCAATGCCGCGACCCAAGTGGCCGGTATTATTGAACGCCCCCTACCCCAACGCTCCCTATTCCAGCGTTAATGGTCGTCTTTTCCCCCAAACAATGGCTTAAACTGCTGCGAATCCATTTTCTCTCGGTTCGGGGTCGCGTTTTTTTCTGGTATTTACTGCTGTTATCAGGGTTCCTCGCCATTTCCTTTCCCCTGATGTTGCACTTGGTATTTAGCAACATTAACCAGCGGGTCAGAAATGATCTCAAGGAAGATGTGTATTTGTTTGAGGGTTTACTGAACAATGACCCCCAAGTGAAACAACGGCTTGCCCTCCGAGAAACCGAGATTTTGCCCCTCTCTACCCCGGCGGATTTGATTTCTCTGTTTAATCTGTATCTGGCCCGTCGGGTACCGGAGGACGACACTTTTATCGTTGGCGTGATTGCCGAGGAATTTTATCGCTCTAGCCCCGAAGCTCTACCACCGACCCTCCAGGCAGATTCTTCTCTTTTGCAACGCTTGGCCCAGGTAAACCGCTGGGAAGAGGGAGTTGATCCGCGTCCCAATTCGGAAACGGGGGATATTTTGTATGTGGCGCTCCCCATCGAAAATGAGACAGGGGATATTCTGGGGCGCTTTATTGCCGTCCATGCTGTAGCGGGGGAACACAATGAAACTCTCACGTCTTTAAAAATTGTTTTTGCGACGTTGATCGGGGTTTTTTGTTTGTCCATTGCGGTGAGTGCCGTGATTGCAGGGCGGGTTTTAGCACCCCTAACTTTAATTTTGAAAACGGCAACAAGCATTAATGAATCCAACCTGACGCGACGGATTCCCATCACCACCCAGGGGGAATTGGCCAATTTAGCCCAGGCTTTTAACTCGATGCTAGACCGACTGGAAACGGCCTTTGAAAATCAGCGGCAGTTTCTCAATGATGTGGGTCATGAACTGCGCACGCCGATCACGATTATTCGGGGGCATCTGGAATTGATGGCGATCGCCAATCTTCCCTTCGAAGAACAAAAAACGGTGGAATTGGTTGTAGATGAACTAGATCGCATGGGCCGACTGGTGCAGGAGTTGATCCTGTTGGCGAAGTTGGAGCGGCCCAATTTTTTGCACTACGAACCGATTGATATAGAGTCGTTTTTAGAAGAGCTCTACACGAAAATTACGGCTTTAACGTCTAGTCCTCGCCAATGGCAACGGCAGGGAATGGTGACGGGAATTCTCTGGGGCGATCGCCAACGGTTAACCCAAGCGCTAATTAATCTCGCCCAAAACGCCGTTCAACACACCCAACCCCATGACGAAATTTGCCTAGGGGTCACTCGCACCGGGAAAAATTTACAATTTTGGTTACAAGATAGTGGGCAGGGAATTGCCGCCGCTGACCAAACACGGATTTTTGAACGGTTTGCCCGGGGCCGCCAAGTACGGGGCACAGAAGGCTCAGGCCTGGGGTTAGCCATCGTTAAGCAGGTGGCGATCGCCCATGGCGGCAGCATTACCGTCGCAAGCGAGTTAAACAAAGGTAGTACATTTACCCTGACGATTCCCTATGACCCAGATTCTGATTATCGAAGACGAACCTAGAATCGCTTCCTTCCTCGAAAAGGGGTTTAAGAGCGAAGGCTTTACGGTGACCATCGCCAGCACCGCCAAAGAAGCCCTAGACTGGGCCTTGCAATATCCCTTTGCCCTGTTGATCTTAGATTTAGGCTTGCCCGATGCTGATGGTTTAGAGGTGCTCCATGATCTGCGCGGTCAGGGGGTTACGGCCCCAATTATTATCCTCACGGCCCGCGACGACCTCGACGACAAAGTAACTGGCTTAAACCTTGGTGCCGACGATTACTTGGGTAAACCGTTTAGTTTTAAAGAACTCCTGGCCCGTGTCCAAGCGCGGTTACGCACCTTTACCCCAAGGGCGACCCCGGAACCGATGTGTCTGAAAACCCAGACGTTGGAGCTAGATCTCAAGGCGCGGCGGGTCAGGCAAGGGGATGTTTGGTTAGAGTTGCCCACCCGTGAATTTATCCTGTTGGAAACGTTGCTCCGCCATCCCGACCAAGTCCTCAGCCGTCAGCAGCTCTTGGATCAGGTGTGGGGCTATGATTACGATCCAGGCTCGAATATCGTCGATGTGTACATTGGCTATCTCCGTAAAAAGTTGGGCAGTGATCTCATCGAGACGGTGCGGGGCATTGGTTATCGCCTCAAGACCTAAACGCCAGGGCGATCGCCTGGTACAGTTGAAAAATTCCGTCGTGGGCAATGTATGATCAGCCGTTTTAATCTGCCAGCAATTTTAGAAGGATATTCCCAGGGCTATTTTCTGATGGCGGATGAGCAACAGCATTTGGGTTGGTATTCGAGTCGGCAACGGACTTTGATTCCCCTAGATGGTCGGTTTCGTTATCCCAAATCCTTGAGGCGATCGCTCAATCAACAGATTTTTACCCCCAAAATTAACCAAGCCTTTGAGGCGGTGTGTGCCGGCTGTGCCAACCGGGACGTGACCTGGATTTCGCCGGAATTACTAGACATTTATCGGGCGTTGCACCGGGCGGGGTGGGCCCACAGTTTTGAAACCTGGCGGGGGGATCAATTAGCTGGGGGGATTTTAGGCATCGCCATTGGTGGAGCCTTTATCGGGGAGTCGATGTTTTTTCAAATTCCCAATGGTTCCAAGGTGGCAATGGTTCTTTTAGTCGAACATCTGCGGCGACAAGGCTTTATCCTGTTTGATGCCCAGTTGCAAAATCCGCACCTAGAGCGATTTGGTTCCTACGTTATTGATAACCAGGATTATCGACGGTTGCTGGCCCAGGCAGTGCGTTTGCGGTGTCAGTTTGCGCCGGATTAAAGAAGGGGAAAGATCTTTTTATAATTAAGGTGAGATTTCTTCGGCAATGGATTGAATGATGGCTTCCCTTGATGATTTGCTACGGGATTTAGAAAATCAACATCGCGCGGCAGCACCACAGCCACCGGACAATGGCCTGGATCAAACCCTAGCGGCCCTCCAGCAGGAATACCAAGCTCGCCCGCAGCCGACTGGGGAAAAGTCATCCCAGGGCGATCGCCTTTCGTCCATGTTGCAGGCCCTCGAACAGGAAACGACCGCCAACAAACTTAAAGATTGTGAAAAAAATCACCGTCTGTACCAAGACATTAACCGACTGATTGCCGAACAGCAAAAGCAAGCCCAACAGCCCCTCCCGGAAACAGACCTCAAGGCGATCGCCGCCGCTGAAAAGCAAAAACAGGCCCAGGCTAAATATTGGCGTACCAAAGCCGAAACTTGGCTTAAGCAACTAGATCCCCTCTCCAATGAAGGGCTCTGGTTTATGGACTTTGCCGAGGGCTATGACTCCCAGCTTGCCGCCGCGATCGAGTATCTGCAGGCATTAGAATGAGGGGACACAATTATTTTTGGCAACCCTGGCAGTAACTATGGATTGGTGGCGCAAACTTCGAAATAATACCCTGGCGCGTTTGGGCGCAATTATCCTGATCACCTTTTATGTCCTCGTCATTGGTGCTGATTTTTTTGCCCCCTATGACCCCTATGTGTCCCAGGCAGATGGTTCTTTAATGCCGCCCACAGCGATCCACTGGCGCAATGGTACCCCCCATGTTTATCCCACCAGCCAGGGGCCGACGGATCTCGACACGGGCGATCGCCAACTGATTGTTGATACCGATAACCCCCAACCGCTGCGCCTCTTTGTGAAAGGCGATCCTTACCAACTATTCCAGATCAAATTGCCCGTGCCCCCGACCTTCGAGGAAAAAATTGTCTTTCCGGGCATCCGGGGCGATCGCCATTTATTTGGGGTGGTCGGCGAGGCCCGCTTTAATCTCCTCGGCACCGACGAACAGGGGCGCGATCAATTTAGCCGCTTACTCCATGGGGGCCGCATTAGCCTGTTCATTGGCCTGGTGGGGATTGTTATTTCCTTTCCCTTGGGGATGCTCATCGGTGGCATTTCTGGCTATTTTGGCGGCTGGATCGATGCGGTCTTGATGCGCTTTGTGGAAGTGTTGATGACTATTCCGGGGATTTATCTCCTCGTTTCCCTGGCGGCGATTCTGCCCGCGAGTTTAACCAGCGCCCAGCGATTCCTCTTGATTGTGCTGATTACCTCGTTCATTAGCTGGTCTGGCCTGGCGCGGGTGATCCGGGGTCAAGTGCTCTCGATTAAAAACCAAGAATTTGTTCAGGCGGCCCAAGCAACGGGGGGGCGATCGCTCTACATCATCACCAAACATATCCTGCCCCAAACGGCGAGCTATGCGATTATCTCCGCAACCCTCGCCGTACCAGGATTTATCATTGCCGAATCGGTATTGAGCTTGATTGGCCTCGGCATTCAACAGCCCGACCCCAGTTGGGGCAATCTGCTCTCCCTAAGTACCAATGCTTCTATTCTGGTCTTACAACCTTGGCTGGTGTGGTCGCCGGCCATTTTGATTATCGTTACGGTGCTAGCCTTTAACCTGCTCGGTGACGGGCTACGGGATGCCCTCGATCCAAAGAGCCTCCAAAACCGCCAAGATTAGACCCTGTTGCGACTAGCCGCTAGGGTGTATTGATTTAAGAAAACGAAAGACTATTGTGAATCCTGGGGTGATTGTTCGTGGCGATGTAACCCTGGGATGTTTTTGTGTTGGGCACAGAAAAAAGACCGGCGACTTTCCGTGTTTCGTCTCGGTCTTCTTTCTGGTTCGCTCCTCACACACCTGTAAGTGTAGACCATCTTTTCTCAAACTGCCATGTTTTTTTCAAGTTTTGTGTCGAAAATTTTAAATAGACCAATCAAAAAAAGCGTGAAAGCTAACGTCACACTGCCTTTGAGTCTTGTGAATTAATTTTCTAATTGTGGGAGATAATGGGCTAAAAATTGGGCGAGATAGGTAAACCACTGCCAATAATGATGGCCTTGGGTGGGATTTTCACGGAGAAAATAAAATAGAGGGCAACGGCGCTGTAATTCCCAGAGAGTTTGTTCGAGGGTGGCAAAAAAGTGAGGTTTGGGTGAGCGATGGAAACTCCCTAGGACACAACGGGCGATCGCCTCTAGGAGAGCTTGCTCCCAGGCGGGCAAAAGAGTTTTTTCAAAATTCCATTGGGGCGTATCAGCAGTGTAGTCAGTGGCGAGGTGACTGAGGTCATAAAATCGTTGCTGTAGGTAATGGCAAGAGAATAAAAGATCTGGGGGCAACTGAGGGAAAATCAGATTTTCTCGCTGTAATATTTGATCTAGCCAGCGGCCGATCTCCGTCGGCATCAAAAAAAATTCTAACCAACCCTGGGGGGTGGCGATCGCCTCATAGGTGAATACCGCCGTTGCAGTTCGGTGTTTTAAATTTGATTGCGGCGTTGGAGTAGTGAGCTGAGCGAGATATGCCTGGGCAATGGTCTGGGGAGGCTGGTGGCTGTGGGCGGCCAATTTTAAGGCGATCGCCGAACGAAAACCGATACCTTGCCGCTGAAAACAGAGCTGGAGCGGAATTTCACTGGCTTTGGCAAGATCTCCCGCCTGGGCGAGGTGTACGCGAAGATCGTTGGTTAAATTGCCATCCTGGGTTATGACTGAAATGGACGCCATTGCAGCTTGCCTGGACTAGGGGGATCTTTTAGGATGATAGAGCTTTCCGCAGCTTTTGCCCGTATTAATGGCCCCTAAAACCGACCCAAGATCAGCTCACTCATATTCACTCTTTTTTTGCGTATTTTTGTGTATCTATTAAGTAATGTCTCAGTTCTTTGCCCTTGACGAAATTAAGCCCCACTCGCCTTTAATCACAGAGTTTTTGCAAGAATGGGCGATCGCCCACTGTCGGAGTCGGACGTTTTTCCAGGAAGAAACCATTCCTACCCGGCCCGGTTTGCTTTACTTTGTCACGAAAGGATTTGTGCGCCTTGAAAGTCGTCTCCGGCATTTCCAACCTTCCCTTTCCCTGGATGGGCAGCCGGTAATTTTGGCGTTTATTGGGGCCGATCAACCCATTGATATCTACCGCAGTCCGATGATCTCGTTCCAGGCGATCGCTCAAGTGGATCAAACAGAAGTCTTTTGGCTCTACTGGGAAGATCTCGACCAGTGGCCCACCCTAAAAAACAACGTATTACAAGCGCTCCGGCACCAGCAGCAACACCAGCGCCTAGAGCAGACCCTCTTGTGCCAACGCAAAACCATTGATCGGCTGTGGCTATACCTAGAAATGTTGGGGCGGACCCACGGCAACCCTTCCCCGGAAGGAATGATGATTCCGTTTCCCCTCACCAGCAAGCAATTGTCTGAGGTTCTGGGGGCCACCCAGGTAACGGTCAATCGCCTCCTCAAGCAGCTCATGCAAGCGGATAAAATTCAACTTACCCAGGCGGATCGGTTTCAGGTTCGCCTCAGCCACTGACCATAAATAAAATTGAAAGGGTTAAAGGGCGAGGATTTGACGCACCTGTTCCATGGTTTCGGTGTAGAGAACATCTTTGCCCCAGCGTTGGAGCTGTTGCCCCAGGAGATGCTCGGTTGCTTGATCGGCCAAGGGGGTGACCTGTTCAATGCGGCAGGATTGCGCACCACCACCCGATTCCATGTGCATACAGCCAGAGGTTTCTGAACAAATCACGGTGCAACAATCGGCATCAAGGTTATTGGAGGTGAGTTTGAGGCTCACGAGATCGCCGACGATATCCCCCACATCGGCCATGGGTAGACCTACTAGTTCAGCCGTAATTGCTTTTTTGTGGCGATCGCCAAAACGAATGCGGTGAATCTCATAATCCCCTGATTCCCGTTCGATGTCCGTCGGATTCCAGCCGAGGCGACTGGCGAGCCAGCCTAAAAACAAAATCGCTTGGGTGGCATTCCCTTTTTCGTAGTTGAGGGTCACATGGTCTACATCCCAGATGGCTTCCCGTCGTTCTGGGGGATCAAAGGCAGCGGCGGTTAACTCTTGCCAAGCTGCTAAACGACTCCAATTGAGATCAGCGGTGTTGGTGCCCTGCTGCAACAGTTCGCATACAACCTTAAGATCCGCTTCAGAATCCCGGAAGCCACTAGAATCGAGAATGAGCGTATCTGCTTCGGCCATCAGCCGCTGAAAAAGGCCATAGTTGCTATCTGGCACTGCTTTCCACCAAACAAATTTTGGCAAGTCTCTCACCATTAAAGCCGTAATTAAGCCCCCAATGCGCTCTAGGGCTGCCGCTGTACCACTCAGGGTAATGTACTCGCAACAAACGAGGGTGCTACCGCCCCGTTTATTAATCGGACAATAAGCCGAGACCTGGGCGGAAACGCCTTCATCTTCGCCAGTGGTGGGACAAAGGGTAATGATTCGACAGGGATTCGCAGCGGCGATCGCATCGGCCACCCCAGAACTACTCAGATCTGCCGAATAGGTCAACGGTTGACAGCCTTGATCCTGACTTTGGCACTCCCACATTTCCCGGAGCTTCGTGAGTAATTCCGGTGAAATCTTACCGGTTTCTTCAAAACCATAGGCTTTTTGAGCAGCGCGAATCGCCGCCACCGTCCGCGAACCAGCGATCCCATCGATTGGCCCCGAATAAAATCCTAAACTTGCCAACAATGCTTGGGAGTCGTCCGGCTCATAGACCAAAAAACTAAAGGTGGTGGCCCGGGTGGCACTCATGCCCTCATCGGAGCGGTAATTTTGCCAGAGTTGCGCCAGTTCCGCTTCAATCTCCTCAATCGAGACATCCTTCGGAGCTTGCAAAGAAACAAGGGGTGCTGAAATAGTCATAATTTTTCCAGAGATTGCTTAGAGAGTTTTTTGCGAAATTTGCGTGCGAAAAGAATTAAGAAATCAAAAATAAACAAACACTGAGAGCCGATATTTGTTCCCTAAAATTGGAAATTCGCCTCTACAACCGACGCCAACGGCGACCATCCCGATTAATCAAAAATTCCGCTTCTGTCGGTTCCCAAGTCCCCGCCTCATATTGGGGCACATTGCTAGGATCCGCTGGCCCATCCCACGCCGCTAGAGCTGGTGTCACCACACGCCAAGCCTCCTCCACCTCATCGGCCCGGGTAAAGAGAGTTTGATCACCGACCATACAATCCAAAAGCAGTCGGGTGTAAGCATCCTGGGTAGCCATAGCAAAGGATGTTCCATAGCTAAAGTCCATATCCACGCTGCGGGTTCTAATATCTGCGCCTGGCATCTTGGCCTCAAAGCGTAGGGAAATGCCCTCATTGGGTTGAATTCGCAGGGCCAGGGTATTGGGATTCGCCTGTTTTGCTGCCGATGGGAAGATCGCCAGGGGCACCTGCTTAAATTGAATCGCAATTTCTGAAACTTTCTTGGGCAAACGCTTGCCGGTGCGCAGATAGAAAGGCACCCCTTGCCAGCGCCAATTATCTACCATAAATTTCATCGCCACATAGGTAGGCGTCGTTGATTCGGGATTGACGCCGGATTCTTCCCGGTAACCGGGGACGGGTTTGCCTTTCATCCAACCGGCTTTGTATTGTCCTCGAATCGCTGATTTATCAAGATTATGGATATCGGCGAGGTGGGTGGCCTGTAATACCTTGGTTTTTTCGCTGCGAATACTGTCGGCATTTAAAGCATTGGGCGCTTCCATCGCCGTTAAACAAAACAGTTGCATCAGGTGATTTTGCAACATATCCCGCAGGGCGCCGGAGGTTTCATAGTAACCAGCACGATCTTCGACACCGACGGTTTCGGCGACGGTAATTTGCACGTGATCGACGTAATGGCGATTCCAGAGGGGTTCAAAGATGGCGTTGGCAAAGCGAAAGACCAATAGGTTTTGGACGGTTTCTTTACCAAGGTAGTGGTCGATGCGATAAACCTGTTCCTCACGGCAGACGTTTTTAACGACATTGTTTAAAACTTGGGCAGAACTGAGATCTTTGCCAAAAGGTTTCTCAATGACGAGGCGGTGTTTGAGAGGATCATTGAGCATCCCAGCCGCCCCCAGATTTTTGATGCCAGGCGGGAAAAACTTCGGAGAGACCGCAAGGTAAAAGACGCGATTACCTCTGGTACCTCGTTTTTGATCGAGTTCGTCTAAAAAGGTTTTAAGTTTCTGGTAACTGTCGGGGTCGTCCATATTGCCGGAACAATAAAAAAGCCCTTCGGCAAAGTTGTTCCAGAGGTCTTCGCTGCCGATGCCGTCAGAAAATTCCTCAATGCCCTGGCGCATTTGTTCGCGGAAGTAATCGTGGCTCCAGTCCCGCCGAGCGACACCGACAATGGTGATCTCCGGTGGCAATAAATTATCTTTTTTGAGGGCGTAGAGGGAGGGAACGAGTTTACGCTGGGTGAGATCGCCGGATGCGCCAAAAATAACGATGATGAGGGGGTCTGGGGTGCGTTCTTGGCGGAGTCCGACTCTGAGGGGATTTTCTTGTAAGGCAACCATAGGGCTGGATTTGAAGGAGCAATGGGGTAATTGGAAGGGGATTTTGATATCCCCGTAACCCCCCTTTCAGAAGGGGGGCTTTTTTTGGTGAGATGGGTTAAATAGTGGCCAATTGTTTGACTTTGGTTTCGAGGGAGTCCATGAGAGATTCAAAGGGTTTGATGAATTTTTCGATCCCTTCTTCGAGAAGTTCGGCCATTACAGCGTCAAGATCGATCGCCACGTCTTCGTCACCGAGGGCAGCAATGATTTGTCTAGCTTGTTCAACATTGGCGGTGATGCGGCTGGCGGGATCGCAGTGGTCGGCACAGGCTTCGATGGTGTCGGGGGGGAGGGTATTGACGGTGTCAGCCCCAACGAGTTCATCCACATACATTACATCGCTATAGTCGGGATTTTTGGTGCCGGTGCTGGCCCAGAGGAGTCGTTGGGGTTTCGCGCCTTTGGCGGCGAGGGCTTGCCAACGGTCGCTACTGAAAATCTCAAGGTAATGTTGGTAGGCAATTTTTGCGTTGGCGATCGCCACTTTTCCTTTGAGGCCGATCAGCTTGCTGGCGACATCTTCGCTGACCCCGGATTTGATTTTGGCATCCAATTGATTGTCGATATTCACATCAATGCGGCTGAGGAAGAAGCTCGCGACGGAGGCAATTTTACTGATATCCTCGCCAGCGGCGGCCCGCTTTTCGAGTCCTTCGATGTAAGCCCAAGCAGTGTCAATGTAGGCTTGTACGGAGAAAAGCAGGGTGACATTCACGTTGATCCCTTCGGCGATCGCCTGGGTGACGGCGGGCAAACCTTCGGGGGTGCCGGGGATTTTGATCATTACGTTGGGACGACCAATTTCCTTGAAATAGCGGCGGGCTTCTTTGATCGTGCTTTCGGTATCCTTGGCAATATTGGGGGGAACTTCAATGCTCACATAGCCATCGAGGGCGTCGGTCTTTTCGTAGACCCCAGCAAAAATATCACAGGCGTTGCTGATGTCCTCAAACACAATGGATTCATAAATTTCGAGGGTGGATTTTCCGGCCGCAATGCCCTGCTTGATCGCTTCGTCGTAAATTTCGTTGCCGGCGATCGCCTTTTCAAAAATCGCTGGATTAGAGGTAATCCCATGGATTCCCCGACTGTCGATCAATTGTGCCAATTCCCCAGAGGTGATTAAATCCCGACTGAGGTTATCCATCCAGATACTTTGACCATAGTCTTCAATATCAATAATCGGGTTTGCGGTAGCCATAGGTCATTACTCCTTTTGTGTGCGGCGATCGCCCCCAAGCTGCGGGTATTAATGTTTTGATACAGTGCGTGGGGGCACTACTCTCAACTTACAAGATCTTTTTAAAAGTGGCCGGGGATTGTTGAGGAAGTTTTCACTTTTTGAAAAAATCTTGACCTGATTTGTGAGGATTACCTCACCTCAAGGGCCGGAGTCTGGATTACTGGGGCGAAAGAATTATTTTAAAGGCTGTTTTAAAACAGGTTAACTTTTCCCTAAAGCCTTGCTTTGCCCAGTGTTGTGACCAGAGAAAAGCTCTTTTTGGATGACGATCTCCCCTAACCCTTGGCATTTCTTAAACAAATATAAAATTACGTCTTAAGTAAAAATTTTTCTTTAGGAAAAAGCATTAAAACTTAAGATTTCACCGCCTCGATTTTCGCTAGGTAAACAATGCCTATTAGAAGGGTTGGATTTCGATGGCGTCCCCATCTTTCAAATAAGGTGCTCCCTTCACCACCAGGCGATCGCCCGCTTGCAACCCCCCTAAAACTTCAATCTGATTGTCGTCTAAAAGTTCCCCAAGTTCGACGGTGACGGCGGTGACAGTATTGTCATCATTCACCCGGAAAACCGTTGCCTGATCGCCATCCTGGGGAATTACGGCTTCTGTCGGTACACCGATCCCCTGGGCCTGGGCCAGAATGATATTGCCCCGCAAAAACATCCCTGGCTTGAGGTCTGTCCCTGGGGGCAAACTAATTTTTAGGGTTGCCTGGCGGGATTGTCGGTCAACGGTGGGGACAATCTCTTGGATCTGCCCCGTGAGTTGAAGATTGGGATCGCGATCACTGGTAATCGCGACGGTTTGACCGATTTCGACCTGATTCAGTTGGGTTTCGGGAATGTTTGCTTCGAGTTCCAATTGCCCTGCTTCTAAAAGATTAAATAGTGGTTCATTGGCGGTACTGAGATCACCGAGTTGAGCGAATTTTTCGAGGATTTTACCGGGGCGCGGTGCCCGGACTTGGGTCTCCCGTAACCGGGTGGTCACTAGGCTAACCTGGGCCTGGGCCTGTTGTAGTTGGGCTTCTGCCTGGGCCAGGGTTTCAAGACGGGGGCCACGGCGCAATTCTTGCAGGCGTTGTTCGGCTTCCCGTAATGTGGCCTGATTTTGACTGACACTGGCGGCGGCACCATCGCGACGGGTGCGGGTTTCATCGAGGGTATCGGCGGCGATCGCCCCAGCTTCAAATAATTCTTGGTTCCGTTGTAGGCGTTGTTCGCTCAGCTTGAGATCCGCTTGGCTCCGACCGAGGGCCGCCCTGGCTTGGTTCACTTGTTCCTGGGCGCGGGCAAGTTCTTCGGAGCGGGCTCCGGCTCTGAGTTCGGCGAGGCGGGCTTGGGCTTGGGCGACCTGGGCTTGGGCTTGGCGGAGTTCTGCCTGGAGGGTGGCATTATCCAGTTGGGCCAGCAGTTGACCGGCTTGGACATTGTCCCCTTCATCCACCAGGAGATTGGTGATCTGGAGACCCGAACGGGCCGCCGTAACCGCTACGATCTCGGCGGGGGTGACGGTACCCACAATGGCCATGGTTTTGGCGATCGCCTGGGGTTCGAGGGTCAAGGTCGTGACAGCTCGCCCAGGGGCTTGATTGGGATTTGTCGTTGGGGCGGATGAGGTTTCTTCCGGTTGGGAGCTGGAAAATTGCCCCCCCACATAGGTGGCGATCGCCCCGATCAAAATTCCGACCACCAAACCAAGCCAGGGTAGCCGCTTCGATTGAGAGGTGATCGCTGGATTATCAGTCGGATCTGGTTTCGGGGCGAGTTGGGTCACGATGGGATATTTGTAATATTGCTTAATAATTATCTTAAAAAATTTTGGGCTGATTTGGTGGCTTTCGCCAGAAGTCCCTGGCAACTTGGGTGACAACCTACCCCGAAAGTTACAGTAGCGGCCCCCGTCCGCCGAAAAGGAGTGTCAAAATATAAACATTGTCTTAAATTTTCTCCATGACCCTTGAGTTGATTTCCCTAGAAACCCTGCAAACCCTCGTCACAGAATATGGCTATTGGTCTGTTTTTATCGGCATCGGCCTGGAAAATATGGGTATCCCCCTCCCCGGAGAAGCGTTAACCCTGCTGGGGGGCTTTTTTGCCGGGAGTGGCGAGCTGCAATACCGCTGGGTTTTGTGTGGGGCGATCGCCGGATCATTCATCGGCAATAATATCGGCTACCTGGTGGGAAAGTGGGGTGGGTTGCCGCTGCTCCAGAAAGTAGCCCATTTTTTTAAAATTAGTGACGAAAAGCTCGCCGAAACTAAACAAAAGTTTTTAGAAAATGCTCCTAAAGCTGTTTTTATTGGTCGGTTTATCACCTTTTTTCGGATTTTTGCCGCTCCCTTCGCCGGCATTGTGGGGATGGCCTGGCCGATCTTTCTGTTGTGCAATTTAGCGGGGGCGATCGCCTGGGGAACAGTGACGGTGACACTCCCCTATTTCCTCGGACGCATCATGCCCCTGGCGGATGTGTTGCGGTTCATGGCGAAATTCGGTCTCCTTGTTTTTGCCTTCGTCGCAGCCTGGATTATTGTTCCCCTGTGGTTGGAGTATCGCCCCCGCAACCAACCAGAAAAATAAGCCGCGATAAGCAAGTTTTCGCGTTTACCCCAGCAAGCCGCAATCTGACCAGATTAACTAGCAGAAAAATTGCGCGCTAGTCACCCCTAATGATTCAGTGGATAGTCTCTTAGCTCAAAGCACCACCACAACTCGAGCCACTTCCCGCTGTGCAACCATAACAATAGGGTTTCGTCGCCACCGTTTCAATGACATCTAAGGATTCTGCCTCTAGGAGGTGCCGCACCGTTACCGGTTGGCCGTCGGGAGTGCGGGCTGGGAGAGATTCCATCTGGTTAAAATCACAATCGAAAATATTGCCTTCATAATCCACAGAAAGCTGGCTACGACACATGAGATTAGGCACTGTCGTCCCGTTGTGATGTGCCGCCAAAAAGCTGAGATAGGGTTTATAGAGCGCGTGGGCCTGGAGATAATTTTTTACGCGGCCAATGGGTAAATTTGTGATCGTAAACAGGTGATTAAACTGAATTTGAAAATGGCGTGCTAAATAAGCTTTGTAATCCTGTTCTAGGGCCGCTTGATTGGGCGTGAGGGAAAAGTCTTGGTTTCGGGGCACGGGCGGATTGTAAACTAAATCCAAGACTAGGGCGGGATCTCGACCATAACCCAAGGCATTTAATTTTTGTAGGGCCGCAATGGAATCTTGGTACACTCCCGCACCCCGTTGGCGATCGACGTTATCTTCTAAATAACAGGGCAGGGAAGCCACCACTCGCACCTGATTTTCTGCAAAATAGGTGGGTAAATCTTCGTACCCAGGCACGAAAAAAATGGTTAGGTTTGAGCGCACAATCACATCTTTCCCTGTTTCCCGTGCTGCAGCCACCAGTTGCCTAAACCCATCGTGCATTTCCGGCGCTCCCCCCGTGAGATCCACCGTTTGAATTTGGGGGAAGGTGCGAATCAGTTGGATCAATTGGGCACAAATTTCTGGGCTGAGTGCCTCGGTGCGCTTCGGGCTGGCCTCAACATGGCAATGGGTGCAGGCGAGGTTACATTTTTTGCCGAGGTTAATTTGGAGAGTGTTGATAGGGGTTTTGCTTAGGGGTTGACCCAAGGTTTTCTGAAAAGCGGGGATGGTGGTTTGGGTTGGGGTTTGAACCATGGTGATTGGGATAACAGAACAGGGATGAATTTTTAGTTAACAGCAACTATCGGTGCGACAACAGGCGGCGTCTTCAGTCAGTTGGGTGAGCTGGTAATCTGCGCCCTTGGTCTCCTGGGGATCACGGCGGGCCTCTGGGTGACAGTTAAATGGGGCGGCTGTTTCCAGAGGAATTGCTTGGTAGGGGGCAACGGGGATAAATTGCCCGGCATAGGGGCCATCGGGATTCGTCAGGCGCTGAAAGGTTTGATCGCACACGGCCATTCTTTCACCTCGAAAATAGGTGCGACCCGCATCATCTTGGATCTGCTTCCATGGGCCTTTGTAAATGACGGCTTGGTGCCGTTCGCGACCAATTGCTTTTTCGCCTTTATAGGCCCGGACGGTCATAGAGCGAAATTCGATGCCATCAATAGTCTGCCAGGGTTCAGCCCCGTAATTAAGGATTTCAACGCTAGAAAAACCCGCCGCCTCAAACATTTGCAAAAACTCAGCTTCTAGAAAAGCGCCAGCAATGCAACCACTCCATAGCTCTGGATCATTGAGGATTTTTTCGGTGGGTGGCTCATCACAGACAATATCCGAGATAACGGCGCGGCCCCCTTTTTTCAGAACCCGGTGGATTTCCTGGAACAGTTGTTGTTTATCACGGGGTTTGACGAGGTTTAAAACACAGTTGGAGATCACAAGGTCAATGCTCTCGTCGGCAATTAGGGGGGATGTTGCCCGGAGGCGATCGCCTTCTATTTCATAGCGGGCAATATCTTCTAAGGTGATAATGGGATTTGCCTGGAGCCACGCCTGGAGCGGCTCGAGGGGGAGTTTGAGGTCTTGGATTTTCCCTTTGACAAATTCGGTATTCTGGAAGCCAATTTTCGTGGCGATCGCCCCTTGATATTTGCGGGCGAGATTTAACATCACATCATTAAAATCAACGCCAATCACCTTCCCCGTCGGCCCCACTTTTTGGGCGACCATGTAGCAATTTTTGCCAGCTCCACACCCCAGATCAAGGACGGTATCTCCTGGGATTGCATAGCGAGTCGGATCACCACAGCCGTAATCCTTCGTCAAAATTTCATCGGGAATCACATCCAGATAATGGATATCCTGGTATTCCGTCGGGCAACACAGACTGGGTTCGTGGGTCTGGGCTCCCGCTTGGTAGCGACTGAGAACCGCATTCTCCACATCGTAAGTCGGTGTAATACTTTGTTCGGGCATTGGTGAGTTTTGACCCCAGATCAGCGCGTATGTGTTGATCATCATATCGATGATTTATGAAAATCACCTGAGTCAATGGCGCAAATACAGCTAAATCACCTGAATTTCTCCACCATCGGTTAACCTTTGACCCTATGTTTGCCCCTCGGTTCTTGCCTACAATGGGAAAGAATTTTTAAGTTTAAATGTTGCCTTCCCCCATGACCTCAAACGCTGCCCCCGTTGGAACTGACTTTGATCGTGCCATGATGCAACGCTGTATTACGTTAGCAAAGCAGGCAGCCGGAAAAACCGCCCCCAACCCAATGGTGGGTGCTGTGGTCGTTCAGGATCAAAAAATTATTGGCGAAGGATTTCACCCAGGGGCAGGTCAACCCCATGCAGAGGTGTTTGCGCTCCGGGAGGCAGGGGCAGCGGCTCAAGGGGCAACGCTCTATGTCAGCCTAGAACCCTGTAACCACCACGGCAGAACACCCCCCTGTAGTCAAGCTGTGGTCAAAGCGGGCATCTCTAAGGTCGTAGTCGGCATGGTCGATCCGAATCCTTTAGTGGCAGGGGGCGGTTTAAAAACCCTCACGGATGCGGGCATCGAAGTCGTAACGGGTGTTGAAGAGGCCGCTTGTCGGGCCTTAAATGCGGGTTTTGTTTGGCGGATGGTGCATCAGCGTCCCCTCGGCATTTTGAAGTATGCCATGACCCTCGATGGAAAAATTGCCACAACCACGGGCCACAGTGCTTGGATTACTCACCAGGAAACCCGCAACCAGGTCTATGATCTTCGTTCCCAGTGTGATGCAGTGGTTGTCGGGGGAAATACGGTACGCCTGGATGATCCCTATTTAACGACCCATGGTACCGCTGACCATAATCCTTTGCGCATTGTTGTGAGCCAAACTTTAACCCTGCCCCGCGATCGCCATTTGTGGGATGTGACCGCTGCGCCGACGGTGGTTTTAACCCAGGCCACAGCGAATCCAGAAATGCAGGCTTTCCTCCGGCAACAGGGAGTAGAAGTGGTACACCTTGATCCGGTTTCCCCTGAGGGCGTGATGCAATATCTCTACGACCGGGGGTGTTTGCAGGTGTTGTGGGAATGTGGCGGTACCCTCGCGGCGGCGGCGATCGCCTCTGGCAGTATTCAGAAAGTGATGGCTTTCATCGCCCCGAAAATTATTGGTGGGCAAGGGGCACCGACACCCGTGGGAAATTTGGGTCTGACGCTCATGGACGAGGCGATCACCCTCGAAAATGTTCAACTTCAATCCATCGGCCATGATTTTCTGTTAACAGGCGATCTCCCCAATTTGAAAAAATAATTTGTCGCACTAGGCTTCAGACGAGGCGTAACCAGGCAAATAATTCTGTGGCGGTGAGTTGCCAAGGGGCGATCGCTGGCAAAACGGGAAGCGGATCGTCTTGTTCTTTGAATTCAGCGAGTTTATCAGGGTAAAAAATGGTGACTGAGTAGTCCTCTGGGGCAATGAGCCAACCAAGTTTTGTCCCTTGTTGCAGAGAAAAAAGAATTTTTTCGATGACTCTGGGTGGATTTTGTTCTGGAGAGAGAATTTCAATTACCCAATCTGGGGCAACAGAAAACCGATTTTGGATTTCGCCATTTTCGTCTACAGGAATATTGGCCCACTCGAACACCGCAATATCAGGTACAAGGGAGCGATCGCCGAAGGTACAGCGCAATTCAGGAAAAGCATAGGCTAATTTTTCAGACTGTCCAACGCGATTAATTTCCGCCACTAAACGACCTTGTAATGTGCTGTGCTTTCCTTGGGGCATGGGTTTTTGATGAATTTTCCCGTTGATATATTCACTTGCTGGTTTGGTTTCGGGTAATGCCAAAAACTCAGGCAAAGAATATTGTTGAGATTGTACTGTGGTGATTGTCATTGCAATTTCTCCTATTTACGTAACAAAATATTATTTTCACCATTATTGAAAAGCCATCGCAGCAGTAATAGCTCCAAAACGTCATGAATTTACTCAATAATAATGGCCAATTTATAGAGCAAAACAAAACCACTAGCTTATCAAGTATTATTTGATTTCTATACAATCAGCAAATTCACTGTATATTTCTTGATTAGAATCACGGGTTGCAGCTACTAAAGATCGAAGATTATTAATGGCAGCCTCAATTTCTCCAATATTCTTTAAGCTATTGTCTAATGCAGTATTTAACTGAGTACAGAAGGGTAGTAACTTATCAATAACAAGATTCCAGTTTTCTCTTGCTTGGATGGGAGAGCACTTTTTTCCAAAAGAAACACTGAATAAGTCAGGGATTTTTCGATCTAAAAAGACTTCCAAACAAGAGGAAATGGCATATGTAAACAAATATATTGAACCGCGCTTTCTAAAGAAAGATAATACATTCGACTGAATTGTTGTCAGTTCTTGCTTTTTAATTAATTCTTCCTTCTTAGTCTCAATAGCTTTAACTAATGAATAGGTACAAACTAGATGAGATGCTTTCGTTCTTTCATTAAAATATTTTGAATAAAGTCTATCGTTAATCCAAATACCTGACTTTTTATTATATGCAGTGATTGGATCGCCATGAAAAGCTGCTAATGCCTGGCCTACGGAATAAGAAGCAAGAAGATTTGGTCTACGTCTAATAGCATCACCAGCTCCTCCTCTGCGTCCACCTTCATATTCAGCATCAGGAATTTCTTGCATTTCTGTCTTCAGTCGCTTTTGAATTTTATCAGTACTCCTAAAGTCCGCAGCTTCCACTTTATTTTGACTATTATTGAATTGAATGATTTGCTGAATTAAATCAGGATTTCCCTGATTAATAGCAATAAATCGAGCTTGAACCATTGCACTGTTACCTGGAGGTACTTTCAAAGAGCCGATCGCACCAGTGGTTTGAGCCCCGTTGACTATTGAAAGTCCACTTACAATGATTTTTCGACTTTCACCTTCCTTTACATCATAAGAATGAGTAATAATAGTTAGTCCATTATTATAAACCCAAAAATTTCCAGCATCATTCTCTACTGTATTCTTGATTCCGTTGTTAATGTTGGAGTCGGATGCTCTAGATCCTAGATAGTCTCTAATGTTAGCAGAGAAAATCTTTGTTTGATATTTTCTATATAGTTGGTATAGTTTTTCTGCAGAAACTGCGGTGCAATAAGCTTTCCAATCTTCTCCTTCAATTTCATAGCCAGACTTACAATCGAATGAAATTTCTTCTGTTACAAGTATTGGAGTTTGACATTCTTCGTACCAAGTTTGTAAACAATTTGTTCCAACTTCACAATAAATAACTTGTATTTTTTTCTCGGAAAAACTGCTGTTTAGAGTATTGGAAACTGTCTGTTGCACAGTCTTTAGTTCTTCCTCTACATTTGTTGATTCAGGTAGATTATGAACATACCAAACATATATTTTTTCAACTTCATCTTGTTTTATCGCTTCCCTTAAATTAATGGCGGATGATTTAATTCGCTCAGGGACATCATTGATTTCTCGCTGTAGTAGCCAGCCTATGCCAGTATTTAAATCTGATGCCTTATTTGCAGGAGCTTTATCTTTATCTTTCGACGAAAAATAACACTGTGCAATAACAGCATATTTCTCTTCTTGATTAAGATAAACAATATCAAGCTTTTTGTCATCACTACCATCAGTAACACAATCGGCAGCAACACTAGGAAGATCCTCAAGACCAAATTTCAGTGCTAGCGCAAATAAACCTAAAGCATTATCTTTATATGCGTCCAATTCGTTTATAGACTGATAAGCTGACTGCCAACTGGACATACTTAAAATTTCCTTTTTAAAAAAGTTTACAATGACCGACTGATTCAAAAAACATATTTCATCTTATCAAAAACACAAAAAACTTTAAATATAAAGAAGAAGTCAGGAGAGCGATCACCGTTTATTATTTCTTCGTTAATAGCGGTTTGAGGAATTTACCTGTATAGGATTCTTTGACTTTAATTAAATCCTCCGGTGTACCCGTCGCAATAATCTCTCCACCGCGATCGCCACCCTCTGGCCCTAGATCAATCAGCCAATCACTACAGCGAATCACATCCAAATTATGCTCAATGACGAGGACAGAATTTCCTTTATCCACCAGCCGTTGCAACACATTTAACAGATGATGCACATCGTAAAACGATAAACCCGTCGTTGGTTCGTCAATCAAATAGAGGGTTTTACCCGTTGCCCGCCGCGACAATTCCGAAGCCAGTTTCACCCGTTGTGCTTCTCCGCCGGAGAGGGTCGGTGCTGGTTGTCCCAAGCGAATATAACCCAAGCCCACATCCACCAACGTTTGCAAGCGATTTGCCGCCGTCGTAATATTTTCAAAAACTTCGAGGGCTTCCTCCACCGTCATATTCAACACATCCGAAATGGAATAGCCCTTAAATTTCACCTGAAGCGTTTCACGGTTATAGCGTGCCCCCTTGCATACCTCACACTGCACATAGACATCCGGCAAGAAATTCATCTCGATCACATTTACTCCTTGACCACCACAAGCTTCACACCGTCCGCCTTTCACGTTGAACGAAAACCGTCCTTTTTTATAACCCCTCGTTTTCGCCTCTACAGTCTCGGCAAATAAATTCCGAATCGGATCAAAAATGCCCGTATAGGTCGCTGGATTGGATCGGGGGGTTCTGCCGATGGGAGATTGATCAATGACGATCACCTTATCAATGGATTTTAAGCCTTTGACACCGCCCAACTCCTTGGGAAAAGGCACATTCCGATTGAGGCTATGTTGCAACGCCGGATAAAGCAATTCATTCATCAGGGTCGATTTCCCCGAACCGGAAACCCCCGTCACTGACACCAATTTGCCGAGGGGAATTTCTACGGTGATATTTTTGAGATTATTTTTCGTGCAATTTTCGAGGCGTAATCTGCCGCCGTTGCCTTCCCGTCGCTCTGGGGGCGTGGCGATCGCCCGTCTGCCGGACAGATAAGCGCTGGTGAGGGATTTTTTGTTCTTCAGAAACTTGTCAAAGCTGCCCTGAAAGACGATTTCGCCGCCATGTACCCCCGCTTTTGGCCCAATATCAATAATGTGATCGGCGGTGCGGATCGTGTCCTCGTCATGTTCGACCACAATTAAAGTATTGCCGAGATCCCGCAATTTTTTGAGGGTTTGCAACAGTCGCTCATTGTCCCGCTGGTGGAGGCCGATACTGGGTTCGTCGAGTACATACAACACCCCCGTTAGCCCTGCGCCGATCTGGGTGGCAAGGCGGATGCGCTGGGCTTCGCCGCCGGAGAGGGTCATCGCCGCCCGATCAAGGGTGAGGTAATCCAAGCCGACATCCAGCAGGAATTGTAACCGCGCCCGAATTTCCTTTAGGGCTAATTCCCCGATCAATTTTTGGCGATCGCTCAACTCTAGATTTTCGACCCGTTCGAGACAGTCCCGAATGGCAACGCTGGTCAGTTCATCGATATTATATTGCCCTAAATGCACCGACAAAGCTTCCGGTTTAAGGCGTTTTCCTTGACAAACTTCGCAGGGTTGATTAATTAAATATTTTTCCAGTTTATCTTTGATCGCATCGGAATTTGTATCTTCATAATTGCGTTCTAATAGTTTTAAAATTCCCGAATAATGGCGATAGTAACCTTTGCCACCCCCATAGCGAGATTCCTCCTCAAACCAAATCGGTTCTTCGGTGCCATGGAGTAAAATTTCTTGGTGTTCTTTTTTGAGTTTTTCCCACGGCGTTTGGATCTCAAAACCAAAGTTTTGTCCGAGGTTATACAGCAATGATAAATAATAGGTATTTTCCTTTTCTGACCAAGGGGCGATCGCCGCATAGAGGGGTTGTTTTGGGTCGGGAATGACGAGATCAGGGGAAAAACGGCGATGACTGCCTAGCCCGTGGCAAGCGGGACAAGCGCCATAGGGGGAGTTAAAAGAAAACAAACGGGGGGATAACTCTTCCATGACTGCGCCATGTTCGGGGCAAGCAAAATTTTCGGAAAAAATAATCTGTTCACCCGTCTCAATTAAATCAACAATTGCTGTTCCTTCGGAATGTTTTAAACAGGTACTCAAAGAATCCACTAAACGCTCTTGAATTCCCTCTTTTTTCACCAGACGATCCACCACAATTTCAATGGTGTGATAGTGATTTTTATTGAGGGTGATATTGTCACTGAGTTCACGGGTTTCGCCATTAATTCTCACCCGGGCAAACCCTTCGGCGGCAATACTAGAAAGGGTCTTTTTATGGGTTCCCTTTTGGTGACGCACAATCGGTGCAAGCAACTGAAATTTCGTTCGATCCGGCAATGTCAACACCCGATCACACATCTCATCGATGGTCTGGGGCGCAATCGGGCGATCGCAGTGGGGACAGTGGGGCTCTCCCGCCCGCCCGAAGAGTAACCGCAGATAATCGGCAATTTCCGTGACCGTGCCGACGGTGGAGCGGGGGTTATGGGAGGTGGATTTTTGGTCAATGGAGATCGCTGGACTCAAACCTTCAATCGCGTCCACATCAGGTTTATCCAACTGCCCCAAAAACTGGCGGGCGTAAGCACTGAGGGATTCTACATAACGGCGCTGTCCCTCCGCAAAAATCGTGTCAAACGCTAGGGACGACTTCCCCGAACCCGACACCCCCGTAAACACAATCAACTGGTTACGCGGCAAATCGAGATCCACATTTTTAAGGTTGTGCTGTCTTGCGCCACGGATGCGGATTTGGTCAGATTTGCTCATGGGGGGCGATCGCCAATTTCGAGAAAAGTGCCTAAACATTATAAATAGACCTGTCGAGAATTTCAGAACCCTTTCCAGGCCAGATCCTCAGCAGCAAAACCACAGTTGGGTTTTAAATGAGTCAAAAAGAAAACCACAGCCCGATGCCGTGGTTTCACAGATAACCTAAATGGTTGTGGTGTTAAATCACTATGCTGAGATCAACCTAGAGATTCTCGCTAGTTTCACTAGATGTTTCCAATTCTGCCATTAATGCAGGGGGCACAATCACGGTATCGATCACATGGACAACGCCATTGCTAGCTTCGATATCTGCCATGACAACATTTGCATTGTTGACTTTCACGCCATCATCGAGGGAGATCACCACATCACTACCTTCAACGGTGGTGACAGCCCCAGCACTGAGATCAGTGGACATGACATTACCGCTGACCACGTGGTAGGTCAAAATTTGAGTGAGGATTTCCTTATTTTCAGGGAGTAAAAGGCTTTCGAGCACGCCATCGGGCAGGGCTGCAAAAGCATCATTGGTGGGAGCAAAAACAGTAAAAGGGCCTTCGCCAGCAAGGGTCTCGGCGAGGTCAGCCGCAGAAACTGCCGCTACGAGGGTCGAAAAAGCATCGTTGCTAGCAGCAATGTCCACAATGGTCGGTGCTGTCATTGCCGCTGCGGGTGCAGGCGCTTCAGCCTCGGTCATGGGCTTTGTTTTATCTCCGTAGCTACCATAGTCCCCTGCTTGGGCAACGGTACTAAAGCCAAGGGTGCTACCAAGGGCTAGACTGAGGGCGAGGGTTTTTGTAAAACGCATAGATACTTCCTGTCTGTGAGCGAACAATAAAGTTGTTTCTTTTCGTAGTGTTTTGTAAAGCAAACTTTACAATCCTCCTCACTGTAGCAAGTATTTTTCGTTTTGGCAGGAATTGTCTGGAAAGGTCTATTTATCGGGAAATGGCGGAACTTTCTGGGGAAAACGACAGTCTAAGAACAGCTATTTTTGAAATTTGTTGGCGATACCACAGGCCACAAAGCTTAGAGCAGACTTGACTTTTTAAGAAAGAACACGCAGGGGATAAATCGTCCACATTTGTCCCGTAACCGTGGGGAGATGAATTTTAAAATTACGGCCATCGGTTGCCAGTTTGGTCACAACTGCAAACAAATCGTTCACAAAGGGAGAGACATGGCGGAGGCGATCGCAACCACTTTGTACCAACTTTAAACACCAGTGGCGCAGCATATCATACAAAACTTCGAGGCCAATGTAGATGGCGACTTGCTGGAGTTGACTAAGGTTGAGGGTCAGGGGCGAAAGGCAATAAAGCCAGCATAAGAAACCAAAGATTGCGAAGGTAAGGGCGAGTTTGAGGGAGTGGTGACGGAGAAAAGTAGTGATAATCATCGGACTGGCC
The DNA here is from genome assembly GCF_963860125.1 of Picosynechococcus sp. PCC 7002. Lineage (NCBI taxonomy): Bacteria > Bacillati > Cyanobacteriota > Cyanophyceae > Chroococcales > Geminocystaceae > Picosynechococcus > Picosynechococcus sp. PCC 7002. The sequence continues at coordinate 1,548,302 of NZ_CAWLFA010000001.1, forward strand.
TGCTCTGTTGTGGTACTGCTTGATAGTTGCTACGCCCCAGAACAGATGCAGTATTTGGCTACCCACAGCAAAAGCCCCCTAACAGGTTGGCTGTGTTAGGGAGAAGATTGCGCTGGTAGGTCTCAGTCAAGGCAATGATGTGCTTTGTCTCATCACACCACCACCTTGGCGATCGCCTTTTTTAGAAAGAGAAGATGGAGCTTTGGTTTTGGAAGCTATTTTGGAAACTACTGTTGTTGACGCTGTTGCCGAAACCAATTCCCGCACCTGTTTGGCTGGCACCCACCTGGGCAACGCTGGCATTATTGCCAAACCCAAAGGCGTCGGATTGGAGTTGGGTGCTGGATTGACCGAGGTTGTTGTTGACGTTGTTGAAAAAACCATCAGCCACGGCAGTTTGGGAACCAACAATTGTAGACTGGGCGCCGTTGTTACCACCACTAAAGAAGCCGCTTTGATTTTGGAAATTTGATTGGCCCATGGTGTTAGAAGTAGAGTTGCCGACGCCAACAGCGGCACTGGTCTGTTCAGAAATCATCGTGCTACTAGAGACATTATCGGCTTTAGCAGGTTGAGCGATACTCAGAACACCGAGAGCAAGAAAAGCACCAGCGGTAGCAAGTTTGAGGGATTGGGGACGGGAGAAAGCGAAAGTAGTCATGGGTCAGTTACCTGTTGATTGATTGTTGTGTGTTGCCAGGTGATAGTGACCGAAAATTTTGCTTATGCAGTTTTTGAGCGCAACTTTTTTGAAAATCCTTCACCATCAAAGGTTACAACGTTCTTGGTAAAAGCTGGCCATCTGCTTGAATCGTTAAAGGAGTCTCAGGAAAATCCCGCTGGGTTAGTTGTTGCATGCGTTTAATGGCCGTACCCGTGGCATCGTAAAACGGGAACCCTTGGCCGTTGAGACGCACAGGATGAAGTTTCCCCTTCAGAAAACGCCCCTCACTACTCATCGCAACCTCTAAAATGACGCTTTCGGCGAGGGTACTGGCCACTGACAGGGCACCATCGGCGACGAAATTACCGAGGGAATAGGCGATCAAACGGCCTTGGTAAAGTTCCACGGCCCGGAGCACATGGGGGCCATGGCCAACAATCAGATCGGCTCCGGCATCAATCAGAGTCCGAGAAAATTTGTGGAGGTCGCCACGGTTTTCCCCAAAAAACCATTCCGTACCAGGCCGGACGCGATTTGCCCCCGTACCTTCGGCACCAGCATGGACAGAGATCACGATAATGTCGGCTTTGACATCGGCTTCCTTGACCAGAGCGACAGCAGCATCTAGGTCTTGAACCGTATTGTGATATTGGTAAGTGCTAAAACCGATGAGGGCGACGGTGAGGTCTTTGTGTTGGTGGTAATGGATTTGGTTTTTAACGCCAATGGGGGCAATGCCAGTGTCTGTAAGAGTCGTTTGGGTATCTTGAAAGCCTGTTTGTCCGTAGTCGAAGGTGTGGTTATTTGCAATACTGAGGGCTTGGAACCCTGCATCCTTGAGGAGATTGGCGTAGCTAGGGGCCGTCCGAAAAGCAAAGACATTGGGGCGACTGATATCTTTTGCGGCGTAGGGATGATTGGTAAGGGTTGTTTCTAGATTGCCGATAAGGAGGTCACTCCAACCGAGCTGGCCTTCGACCCCGGCAAACATTTGCATTTTCTGTTCGACTTGGGGCGTTTTCGAGTAGCGAGTCCCTGGGGCCATATCCCCAACGGCCTTGAGGGTGATGACGGTCGTTTTTGTTTGGGGGACGGGGGCGATCGCCTTGGCCGCATCGGTGGCAATTGTGGCGAGGGTGCTGTTGCTAATGGCGACGGAAGTGCTGATAAAAGAGACTTGTTGGCGTTGATAATGCCTAAATCCGAGGATGCCAAGGGAAGTGATAATTGTTAGGCCACCTAAACCCCAGGGCAACCAACGGCGCAGGGAAACAGTAGATAAAGGAAACTGTGCCATAGCAACGGACGCAAAAGTACCGCTTTATCGTACTGGATTTTTGGTGCTTCGATGTTTAGGAGACACAGAAAATAAATCACCGGTGGCGATCGCCTTTTTCTTGTCCTGATTCTTAACTCTTAATTGTTGGCGAACTTTTGGGGTCGTTAAAAATGTATTTACCAGCGGGTGTCGAGGTAGAGATTTTGGTCGTTGCGGTAGGTGGGCCGTTGCCAGGGGTTGCGCTGCCAATAGGTGCTGAATTGGGGTGATGAACTAGGCTCTTTTTTCCAAGGCTGTTGCCAATAGGGTTCATATTGCCAAGGGCGACTTTTCTTGCTTTTGAAAGTATTGCTAAAAGAATAAGTATGGTGGCTAGTCGGCCGTCGGTAGTGGGCTGGTTTCCAGGGGCGATCGCCTGGTCGTCGATGGGCGCTAGACCCAGGGTAGCTATGGTAATAGGGCGAGCGGGAGTAGTAGGAATTGCCGTTGATAAAGGTATTGGGGCCAAAGGTCTGGATACTGTATTGATTGCCCCGACCATCTTGGCAGGTGGTATAAAAATCGCTAATCCGGAGACAGGTTCCCTGGGCCGCGACGGGGATCGCCAGACAGGAAATCCCCAGGGCCAAAATTAAAGCTTTCATTGGGTTGATGCAGAGCGCTGAAACTTGCCTTCAGTATAGCCAAAGGAATTTGAATTTCCTGGTGCTTACCAGTTCCATAGGAGCGGATTTTCGTCTAGAGGATCGGTTACTGTCCGCCCGATATGGTCAATGGCTTCGAGATCTTTAGCCGTTAACTCGACATCGATGGCCTGGGCATTGGCGATCGCCTGTTGAGCATTGCGCGCGCCGACGATGGCATTGGTTTGGGGCTGCCGAATCAGCCAGGCGATCGCCAGTTGAGCCAAGGTGCAATTCTTTGTCGTGGCGATCGGTTTCAGGAGTCCGAGGGCCGTTTGTACCCGTTGGTAATTTTCCGGGTCAGCATAAAGACGGTTGTGGGAGCGGTGATCCCCCGCCGCAAACTGGTGATCGGGGCCAAATTTCCCCGTCAGTAGACCCTGGGCCAAGGAAGAATAGGCGAGGATCGAAATCTGCTGGGCCGCACAGAAAGGTTGAATTTCCCGTTCAATGGCCCGCCAAAATAAAGAATAGGGCGGTTGAATGCTATCGATTTGGCCGTGTTCCATCGCTTCCTGGAGTTGCGCCAAGGAAAAATTAGACACACCAATAGCGCGAATTTTGCCCTGTTCTTTCAATTGATTCAGAGCGGCCATGGTTTCAGCGATGGGCACCAGGTCAGAATTCCACGTTCCCGCTGGCCAGTGGATTTGGTACAGATCGATGTAGTCTGTCTGGAGTCTGTTGAGGGAATTTTCGCAGGCGGTGATCACCTGGTCGTGGTGGAGGTGATTGGCAAAGACTTTCGTTAATAGGGTCACTTGATCCCGTTGGGGGGCGATCGCCTCGGCGACCCGACGTTCAGAATCCCCATCGCCATAAATTTCAGCGGTATCGATGGTCGTAATGCCTGCATCTACGGCGGCACGGATCCCGGCCACAATTTCTTGGTCGTCAATATCCGCCCAATTGCGCTTGCCCGCTTGCCAAGTACCGAGAATAATCGGGGTGATTTGGACGGCACTTTGGCCTAGTTGTCTTGTTTTCATAAGCTCGTTTTTCTGGCGGGTCATTGGTTCCACTGTAGCTTGTTCCGCTGGGGAATTAATCTACTCCGTCAGATTCGATAAGCTGGGGGAGCAAGGGTTGGAGGAAAATAAACATGACCATCCAGGAACGTTTGATTTGGTTGCAGGAGCGCACCAGCCTCGGTTGTCTGTCGCTGGAAACCCTAGGGGCGATCGCCACGGCACTCCAAAGGCAAACCCTCCCTCCCCAACAGACCCTCAGCGAGATCGACCAACATCCCCAAGGTTTATACATTTTGATTTCCGGGGAGGTGATCAGCCACAACAGCGCGGCTGCACCAGAGACCAACCCCCTAACCAGAGGCAGTACGATCAATCTGCGGCCTTTACTCCTTAATGAAGCTTCCCAAGAGGCGATCGCCACCGTCACCGCCACAGAAATGTGGTTTATGCCGCGCCAACAGTGGCAAGACCTGATCCAAAACTATCCTGAAATTACCCAGGCCTTTTCCCAGGATCTCGCCCAGGAGCTGGCAGAAGTCGCCCAAGCCCTCCAACAGGAACAGCAACAACAGGAAATTTTGCGCCCCTACCTCGTCACCAAAGCGAAACGGGGGGTTGTGGGGAAAAGTCGCTACGCTAAACGCCTGCGGCAACAAATTCGTGAGGCGGGTACTCATGATCGATCCATTTACATTTTTGGGGAACCGGGTTTAGAAAAAGATAATTTAGCCGCCCTGATCCACTACGGTTCGCCCCGACGCCGACAGCCGATTATTAAAATCGATTGCAGTATTCTCCAAAAAAGTGGTGCTGAACTCTTTGGCCGCACCGATGGCAAAAAAGGTCTCTTGGCATGGCTGGGAAAAGGCACCCTAATTCTCAACAAAATTGAAGAATTGCCCCCGGAACTGATCGATAAAGTCGCCACGTTAATCGAAACCCAGACCTATACCCCCATCAGTCGCCCCGGTGATCCAGAACCTGTCCCCCAACAAACGGCGGCAAAATTGGTGGCGATCGCCGAACGACAACTTCCTGCTGTGGCCCGCCATTTTTCCGAAACGATCAAGGTGCCACCGCTGCGGGTTCGCAAAGCAGATCTAGCGGCCCAGGTGGAATATTACACCAGCTTATTTTGCCGGGCGAAGGGCCTCGATAAACCGACCCTCACCCCCGAAGCCCTCCGTCGTCTCCAGTCCTACGACTTTCCGAACAATATCCGCGAGTTGCAAAACTTGGTAGAACGGGCCATTGTCCAATCGGATCAGGGGTCGATGCTCACCGAAGAAATTTTTTGGTCAGCCCAGGGGAAACAAAAACGATTTCGCCTCAATTTACTCAATGCCTACCCTGCCTTCCGGCGTTTTCTCCGGAGCCCTTGGTGGCCCGACCGCATTAACTATGGTTTTACGGCGATCGCCTTTCCATTAATTATTGCTGTTCTATTTCTCGCCCCCCAAACCCGCGACCAAAACTTTGCGTTGAATTTCTTTTGGGCTTGGTGGTGGCCCCTGGTGCTTCTCGCTTTTCCCTTTGTCGGTCGTCTTTGGTGTGCCGTTTGTCCGTTTATGATCTACGGGGAAATTACCCAGAAAATCACCACCGAACTCCTAAAGCGCGACCTCAAACCCTGGCCGCGTCAGCAGGCAGAAAAATGGGGCGGTTGGTTTCTCTTTGGCTTATTTGCCCTGATTTTCCTCTGGGAAGAACTGTGGGATTTACAAAATACGGCTTATCTTTCGGCTTGGTTGCTGATTATTATTACTGCCGGGGCGATGATCTGCTCGGCGATCTTTGAGCGGCGGTTTTGGTGTCGCTATCTTTGTCCCATCGGCGGCATGAATGGCCTCTTTGCGAAACTCTCGATGACGGAGTTGCGGGCGCAACAGGGCACTTGTTCGGCGGAATGTAGCACCTATCAATGCTATAAAGGCGGCCCCCAAAAGGGTGAAGGCTTAGAAACAGCAGGCTGTCCCCTCTATTCCCACCCGGCCCAACTGGAGGACAACCGCGATTGTGTACTGTGCATGACCTGTCTTAAGGCTTGTCCCCATCGATCAGTAGCGGTAAATCTACGCCCCCCAGCCATTGAACTGTGGACAACCCACCGCCCCCGCACCTATGAAGTCGCTCTTTTACTATTACTCCTGGGGGGAATCTTTCTCCATCGGCTGCCAGAAATTAACCAAATCCTGGGTTTAAATTTAGACCTCAGTCAATTTTGGCCCCACCTGGGATTGGCGATCGCCGCCTTGGGAGTACCCGCTGGAGTAGTCCTATTAACAGGGGCTGTGGTGCAATTTTTAAACTCTCCCCCCAAGGCAAAACCCTTTTTACAACTGGCCTATGGTTATCTACCCTTGGTTTTGGGGGGGAGCCTCGCCCATTATCTCCGTCTCGGTTTAGGGGAAGCCGGTCAAATTTTACCCGTAACCATGGCCACCTTCGGTCTCCAGGGCAGCACCTTGCCGATTGTTGTCGCCCATCCCGCCGTGATTGCCTTTCTCCAGGGTTCAACCCTCGTCTTCGGGACGCTCTGTACTTTTGTGCTCACGAAAAAAATGAGTAAACAATCCTGGCGATCGCTGTTGCCCCAGTACCTAACAAGTCTCGGTCTCGCCTGGGCGATGGCTCAGATTATTGTCGGTTTGTAACAGATTTTTGTTACAAAACCCCAGGGCTTAACACCATTTTTTCAACCGTTATTGCTCTACCCCGATCCCCTGAAAGGATTGGGGTTACTACTGTTTGGGGCAAATAGGACTTTGATGGCTCACACCCCAGAAAAATATTTTTTCGTCAATAACTTGCAATATTTGTTTACATTTTGTTATATTTATTCATGTAAGCAAGCACGAGGTTCCCTCAATGGCTACTGGTTATACTTCCAACGAATTCGGTCAACTCAACAGCTTTGCAATCGAGCCTGAAGTCTACGTTGATACAGAACATACCGCCGGCTGGACAGCCTACGCCGAAAAGTTAAATGGCCGCCTGGCAATGATTGGTTTTGTGGCGCTCATCGCAACGGAATTGATTGGTGGCGATACCCTGATCAATCTCTTGTTCCAACTCTAATTTTTTAGTTTTTTCCCAGTTATTTGTCGTTTTACGAGGCTAGTTGCAATGTTTGGTTCCCTGGTTATCTTGATTCGCAAAGTCATGGGTACAGCCCGTTTTAACAAAACTCGTGGTAAGGTCATTGGTCTTCATTGCAAGACAATCACCAACTTTTGCAACACCGTCGGCCTCGACGCAAAAACGCGACAAAATCTAATTCGCCTCGCGAAATCCAATGGCCACCGCCTAGGTTTCATGGCCTAAACTCCGTTGCATTCTTAGGTACTCACTATGTCCCGTCAACCAATCACCAAAAAACAAACCCCAGCTTCTCAAAATGCGGGTATTGTTGCGATTCTCTTTTTCCTAGCTGGTGCGCCCCACATCTACAGTTTTCTCAAACGACGTTCCCAGCAGGGGGCAAGTCTTGGGGCCTTAGGGATGAAGATCTTAGGGTTGCTCGGGACGGGTACCATCGGGGCGATCGCCGTGAATGCCTTCTAGGGTTATCTGTAATTTTCTACAAGTTTGTCCAAGTTTTATTCTCCTCTACACGAGCAATCGTGATCATCAACTCTAAAACTCCGGTGGGATGGGGTTTTAGAGTTTTTTATGGGAGAGATTAAAAGGCGTTCTCAATGAATATGGAGAGTTATGCCTTGAACTGGGCGATCGCCTTTTGCACCGCACTTTGAAACTCATGCCAGGACTTCTGACAGCCTTCAGCCAGTTCTTGCCAGGCATTATCTGTGCTGTGTTTTAGGTGATTGACCTGTTCTTGCAACTTAACTTTTTGGGATTCGAGGGTGGCAATGTTCGCCTCAAAAGCAGATCTCGCTTCCGCCTTGGCAAGATTAGCTTGGAGCTTTAATTCATCGATATTCCGAGAGGCTTCGTCAATTTGCTGATGTAGCTGGGTGACTAGCTCGTCTTTGTTGCTGGGTAAATTCATCGTTTTCTCCTCTTGTTCGACTTCGCTTCAATTGTTGATCAAGGCTGGGTAAACAAAGTCCGCTTATTTGCTGAAATTTGTTCCGTCGTGGTCAGATAGCGCTGTGCAGATCGCTCCACACTAAATCAAGTATAGAAAAAATATTGAAGTTTTTGGTTGTTCTGAGCCAAATTTTCATGTCAGGCTGATTCGTTTTAAATATGACTCCAGAAAGTGCGCCGGGCCTGTATTTTTCCTAGGGGTTGATTGTTTCGTTGTAGGGGAGAAATTCATAAAAAATCGATAAATTCAGGTTAACAACTTGTCATCGAAGTCTTCAATGAGCCAGGAAATAGCCTTAAGAAATCTTAATCTTGTCTTTCGGGTTTTTGTCGGCAATTGCCTTGCGGCTTTCGAATTTATGTCACAAAAAATGTAACCATCGTTGAGGCCAGAAAAATCCTGTTTAAGCTGGGGGCATTAGTAAACGAGAAAAACTTTTTTGGCTTGGGATCGTCGGTGTAAATAAATCTCCGAATTTTAAATCTGTTGAAGTCAGAAGGTTATCGGCAAAGGTGTGATGATGAACAAAAAATTAGTTGGCAATTGTTTAATGATCGCTGGGGCGATCGCCCTTGGGGGAATTGGCATTTCACGACAGTTACCACCGGCCACCAGCCAAGGGGTTTGTCGGAATACGAATGATTTAAGCGCCGTTGATGCAACCCGTATTGTTAAGTTCGAGCAATTTGGTATCCAACTGGAAATTCCCCGAAATTTCCGGACGATGCTCCGCAATGATGGCAGCATTTCAATCCTCAGGCCGGGAGATTTTAATTTGATTCGTTGCCTTGCCCAAGGAACCCCCGTGCTAGGGACAGATGCCATTTATCCCCAGACCCTCCGGCGGCAACCCAACCCCCAAAATTTAACCCTCCAAGAGTTTGCCCAGGGGCGCACCGTGGGGCCAAATCCGAAGGTCAGTCGGGCATCAATTAATGGCATTGATGTGGTTTTTGCGGAAATTCAAAGCCAGTTTGATGTGGCCTATGGTTGGTACGAAGCGCCGGATGTGCCGGGGATCGTTGAGGTGCAAAGCGTGAACAAGGCGTCTTTGGTGAATTTATTTGATCAGGCGACGTTATTGGCCCAGACGAGCGAGCCACTCCTATTTGCTAACAACCAGGGGGCGGCCCAAGATCCGCTCATGGTGGCTTTGGCAACGGCAAAAGGCCTTGGTTACACTCCAGAGAGTTTTCGGGTCAGCATCGAACGACAAAACGATACGGTGGAAAACCCCCAACGCTCTACGGTGACGATCACCCAAGAAGGTCTGTTGGATGATTCGGTGCGGGGGCAACGGTTTACGATTTCCCTCAATAAAAATGCCAATGGCACCTGGACGGTCAGCGATCGCCAAGTGACCTGGCGCTGTCAACCGGGTCGGGGTTCCCAGACCTATTCTGCGCAACTCTGTCTCTAGCGTTTTTTTTGGCTGGAATGTTTGACTGAAATTTAAAGTGATTACCCAGGAGCCCTGCCCACCATGCAAAAATTTTACTATTACACCCTCCCCGCCACGGCCTTTGTTTTCAGTGCGATCGCCGCCTATCAGTTTTTTGGGAACCGCACCACCGCCAGTATTCAGCCCTCGCCGCCCCAACCGGGCTTTGGTGCTGTTTTAAAACAAACCCCAACTGAACCTGAGCCGAGTCTTCCTACCCCAGAGCCAGGGATCACTCCACCAATCCCCGTGGCGATCGCCCGCACGGTGACTGGATCGGAAAAAGCCAGTATTTTTCAGCGGGTGGTGGATCAGCAAGCCAGCCTTGGCCTCTGCCTGGACAACGATAATTTGGCTGCGAATCTCGATGATGCGGCGGTGTATCAACAGGGCGAAGATCAATATTTGGTGAGTGTGCTGTGCTTTATGGCGGCCTACCAAGGAGCCTATGAGTTTGTTTATGTTGACGGTGAAACCATCACCCATTCCCGCTTGGCCCTCGCTGGCTTTCCCACCTTTGACCCAGAAACTAGCGTTCTCAGCAATGGCTATAAATTTAACGGCGCAGGAACTTGCCTAGAGGACTCTGAATATTATTGGGATGGCTATAGCCTGCGGCTTGTCTCTGCTAGTTTGATCGATGGCGTCCCCAATGGCTGTGCGGATCTCGGCGTGCGATCGCCCAGTGCAGATTATCTAATTACCGCCGAGGGGGTCGGGCCTGCCCGTCTAGGAATGACTTTTAGAGAGTTCAAAGCCCAACTTCCCGAAGCGGCCACCTTGGAAGCCGTGCCTTTGGGGGTTGATCTGCCCACCGGCTGGCAAGTAAATCTCTATGGCGCAGCCCAGTTTGTGGTGGCCTTTGATGGGGACAGTGGTGACAATCTCCCCGGTGACCAGGACAAAATTATTCGGATTATGGTGGACAATCCCAGCTACCGTACCGCGGCAGGAGTTGGCCCTGGCACTCTCCTATCCGAGGCGATCGCCGCCTATGGCCCTGCAACCCTCAGCTACAGCACAGAAAATGAAAGTCGAGAATTGATTCAATTTGCCGACTCCCCTTTCAACACTGACCAAACATCCTGGCTCTTTTTCCGCTCGAATCAATGGACCCTAAGCGATTACGCAGGTATTTATCCTGATCGCCAAGACAGCTATCAAACGACCACCCAATACGAAGACCATGCCGCCATCGGCTCCATTTGGCTGACCCAATATTGATTGAGGGACTACTCTTGAATTTTTAAGACGGTCACTAAATTCAGGGCCTGAAGCTGGGAATAAATGAGCAGATTGGAGATGAGAGACGTGACAATGACGATCAAAGCCGTCAGCCCATAGATACCGGAATTTAGGGTTAACGGTAGACGATAAAGCTCCGTATTGTAAGCTTGCACCAACAGCCAGAGCAGCAGTACCCCCAGCCCCAAACCCAAGGGAATGGCGATGAATGTGAGCAGAGTTTGTTCCCCTAGGAGGATAAAAGCAATTTCGGTTTGGGTAAATCCCATCACCCTCAGAGTGGCTAACTCGTGGCTTCTTTCGGACAGGGCAAGGCGCGCTGAATTGTAAACCACACTGAAAGTGATAATGCAGGCAAAGAGGACAATAATGCCGGTCATAATCTGGAGGCTTTCGCCGCTAATGGCTTGGAAACTTTCTAACAGAGCTTCCCGAAACGCAATTCCTTCAATGGCTGGTAATTGTTTTAGGGCTTGGTAAAGTTGTTCTTTTACTTGGGAGTCAATGAGAACATAGGCTCCGGAAATGACCTGGCCTTCACCCAGCATTTGATTCAGCGCTGCTAAATTCATGTAGGCCGATAGACCAATCGGTTCATCCACTAAGCCCATCACCCAGGTTTCTGTTTGTTGGCGTTTCCCCTCAAGGACTTCGACTCCGAGGCGATCGCCGGGTTGAATATGAAGGATTTCCCCCAACTTTGTGCCCAAGACCAGACCTGCTGGTGGTAAAGATACAGGTTGCAGTTGACGGTTAACGAGTTGTCGTAATTCCCCTTGGGGTTCGAGGCCGGTAATCGCCAGGCGATATTGATAGTGGCCGTGGCGTAACCGCACTGGCACCGACCGAAAAACCTCTGTCTTGAGAATGCCTGGGAGGTGGCGCAGGTGATAGCGGCTGCGATAGGGCAACAGTTGATTAAACGTTAAGGTCATGTCTTCGCGCTGCACGGTTTGGAATTGGATATCCATTAAAGCCGTCATGGATCCTTGCAGGCCAAACCCCGTTAGTAAAATAGCCACAGCCACGGCAATGCCGAGGATCGATAAGCTAGCACGGAGGGGACGACGTTCGAGATTGCGGAGAATAATCCGTCCGGCCGGCGAAAAAAACTGTTGTAAGCCCAATCTTTCGACTATGGTGGCGCGAAATGTCACGGGTTGTTTGGGTCGCATGCCCTCGGCTGGGGGCAAGAGAATCGCTTCCCGTACCGCCATCAATCCGCCAATACAGGCCGCACCGCCACTAATAAGCAAGGCGGTGATGATAAGCAGGGCACTGGCTTCGTAGCGCAGGAAGGGAAAATGGAAAAAGTCTGCATACAGTTGGGTTAAACCTTGTCCGAGCCAAAGCCCGCAGGACAACCCCAAGACAGCACCACCACTAAAAACCAGCAACATGAATTTGAGGTAATGCCAGCCCACTTGGACATTGGTATAGCCAAAGGCCTTGAGCACGGCAATTTGTCCCCTTTGGATGGCAATCAGACGGGAGATTAAAATATGCAGCAAAAAAGCGGCGATCGCCAAAAAGATTGTCGGTAGGATCGTGGCAGAGACTTCTAAACTCTGAATCTCGTCGCTCACAATCCGGTGAGAAAATTGATCACGGCGACCGTAGGCCCCCAAGCCGCCATAGCCTTCGAGGAGGTGATCTAACTGGGTAATCACGGCCCGTTCATTGGCTCCAGGGGTCAACGTGAGCACCACACTATTAAAAGCACCATCAAGGCCAAAGGCGTGACTTAAGGCGGTTTCGTTGGCCCAGAGAATGCCAAAACGTTTGTCGTCTGGGTAAATATTCCCCCCGGAAACCGCATAGATATATTCAGGGCTGAGGGCAATGCCCGTGACCCGGAGGTTTTGCCAGCGACCATTGAGAATTGCCCCCAGGCGATCGCCCACTTGGATCTGATTGGCGATCGCAAAGGCTTCACTGATGAGCACTTCCTCAGGCTGCTGGGGATCGGGAAAGGTGCCTGGACTGCGCAAAAACAAACCATTGAGCATCCCCTCGCGTCTAGGAGGCAGGGAAATTAACCGGGCTGTAGCCGGTTCTAAGAGTCCTGGTACATTGAGGGTGACATCGGCAACAATCCGGGTTTGTACTTCCTGAACTGCGTTGATGGCGGCAATTTGTGATTGTAAGCTTTGGGGCGCGCGCTTCAGTTCCGCAAACACTTCGCCAAACCGATAGCGTTCATAGTAGGCCGTCTGGGTCAGCACCAGGGAATGGTAAGCACTGAGCATCATCACAAAACAAGCAATGCCACAGGCCACCACGAGGGCGATCGCCAAAAGTTGACCCCACTGGGCCTGTAGGTCTCGCCATAACTTTCGATCCAGCGGTGCAACCATCCCTACCACTCCAAAAGCAATGGTGATTGTTTAATCGCGTTCGTTTCGATGGCGACAATTTCCCCACTACGCATCCGCAAGACCCGGTCGGCCATGGCCGCAATCCCGGCATTATGGGTAATTACGGCGACGGTGGTGCCCAGGTCTCGATTAATCTGTTCAAGCACCTGCAGCACCCGTTTCCCGGTTTGAAAATCTAAGGCTCCCGTCGGTTCATCGCAGAGCAAAACCTCCGGTTGTTTGGCGATCGCCCGGGCGATCGCGACCCGTTGTTGCTCGCCCCCCGATAGTTGAGCCGGGAAATGATCGAGGCGATTCTCTAAACCCACTAAGGTCAAAGCCTCCGTTGGTGCCATGGCATGGGCCACCAGATCCGTTACGAGGGCCACGTTTTCGGCGGCGGTCAGACTTGGGATCAAATTATAAAATTGGAACACAAAGCCCACATGGTTGCGGCGGTAACGGGTGAGTTGCGCTTCATTAGCGGTGGTGAGACTTTTGCCCCGAAAAAAAATTTCGCCCGTACTCGGAATATCTAAACCCCCCAAAATATTTAGCAAGGTTGATTTGCCGCTCCCCGAAGCGCCCAACAGCACGACAAATTCCCCCTCGTATAATTCTAAATCGATATTTTTTAGGGCTTGTACGGCCACATCGCCGATGTAATAGGTCTTGGAAAGGTGTTGGATCCAAAAAAGAACAATGGGTGAGTCGGTCATAATTATTGCCCCCCTAGTTTGTCGGCGCTGCACGGTCTGCTTGGGGCTGTACTCGACGCCCAGTTTGAATATCTCCAGAGGGATAAAGGATCACTTGATCATTGGCAGCTAAACCGCTTTTGACTTGGGCATTTTGTTCCGTTTTGTGGCCAATCTCCACCGCCACCGCTTGGGCCTGTCCCGCTTCCATGAGAAACACACACCATTGCTCATCGCAGCGAAATAGGGCGCTAAGGGGCACCTGCAATACATCTTCGGCTTGCCAAACCACGATCTGGGTTTCGACCCGATATTGATCGCCCAGGTTGGCGGGAATGTCATCGAGGCTAACCACCACATTCACCCGTTGTTCTTCGACGCCGAGGGCCGACACTTTTGTAAAAGCCGCTGGTTCAAGGCGTTTCACTTGGCCCGTCAAAGGGCGATCGCCACCCCATTGGTTGATGATGACGGGATTTCCGGGTTGAATCTGAGTCGCTTCACTGGAGAGCACATCCACCATCACTGCTAAATTTTGTAGATCTCCAAGCTCTAGCAGGGGCTGTCCCGCTTCCAGATATTGGTAATTTTTTTGATAGAGACGCAGCACTTGGCCACTGATGGGCGCTTTGATCGCGGTGCGTTGGACTTGGTCGGTGCGGTTGGCAAGCTCTGCCTCTAAACTGCGAATTTGGGCATCATAAACTTCGAGCAAATAATCAGGATCCTGTTGGGTGGCCCGCAGTTCATCCCGTGCGGCGATCGCCTCTTGCAGATTCGCCTGGGCTTGGTTCAGTCTTTGTTGCGCCACTTCTAAATTTTGGGCGATCGCCTTCGTATTCAGTGCCAATGTTTCCAGCGCTTGTTTCGAGATGGCCCCATTGCGGTAGAGAAATTCTCCCCGTTGTTGTTCCTGTTGCGCTTGGATGAAACGAATTCTCAATTCCGTGGCGATCGCCTGATCCCCTGCAATTTCCGCTTCAACCGCCTTGATCTTGGCTTCTGCTTGGGTCAAACTCTCTGTCTTTGGTCGGAGGGTGGCAACGCCTGTTTTTTCGGCTTGGAGGGCGTTGATTTGGGCCAAGATTGCCGACACATCATTATCAAATTCGAGGGGATCAATCTGGGCGATTACTTGATCCTGACTCACCGGATCACCGACTTCAAGATCCAGTCGGGGCACATAACCTGCAACGGAGGTAGACACCAGGTAGCGATCCTCAAGGTAGGTCTGTCCTTCCTCAATGACCATCACTTGCAAAGGCCCCGGTTTAATGGTCACGACTTCTACCGGAATCGGTTTTGGGCGGAAGAGGACAACACAAATTCCAGCAACGGCGATGATCCCCAAACCATACAGCCATGGTTTGAGCTGAAGGTCTAAAACTTTTGAGGATACGACGGCGTTTGTGGCCACGACGCAATGAAACCGATGGAGTCAGGTTATAAGTCTGGGAGCCTACTTCCATGGTAGCCATTGCCACTTACCTCAGCCTGGTATGGTAATGTTTCGCTAAATCATACTGCGATCAATTATTTGGCGATCGCCTGATTCTGAGCCGGATTCTCTTTGCAAAACCTGAGGACGACAATCATTGCTGTTCCCTAGCAAAACCCTATTGGCTTTAATTTAAAATTATCAACACAAATTAATATTTATTGACCAAAAAATTAAACCCTAAAGTAAAGTCTAAAACATTACCTATGGCCCTGAAATTACTTTGATACAATGAGAATAAGGAAAGATCTAGAAAAAAAGCAACAATTCAATTGTTAAAGTCGCAACGAATTTAGCCAGTAGTCAAATAGATCGACTATTCCTAAAAAAAGCCTTTTTCTAAATCTCAAAGCAATGTCCCCATTCTCAACACAGGGGGAAGGCAAATGAAGATTCAACAGGTTGCTAATTTTAGTAGTCGGACTGTTTTTCTCGGAGCCCTACTGATGTTCCAAGGGGCGACCCTCACCGCAGCCAACCCCTTCGATAATCTCGAAAATCGCTGTTTTGAGGAAGTTTGTGACCAGTACAACTGTCGCCTTGTGGAAGTTCCCTGTAGTCAGTCCAGTTCCCAAAATACGTCCCAGGAAGATGGCGGTGATGTGGCCCTTTCCTGTGGGAACTATGGTTTACCGTTTCAGGGGCCTTTAGAATGGACGCCTTACCAAGAAGCTCTCAATGATGGTCCCCAAAACCCTGGGCCTGTGTATGTCATTTTTTCAATGATCACCTCAGAAATGCGGCCTAACTGGACTCAAAATAATGGGATCTGGGAAGTTACTGGCCCCTTTGATCTCAGGGCGGGCAAGGGTTATCTGCTAGAATTTGGCCCCCAAACGCGCCAAGTGCGGATGATTGAAGGCCCGCTGCCCTACTATGTCGAAGGAACCGCCAGTTGGGTACAGGTGCGAAACACCGACACGTTCCGCAACAGCTACGCCTATTGCATCGTTTCAGCAAATAAATATAACAGCGCCACCCAGTCATCTACACCGAGCCAGACCCAAACAGGCGCAAATTCAAGGCAATGGCGAGGCACCTTAACGAGGAATAGTCGGGTTTTTGATGATGGGACATTTTACAATGCGCATCTATTTACGGGGCAAGCCGGAGATACGATTCAAATTACCCTTGAAACCCAAGCTTTTGATGGATTGTTAATTTTGGTTGATCCCCAAGGAGAAGCAATCGCACAAATTGATGACAACTGGAAAGGCGAGAAGGAAACATTAGTCATTAAACTACCTGATACGGGGGAATATACCATCGTTGTTAATAGCTATGAAGCCGGCGAAACAGGGGACTATCTTCTCAGTCTCAATCAAAATAATTCCGCTGCCCAAGCACCAACAGCGCCCCCAGAAGTGGCCCTTCAAGAAGTAACTCTTTTTGATAACAATAATATTTATGGTGTTCGTAATAGTCCAAGTAGTGCCACACAGTTTTCTTTACCGAATGCGGCACGGTTGACTTATTTCATGAACTACCATTGGAACGATGCCCGGGGTCAAGCTCCTGGAACAATGTGGCTGACCCATCAGGAAGGCACCACCTATGGCCCCTGGCAAGCGACGACCCAACCGGGTCAAGGGGGCGTGCCCAATGCCTATTGGATTGTGCGCCCGAATGCCACCTTAAAAGCAGGCAACTATACCATTGGCGACAGTCATCCGAGCAGTTGGGCGAATAATCAACAATCGGGATTTAAGGGTATGTCTCTGCTCAAAGGCATTTCGCTCGGTAGTGCCAATGGTTCTACTGGGAATGCTGGGAACGGCACAATCGATTGCAGTCAATTGGAAGGACTAGACCGCATTTTATGCGAACATGACCCACGGAATTGACCATCGTCGTTAGTCTGGGATCGTCAATGGACAGTTGATCAGCGTCTCAGAAGTCTCCCATAATTGCTTGGCGATCGCCTCGTCTTTGGCTTGGTCTGATTTCTCAACGCGTCCTGGTTTGCCGGACATCTCCCCAAAGCCTTGGGGGCCAAAATAGTCGCCTCCGGTTGCCGCTGGGTCGAGGGCGGCCATCAGGGTGGGTAATGCGCCTTGTGCGACGGAATTTGCGAAAAAAGGCACAAAAATCAAACGGATCAGGCCCGCTAAAAATGCCGGAATGTAGCGGCCAAGTTCCGTGGGGGCGATGCCTGGGTGAGCCGCCACCGAGAGAATGTTCTTATTTTTTGCTGCTAGCCGCCGTTGCAACTCCACCGCAAACAGTAAGCAAGCCAACTTGCTCTGGCCATAGGCCGCCGTCGCCGAATAGTTTTGCTCGGACTGTAGATCTTGAAAATTAATTTTGCCGAATTTATGGGCGTTGCTACTGAGCGAAACAACCCGTGATTCTGCGGTGTCGGGCATCAGATCAATTAAGAGCGCCGTTAAGAGGAAATGGCCTAAATAATTCACACAAAACTGACTTTCAAAACCATCTACCGTTTGGCTATAGGGAGGGAACATAATCCCCGCATTGTTGATGAGGAGATTTAAAGTTTGATGCCGTTGACGGTAGGCCGTAGCAAATTCTTTAACAGAGGCTAATTGACTCAGATCTAACGCCATTGTCTCCACGTTAGCGTCGGGGATCTGCTGACGGATCTCAGTTGCAGCCGCCGCGGCTTTGTCCATGTCCCGACAGGCCAAAATCACATGACAGCCTGTTTTTGCCAAACCGAGGGCTGTTTCAAAGCCAAGCCCTGTATTTGCGCCGGTAACGATGGCTTTTTTGCCTTGTTGTGAAGGCAGGCTATCGAGCTTAAAGGTCATTCAAAAATATCTCCATTAAATTTTGCTGGAACGGCACTGGTTCAAAGTCGATTGTAACGGGTTGAATTTCTGGGGGGTGGGCATCGAAACGGGTGTGGGGTGAAAAATCCACCAGGCGATCGCAGCTCATAATCCCCTGGTCGGCTGCCCTTAACACTGGGTCTGGGTGATAAGTCTGCAAAAAATCCATCAAGGTCGTTTCTAGCTCAGTCTGTAAAACCTCTTGGTGCCAGAGGGCGTGGTTCAAAAAAGGCACTAATAATGCCAGCAAATCCCGCGTGACCACCACGGCCATCTTGGTCTCATCCTTTAGGCAAGCAAAACTTTTGATCAATTGACCGTCTGTTCCTATTTCACAGCCCGTTTGACCCCGGTCCCACACCTGATCATCGATTAATAACGACCCACCACCAAAATCTTCCTCAAAGGGAAAATGGGTGTGGACACAGCCTACCGAATAGCCAGAAGATTCATTGCGGCCGAAGTAGGCAAAGCGATAACTACAAATATCTTCGATGAGCCATGTGTCCGGGTGTCTTTGGGTATGGGCCTTAGAAAAAGAGTCTTGCAGAGTATGGAGGGCAGCCCCAATAAATTTAAGGCCCGTCATTTTTCGATGTCGCTGGTCAAAACTGTCGGAGTCTGGCTGTGGGGACAATGGCCCGGCCATGGAAATAACGCCATGGATAATGATGTCTTTGATGAAATTATGGGATAACCCACAGGATTCATGGGCACTGACGGATTCTTCTTGGGCGTTCCCCAGATAATTGCGCGTGAAGTTTGTAATTTGGGAGCGATTGTCATCGTGGCGAATCATGCCCGCTAATAATTCATCCCGTTCCGCTTCAGATAGAACTTCCCAATCTTCTGGCCCGACTAAGATCTGCATCAACTGCTCGGCAAAGGGACGATCTAGCCCCGGAAAATCCACCAGGGTATTGCCATTAAATAAAGGATGGGCTTGACGATCAATGGAGCCGACGGGGGTGCCATAGAAGTTGCGCGTCAGGGGATCGGGGCTTGTTTGCAATTGTTCAAGGGCAAAAAGGGTGAGGTATTCGTGGCCGGGAATTAAGTGGGTCATAAAGGCTGCGGCTTTAGTCCCCTGGGCAAGCCAGACTAGCATCAGACCCCCAATGAATCGATTCAATAATTTCATTATCTCAAGCTATTTTTGCCCCTGGATGGAGAACTTATTCTTCATTTTCTACTAGGATACGCTCTGGCTCTCCTTTTACATGCACCCGAAAAACAATAGCTCGCCCACCTTCTGGGCCTCCTTGGGGAGCGTGCTGGGCATAGGGCGGGATCACATAGGTATCGCCTGCTACAAGAATTTGGTTGGGTTTTCCGGTTTCGATATGAATCACAGAGCCTTCGAGCAGATAGATAAATTCTTCACCGGGATGGTAATGGAGGGGCAAGCTTCTCCCCGGCGGAATAATCACGTCTGAGATAATCACTTCGAGGTTTTCTGCCATGCTCACCGGCGCCCGTAACATTGTATTTGGCCCCGGTGGTAAATCTATACCAGTGCTTTGTTGGGCAATCTCAGATGGATGGGAGAAATGTTCAGGGGGATGGGCTTTGACTAGAGCTTGCTGGGTGAGCACACTGGCGATCGCCAAGGCAAAACCGGCACAAACTTTTCCACGAATTGTCGCCATCGAATTTTTCTCCCAAGCATTAGGACTATGGCCAAAGGATAGAAGAAAAAACTTTTCCCAGTAGCAAACTGAAACAACAATTTAAAGTTGAGTTGCAAAGCGCCCAGAAACAGACGCCCCATTAGTTCTTTTCCTGTCGGTTATGATCGAAACAGACCCACACCAGATATCATCAAGCAGTTCTTTTCACTTGACGGCTCCCTTGAAGCCACTCGTCGCTGGGTCATACTGCATCGGGATTAATACGCCGCAACTAATCCCCAGTATTGACTGTTTTACAACTGAATAAAAAGAGGTAGCCTCTGATGAAAACACTCACTTTCTTAATGATTCCGGCAATGGCCTTGTCCTTAATGCCACAGTCCGTTTTAGCCTGGAACGCTTATCATCTCTATAACAAAGATGGGAGAGATATCTGGGCCATTGAATGCGCAGATGGCACACTCCACAGCTATGCAGGCAGCTCCAGTGGCCTCGGCACCGTGGGGCCAGCCCTTTGTGAGGATCATGGCGGCATTGCCAATCCTGGTGGTGACCCACAACCAGTCCCCGCAACAGTTCACGAAGTAGATTCTTCCTTGGGTGATCCAAAACCAGAACCGACTACCCCCAATTCTCGACCCCAAACCTTTGAGAATTGGAATTTCTAGACGTGAATTGTATCGGTCTGAAATAAGCGGCTTAGACCCGATACAATCCCCTCTCATTTGAAGTAAAAAATTATATTTTATACTTTTATCTTGATTAAAGTAATCAACAAAACTTATTCCTGAAGATTGTTTATCTCTTTTTGAATAATCAATAAGCTGTGTTGAAAAGATAAAAATGATTTTGGCTACAAAAAACTTACTCCAATTTGCAACAATTGGTAATATATGTGGTCTAAACGATAAAGAAGTGGTAAAAAGCGTAAGGAAATCCATAATTATGTATCCACAGCTCTTTATGGTTGCTGGTGGTCTGCTCTAGATCAAAAATGACAATTAAACAGTCAGTTGTGCCACTTTTAGTCACTTTTTACTTGGGATATTTAGGAACAAATCAAACCTTAAGTATCGCCGCAAATTTCCCCTTAGAGACAGACAGGCTATCTTATGAGAATGGACAGAGTGACCAAGACAACCTTCAAAAAAAACTATCTAGTTATGAAGCAATAAAAGTTATTGCACAATCCCCTTTAAACTCGGAATTATTTAATGATAGTCAAATCAGTCCAGAACAAATAGATCTCGAAGAGGGGATTCTACCAGAGTTTCCGATTCGCCAAGACTTAGAAGATCAAAATACAGAAGAATTAGAACAAGATTTTAAAGAAGCAGCAAGTGAATCTGAAAATCTTGATAGGAGAAAAGAATTAATCAGACGGTTTATGTTACGTTCTCTCGCGATTAGCTCACAGAGATATCCATTTCTCATCGATCCAACTGATAATATAACTTTTGAACCTCTGCAATTTAATCCTTTTGAGCTAGAAAGTTATGGTCAATTTGATCTTCAAATTGACAACAGTGATTTTGTAATTGATAAAATCACTTATGGTCTCTTTCCTAAGGAAAATCAGTTCTATTGGGTTCTCCCCAATAATAGAATTGTATTTGAAACCCAAGGTTGGGTTGGTGGTCTTCAGTATCAGGGACAAACCACAGATATCCGAGAAATACGTGACGCTCGTCAGGAAGTTTCATTTTGGGGATTACAGGCTGTTTGGAATATTCCGAGAATACGAGCTGATGGATCTAGCACGACGGATATTCTATCTATTGAAGAACTACGTCAGGCAGATATCATAACATTTGCTGGACAAGTCACTTCCAATGATGGTTTTCCCGGTCAAGTGATTATTAATAGCGGTATTGATCTTAATGATCCAAGCATTACTGATATTAGTGAGCTTTTAAATTCTCCACCAGGCTTAGGAGAAACATCAACCAATTCTACCCAGGGAGGTAAAAATCTTTTCGAAGGATTAGAAGATG
Organism: Picosynechococcus sp. PCC 7002; assembly: GCF_963860125.1. Lineage (NCBI taxonomy): Bacteria > Bacillati > Cyanobacteriota > Cyanophyceae > Chroococcales > Geminocystaceae > Picosynechococcus > Picosynechococcus sp. PCC 7002. Next base: position 1,569,609 of record NZ_CAWLFA010000001.1, read on the forward strand.
ACCGGACACCAGTTATTTTGCAGGCATTTCCCACTAGCGACTTAAGTAAGTTATTGGATAACAATGTTGATCTCCGTGAGGGAGAGTTTATTCCTAGGGAAAATTTAACGAATACGGGAATTGTTTTTGGAGATCTGACCAAAGGCGACAGAATTGAAATTGATCTTGATTTTACTTCAGTGCCAGGTGTTAAGTTTGCTCGTCCCTTTGATGACTTCAAAAACCTTGATCTTTTAAATGTTTTAGTCAACCCAGAGCTAACCGGAAAAGAATATGAACGACGTTATCTAAATTCACTACTCTGGAACGGGATTCGTCGTAGTCCCAGAATTGATAATGCTAGAGTCACTACAGAAACAACCAGTTGGTATCAAGGATATCTAAGCCGTCCTCACAAGCGCGCAGCCATTACGTACCATGCTGAGGAGCCTTCTGCTACTTTTACAGAAATTTTTGCTAACCCTGGCCTTGGTTTCACAGTAGGCAGTTGGGGAGATAAATTTGATGGGATTCAGTTTCTTAATATTACAACTGGTTTGCTTTTAGGCGGAATTTTTGAAGCAGTTGATGAGGATGGTGTTCAAGATTCATTAAATACAGCAAAAGAACTCTTCGAACAGGGTAAGCTCACTTCTGGTTTAAATACGAAAGCAACATCTCAAGAATTAAGAGAGCTTGGTTTACGTCTGGATAAAAGTCTTTTATATGCTGATTTTAATACTAATATCGCACAAACATCGGGAAGATTAACTTCTGATAGTTATATCACACCTAAAACATCAGAGTTATGGCAGCTTCGTACCGGATTGTTCCCGCGTCGTGTTCAAATAATCGAAGAACAACAACTAAGCTCAACTGCAGGACAACCTTTCTTTTCCACAGTTGATATTTCACAATTTGGGCAACTGACTTTTGTCAGTATTCCTTCTTCAGAAGATCGTCTATTTGAAACACCCGAAGAAACAGAAAATGTCGTTTTTTCACCTAACTTTTCTCCGGGATCGCCACGTACAACATTTGGCACAGAAGTTCTTTTGACAACACCTAGTGGACAACGTTTTGTACAGCGCTTTTCAACGGATTCCACTCAATTTAGTAGTTTGCCTAATTCGATTAAAAGCTCTGACATTGCGTTTGATCGGATTAATATTGCCCAAATTGATCAAGTTCAATCTCTTACTTCAATTTATGAAGGTATCGCTTATGTTCCAGCTATTGAGTTAGCGTACGCAGGTTCTTCTGATCTTTGGTATTACAATCTTAATGCAGGCATCTGGGCTACGTTTAATAGTCAAGTGGCTCCTGGTGTCACAGAAAAAGTTATTGATAATAACGAGCCAGCAATTGGTGCTTATTTAAAGGGTTTTGCAAACGCGATTCAAGAAATTCCTATTTTGAATGAAAATTCAATGGCCATGGGAGTTAGAACCTATGGCCCGACATTTCGTTTCAATACAGATACCCAAAGCCGGTTTAATTTGACCTTGGGTTACGAATATGGTGAACGCCGTCCTGGAATGGGTTGGACTCTGCGACCAACCTTATTTTATTCTCAAGGTACTAGTACTAATGAAGATGAAAACCTACGTAACTGGGTCGGACTGCTTGATGGACAAATTGGCCTACAGTCAGGTTTGAGTATTATTAACCGCTTAGAGTTTGGGGAACAGTTATTCACAAGTTTAACGGCACGCCAGCGGCTTAATCCCAATATTTCAGTTGGTATTTATACACAAAACTTTGATAATGAGATTTCTGGTTTAGGTCAGCGGACAGAAGGCAGTTCAATAGGATTAATCTTGCGCTATGACTCGATAAAAAGCCGCACATCTTTTTATGAAGGGCGAATTGGGACGAGTGATACTGGCTTTGATTTTGAATTTCGTAGCCGCTTTAGTTTTTAACCAAAGAAGAAAAGAGGAGAGATGATTTAGTCGTTATCTCTCCTTTGCAAATCAGGAATTAAGAATGAATAAAATTCTTTGAAAAGCTCGAATGACAGTGATTTTAAGGCACAGGTAGAAGACCTAGTGTAGAAGGATTAATGGTTGCTACACCGCCAGGGCCGAGGAGGGCATCGAGATCGGTATCAATAGTAGATAGACTATTAAGATATCCGCTTTCAGCCAAGGCTTGAAAAATCGCATTTTTGGTGTCGGTAGTAAGATTGGGATTATCGTAGACAGTCGCAATAACCTGTTCTAAAGAACCACCACCTAGGAGAACTTCACTAATAGAATACTGAAGGATAGCATCAACTAGAGGACCGAGATCGGTGTTATCTAAACCATTGGCAAGCACAACCGAAGAATTGCGTACATCTTGAGCTATGAATTCAAGATAACCAAGGGCGTCAGACAGAATAACAGTGGGGTCAAAGGAACCCGTTAGCTCAACATTAGCTGCGACAAAGCCTTCGTCGGTAACAGTCAGAGGAGCAACTGCTTCTACCTCAAAACAGACGGGATTTTCAGTGGGGGTTAGGGAAACTAAATCGCCAGCACAAATGGTATTACCGCTAGCTAGTGTCCAGTCAATGTTATCTAAATTCACACCACCATTAGCATCACTGTTGAGCTGTGCAATGATGTTTTGAATCGCACCAGCACCACCGACGAGAGTTAAGTTGTTTTGAGTAAGAAAGGAAGCTAAGCTCCCGATACCGTTAACTCCGTTACCGCCATTAACACCAGGTACATTGGGAGTTGTCCCGAGACCATCGTTGAGAAGAGAACCATATAAGGTGTTGCCAACAGTGAATAGTTGGCCAACATCGAGGGGACGATAGCCAATGCCAATTTCGGCAGAGTTGAAACGACTGCCGGGACTGTCTACTTCAACCGCATAGGCAGAAATCGCTTCGCCAGCAGAGGTAAAAGTGACAGAACCGGAAACAGTATCCGCAGTAGCAGGATTAATCGCCATCAGAGAAACAGCAGTCATGGTGGCTGTTCCACTTAAAAGCTTTACAGAAAGGTTTTTCATTGGAATAATCTTTTATCCATGATAATTAGGCAAACTCAAACTTATAGACGAACAAACAGAAATCCTGAGCTCTTAGAGCTAGATAATTGACTAAAAGTTAGAGTTTTCAGAATATTAACAAACTTTTTAGAAATACGAATAAAGAAAAATGTGAAGTTTCATTGAAATACTCGATACTCATATTCATTTTCTAAAAAGTCATAGGTTAGTGGCTTTAGCTGATTTTATTAGCCAAGAAATAAATTTTGTATTCATGTATGCTTTTATTGTTGTGTACTGTTACAGTGCTATTCTAAGTTTGTAGTGTTTTGATTATCTCGGCCTATTGGCATTTTGCATTAAAATCGCGGAGCCAAAGCTTGGTGGCTTGACCCACGGAACCTCGGGAAGCATCACGGGGAGGGTTAGCTGGTTGGCTAGGATCAGGATTGGCAAGGCTAGAAACGACATTGGCGATCGCCCAACCATTTTTCGTAGGGGTTAGAAACAACCAATAGTAGTTTTCAAAGCTGATTTTTTGACTGTTGTTGTATTGGGTTTCTAAGGTGGTGAAAAAAATCTGCTCTGTGGTGTCAGGAACCGTCGGCGTATATTGACGATTTTTGAGGGGCAGAGGAGTTAAATTTCCTGGACTGGCGATGACAATATAACTAAAACTATCTTCAGTGCGGTCTAAATTACGCGCCCGTTGGATGACCCGATTGCCGTAGCTGGGTAGATCTTCCAGGAGTTGGGGCACAATTTCTGTTAAGGGGGCGTTGCACTGGGGTTGGGCGATCGCCTTCGTGGAGCAGATCCCGAAACTGCCGCAAATTAATGTGGAATAAATGGCGAGGGAGCGATTGAACATCATATTTTTAGTAGTGCAAAGGCATTAACTCGGCAGTGAACCCAGGCAGAGCAGGGAGAAATATTTCATCTTCCCTGTCTGTTTAGTCTAACCTTCGGCTTGGTCGGCAGCCTCAGCCCAGGTTTGCGCCCAGGCGAGGATTTCTTGTACGGCTTTAGGATTGACCGCTTCACTATATAACCGCAGTACAGGCTCGGTACCACTGAAGCGAATCAGCAACCAACTTTGATCAGCAAGGCGGAATTTATAGCCATCTTTGGGGTCGCTGTGAATTACGTCATGGTTGGAGATCGCCTTGGGGGGATTTGTCGCGAGGATTTTTAATAGGCGATCGCGGCTGGAGAAATCCCGCAAATGTAAATCAATGCGGTCGTAGGCGCCATAAAAATTAGCTTTGCTTTGAAGACTCTGGTAAATCTCGCCGAGGTCTTGATCAAAAATGGCGATCGCCTCTAGGAGATACAATGCCGCCAGCAGCGCATCCCGTTCGGGAATGTGGTGGCCGTAGCCAATGCCGCCGGATTCTTCGCCACCAAGAAGCACCTGGGTCTGTTGCATTCGTTCGGCAATGTATTTGTAGCCGATGGGTGTTTCAAAGACTGGCAAACCGTAGTATTCGCTCAAACGGGGGATTAAATCAGAGCCGCTGACAGTTTTTACCACTTCCCCTTGATATTGGCGATTTTGGGACAAATGGGCCAGCAAAATCGGGATTAGCTTTTGGGAACTGAGAAACTCACCATCCCCAGCCACAGCAGCAATGCGATCGCCATCACCATCAAAGACAAATCCCACCTGAATTGCCTCTAAATCTTGATTATGGGCGGCGCGAATGGTGCGTTGCAGTTGAGACAAATGTTTTTCTAAAGGCTCTGGTGGGCGGCCGCCGAACAAAGGATCTGGTTCACAATGGATTTCTTGGATCGCCGCATTGAGCAGTTGGGTCAAACCGCCCGCCGCTGCGCCATACATTACATCGGCAAAGACCTGGAGACGACCAGCGGCGATCGCCTGGCGAATTTTTTCTAAATCAACCAGTTGCTGTAATCCGGCGCAATAGTCCTGCCAGGGATCAAAATAATCTAAACGGCCCGTCGTTGAATGTTGAGGATCAATCCCGGCTTCCAGTCGCGCTTCAATCTGAGCCGTAATTTCTTCGGAAACCGAGCCGCCGAAAGCCCCTTTCACTTTTAATCCTAAATAACCCGCTGGATTATGGCTGGCCGTTAAGGCGATCGCCCCCAGAGCCTTGTGGTGGTGGGCGGCATAGCTCAGGGCTGGGGTTGGCGCAAAACTATTGGCTAGAAGTACGTGAAATCCTTCCCCCTGGATCGCTTCGGCGGCAGCAAGGGCAAATTCATCTGCGAGAAACCGCCGGTCGTAGCCGACGATTATCGTGTTATCAATGGCTTGGTTTGCGAAATTTTCTTTTAAAACATGGGCTGTGGCGATCGCCACCCGTTGCACCCGTTCAAAGGTAAAATCCGCCGCAATAATGCCACGCCAACCGTCTGTGCCGAACCGAATCGGCTGTTGATTCCCAAACGCCAACACAATCTCTGCCTCAAAAACTTAAAAACGTCCTTTAGCAGTTTAATTGCTGGGGAAGTCTTGACCAACATAAACAGTGCGCGTTTGGCCTGCTCGCTCTAGGATGACTTGGTTGCTTTGGGCACCAATCAACTTCCAACTGCCACTGCCCAACTCTTCACCGAGACGGAACCGTTGGGTGGTGCCATTGATTTTGAATAAAGCTTCGGAGCGATCGCCCGCTTCTAAAACCCCCACGAGGCTATACATCGTCTTTGGCGCTGCGGGGGGCGCAGGTACATCGTTGACGGTTGGGGTCACCGCACGGGGTGCAGGGGGTGGCACGATCGCCAAGGGAGCTGAATTTTGCTTTGGTGGCGGTGGGGGGGCGATCGCCACGGGAGGTTCAACACTTGGCGGTGGTGGTAAGAGAGCCAGACCTTGGGATAAGTTTGCGCTGCCATTGGTGCCCGCATTCGGTGGATAGACCGGAATATAAATGCGTTCAATGACCTGTGGCCCGGAATTCGCCTCTGATGCTGGTGCTTCTGTATCCGCTTGGCGGTCAATATTGTCGAGCGCTCGCTGAATATAGTTCGCAAATTCTGTTCCCGGCTCTGGGTTTTCTGGGGGGACTGTCTCCGTCGCCGGAGGGGTAGAACGACTGAGGAATTGCGGCATTTTTAACTGATCATTCGCCGCTAACCACAGAATACCGCCCACCAAAGAAGCACAGGAGCAGATAAATAGAAGTCGCTCTGTGTAATAGCCCCAGCCCCGTTTGACCACCAGTTCTGCGTCGATCTCCTCTGGTGGAAAAGGGGGTTCCTCTGGCGGAGGCCCCATGAGATCTCCCTGGGTGACTAAGACTGATTGCATCGGTCTGACTTCCGGTTCTGGCGATCGCCTAAAAGATTGGGGCGGCTGGCGATCGCCTAAGAGCTGATCGATATCCGCAAACACATCATCCATGAGACGGTTAGCCTCTGCTTCAGCAGACCAAGAATCAGATTCTAGGGAATCCAAGGAAGTTGTGCGCAGTTCGTTCATATCACCAAGAGGGGGGCAGAAAAATTGCTTTTAATTGTAATCAGGATCTCGCCACCTAACCGTGCCGAAATTAGCGATCAGCCCATGGTGCAGCGTCGAGATGAGTGCCACATGCTCAAGATGTGGAAATATCTCTACAATCCTAATGCCCTTTGGCCAGGACGCAACCCCAAGCTTGCTTTTTTTCACAATTAGTAGCTGTAGGCCGTCGGCGGCAACAAAAGACAATCCCGAAAGAAGCCGCTGATCTGGTTCAGAACGCGCCACAGTGAGGAGATAAATTTCAAAAAAACCCTTCTCCCATTAAACTGTTTATGTTTTGTTTCTGAGGGAAAAAAGTCACATGGAGCATCGTGGCGTCACAGTTTGGTTCACCGGTCTGAGTGGTGCAGGGAAAACCACCATTAGCCATGCCCTAGCGGAACGTTTAAAAGCGGCTGGCTGTAAGTTAGAAATCCTGGATGGCGACATTGTCCGGACAAATCTCACCAAGGGCCTAGGCTTTAGCAAAGAAGACCGCGATGAAAATATTCGTCGGATTGGCTTTGTTTCCCATCTGCTCACCCGCAACGGCGTGATTGTCTTTGTTTCTGCTATTTCTCCTTACCGGGAAATTCGCGAAGAAGTGCGGCAACGAATTGGTGATTTCGTCGAGATTTTCGTCAATGCCCCCCTCGAAGAATGTGAACGGCGGGACGTTAAAGGTCTTTATCAACGGGCAAGAGCAGGTGAAATTAAAGGTTTTACCGGGATTGATGATCCCTATGAAGCTCCCACGAATCCTGAAGTGGAGTGCCGCACTGACCTCGAAGAACTCGAAGAAAGCATCGAAAAAGTGATGAAGAAGCTCACCGAACTGGGTTACATTACCCCCTAATTTCTAATTGCAGTCTCAATTGCATAATCTATAAAGTGCAGTCCAGGATGATGCTTGGCTGCATTTTTTTGTATTTTGTGGCTAGTGCAGTTGCGATCGCCCCCATTCGATCGCTTCGGCTTTGGTGTGAATTTTTCCTTCGACATGGGCCACTTGAATTTCGGTGAGTAAATGACCGATTTGGGGACTGGGGGAAAGGTGCAACTCATGGATGAGATCCTTCCCTGATAAAAGCGAAACCGGATGGGCGACGGGATCATGGGCGGTGAAATACCGTTGCAGTAATGGTGCTAACGAGGCACTGCTGAGGCCAAAACTCCGGGCAACCAGGGCAAGGATCGGAAAAGTGCCCTTAACCGTTTGGAAGAAAAAATATTGTTCTCGCAGGCTCAGGGGTTGCGCTTGGCTGGCCAACAGTTGGGGGAGCATCTCGATGACGGTGCTGACGGTGCGCAGTTCGTACCGGGGATATTTCAAGCGGGCGATCGCCTGTTGGGCTTTTTCTGGATCGCTGCCCACCAAACAGGCCAATTTCCCTAGGGCGAGCCAAGCTGTCTCCGTGGCAAATTCGGGGTAGACTGCGGCGAATTCTTGACCAATGGCCGTTAACCGTTGCATGCGGTCTAAGCTCGTCTGATCCGCTGCGGGCAACCAATGGGCCAACAAGCCATCCTGAAAGGCCAACTCTAGCCAGCGATCGCCTTGTGGGTGGTGCAACAAATAGTTCAACTCATGCTGAATTCTTTCGGCTGCAATATTTTTAATCAAAGGGGCCAACTCGCGAATTTGTGCCCTGGTAGCCGCATCTAAGGTAAAGCCCAACTGCGCCGCCTGGCGATAGGCCCGCAACAACCGCAGGGGGTCGTCGGCCAAATTTTCCGGTGTCACCATCCGCAACACCTTATTTTCCAAATCAGCGAGGCCATTGAGGGGATCGACTAAGCAATCAGAACGGATATGGTAGGCGATCGCATTCACACAATAATCCCGCCGCCGCAAATCCCGCTCTAGGCTGTCTCCTTCCTGTTGGGCAAAATCCAACGTCCCCTGCCGGAAGACCACCCGGGCAATTTGGCGCATCTCATCGAGTACCACAAAACCCGCTTGATATTTTTTTGCAATGGCACGGGCCGTTTCCACTGCCTTTTTGGGGACGACGAAATCAAAATCAATATAATCACTCTGGCGCTGCAAGAGGGCATCCCGCACGGCACCACCCACCAAGCAAGCCTCCGCTGGCAATTCCGCCACAGAAAATGGCAAAAGACGTAAAAATTCAGCTAAACGCTCCTTGGGAGAGTCCAAAACCATCAATGATGAAACCCGATTAGAATAAGCACGATTAATGAGAATATCATTCCCCCTCCGATTATGGGCAGGGAAATTCAAAAGCGCAAAAACACAGGCTAAAATAGGGTCTGCTGTTTGAGGGCACCGACCAAATGAAGGACTTTGTTGTCATCACCTTTTATAAATTTTTCGACTTTCCTGACTACAAAGAACGGCAACAACCCATTTTTAACTTTGCCGACGAACAAAAAATCATTGGCACCATTCTGTTGGCCCACGAAGGCATCAATGCCACCATTGCAGGGACCCAAACAGCCCTCGATGCCATGGTGAACTTTCTGCATCAAGATCCTCGCCTCGCAGATCTCACCTACAAAGTTTCAACGGCCCCCAAGCAGCCCTTTAAACGTCTCAAGGTCAAACTCAAACAGGAAATTGTCACCCTAGGCCAGCCGAACGTTGATCCGAACAATACCGTCGGCACCTACATTGACCCCAAGGATTGGAATGACTTGATCCAAAATCCGGATGTGACCCTCGTGGATACCCGCAATGATTATGAAGTGGGTATCGGTACGTTTAAAGGGGCCATTAACCCCAATACCAAATCCTTCCGCGAATTTCCCGATTATGTCGCCGAAAATCTAGACCCCCAGAAAAATGCGAAGGTGGCGATGTTTTGCACAGGGGGGATTCGCTGTGAAAAGGCGACTTCCTACCTGTTAAACCAAGGATTTCAGGAGGTTTACCATCTCAAAGGCGGTATTTTAAAATATCTCGAAGAAATCCCCGTTGCAGAAAGCCTCTGGGAAGGGGAATGCTTTGTGTTTGATGAGCGGGTCACGGTCAAACATGGCCTAGAAACGGGTCACTATGAACTGTGCTATGCCTGTGGCCATCCCATTGATGCTGAGGATAAAACGTCGGCGGCCTATGAGATCGGCGTGTCTTGTCCTTACTGTATTGAAGCTCTGACCCCGGAACGGCGATCGCGCTTTGAGGCAAAATGGCAACAACGGCAACAGATGAAAGCCTGCCAAGCCAGTTAGATCGTCAGGGAATCCACAGCAGAATTGGGGAACTTCTCGACTACAATGGGGCTAATTCTTTGCCAGCATTCATGACGTAACGACATTGACGCGTTGATTTTTGGTAATTCCTAAAGGTATCGAATCTTTGGCGATCGCCCCTAGTCAACCGCACCATTTACTAAATCACCCTTACTTACCCGTAAAAGTATGCCACAACTGCATCTTTCCCACCTCAACCCCCGCGCGCAAACCGCCAACCCCCAAGCACAATCAATGCCAATGGGAGATGTTCAAATGGGTGGGATGATGCCAGATCTTGATTTAGCGACCGTTAACGAAAAACTCAGCGAAGCCAATGCCGTTGAAGTTGTCCAGTGGGCGTCCCAGACCTTTCCTGAAGGGCTGATCATGAGTACCAGTTTCGGGATTCAGTCGGCGGTAATGCTCCACCTCGTCACCCAGGTCATCCCGGATATTCCTGTCGTTTGGATTGACACCGGCTATCTCCCAGAAGCCACCTATCGCTTTGCTGAAGAATTAGGCGATCGCCTCAATCTCAACCTTAAAGTCTATCAGTCCCCCCTCAGTCCCGCGCGCATGGAAGCCCTCTACGGCAAACTGTGGGAACAGGACAACATCGAAGCCTTTAACCGCTACGATTACATCCGCAAAGTCGAACCCATGCAACGAGCCCTCAAGGAGTTAAACGCTAAAGCCTGGCTTGCTGGACTCCGCAAAGGTCAAACCGACCACCGCAAGACCCTCGGTTACGTCGCCAAACAAGGCAAGCAGTACAAAATTCACCCAATTTTGACCTGGACTTCTAAGGACGTTTATGAGTATCTAATGGCCCATGATCTTCCCTATCATCCCTATTTTGATAAAGGCTATGTCACCGTTGGGGATTGGCACTCTAGTCGGCCCTTGATGGCAGGCGATGAAAGCGAACGGGATACCCGTTTCCGGGGCCTAAAACAAGAATGTGGCTTACACCTTCCCAGCACCTCCGAAGAAGCCCAGAGTTTAGACTCCAGCGGCCTCTGATCAAGTTGCGGTAGTCGAGTTTGCCAGTTTGCCATGGCAAGCCATAGACAACAGAGCAATTGTTCATCCCAGAGACTAAAAAAAGGCGAATCAATGATGATTCGCCCCTGGGGTTAATAATTTGATTGGATGACAAAAAATAAATGCCGCAATCCTTTGATTTAAAGCTATCTAGAGGGGGATTACGTCGAATTGAACCGTTGCGGTCACTTCGGGGTGCAGTTTAACCTGGGCTTCGTAGCTACCAGTTTTGCCAATTTCAGGGAGCGTAATGCCACGACGATCCACATCTTGGCCTGCTCTTTCTTTGATGGCGTCGGCCACATCCTGGGTGGTTACGGTACCGAAAATTTGATTTTCTTCACCAACTTGCTTGCGGATGATGAGTTTACCCACGGTTTTGAGGGCAACTTTACGCGCTTCGGCGTCCTGGAGTTCTGCAAGCAGACGTTGACGTTCTTTTTCGCGGCGCTGTTCAACTTGGCGAAGAATGCCGGGGGTGGCGAGGGAGGCAATGCCTTGGGGGAGGAGGTAGTTACGGGCATAGCCAGGGGCAACTTCAACGAGGTCACCATTGTTGCCTAGCTTGCGCACGTCCTGATTTAGGACTACCTGTAAACGCTTACTCATAATATTGACAGAATAATTTTTTCTATAGAAATCTGTTAGCTTCCAGAACTTTAAATTCTACAAGTTAAGGGATTGTTTAGGCAAATAGTCCGGATCTGTGTTCTGTTTTGTGGTATTGGGGCGGGGGGTGTCGTCACCGGCAGATTGTCGCCCTTGTTTTCGCTGCCGCTTATTCCGGTACATTTTCTCGTCAGCTTGTTTCAATAGGGTGCGTAGGGACGCATTGCCTGGATATTCCGTATAACTAGCGTAACCAGTACTAATAGAAAGTTGGTAGGGACGCTGTTGTTGTTGGTTGAAGTTGGCGATCGCCGTTTGGAGTCGTTGGCAAATCAGATCCGCTTCTGCCTGGTTCACCGGCGCAAAACAGGTAAATTCATCGCCCCCCAGCCGGGCCAGAATATCTGCCCTCCGGAAGCTGTCCCGCAGAATCTGGGCTGCATCGACAATGACGCGATCGCCTACCCCATGGCCCAGGTGATCATTAATCATCTTTAGATTATCCACATCGAAGAAAAAGAGCGAGAAAGGCAACTTTTGGCGCTCCAACAAGGATAATTCCTGTTCGACGAGCATAAAGAAACCCCGACGATTGTAAACGCCTGTCAATTCATCCGTGAGAGACAGTTGACGAATGCGATTTTCGGCTTTTTTCCGTTCCTGCACCTCTTGACGAAGTTTTTGATTGAGGCGGTCTAGTTCCTGGGTGCGCTCTTTGATCTGCTGTTCTAAAAAACTCACAAGCCCGTACATCTCATTTTGGTTCATCGCCTCCAGCAAATTCGATTGGGTCACCAACCCCAGGAGTTCGTGGTGCTCCCCAACCACAATCAAGCGGTGGGTTTGGTGTTGTTCCATCAGTTGTTTAGCCTCGATCAAAGAACGATGCACCGCAATTTTGATTGGCCGGGTCATGGTTTGTTCCGCTGTGATTTTTTTCAAATCCACATCCAGGGAACGTAAATGTAAAATATCCTGTTCTGTGACAATTCCCAGGGGAAACCAAGCCTGTTCGAGGGTCGGATGGGGTTTAACAATGACAATTGAACCCACACGACATTCCATCATCACCTTAGCCAAGTGCCACATGGATTGTTGGGGGGCACCATAAACCACGCGACTCACCATCACTTCTGTGACAAATCGCAGGCGCAGCAAATGCACCGGTTCAATGACACCGCGCAGTAAGCGGTGGGTGATTAAACCAAATAGCTTACCTTCTGTGTCTAGAACTGGTAAGTGACGAATCCGATGTTTTTGCAACAGTTGAGAAATATGCAGAGGCGTTAAAGACTGATCCCAAGTTAGGGAGATGACAGAGGTCGTCATAATTTGCTTTAGGGTGATCTGCTGCCAATTTTGATCTAGGATGACCCATTTCAAGAGGTCGCGTTCGGTCACAATCCCCTGTAATTGTTGGCCTGCCATCACGAGAATACAACTGGCGCGGCTACTATTGACCTCTAGGGCATCGCTTGTTTTGTCTTGTAACTCACAGGTGCGCTTTAAACTCGCCATGGTGTTTGCCGCTTCAAGCAAGGTGGTCTCCGCCGCGAGCATAATGGGGTCTTTAATGAGGCATTTTTCAACGGATTTGTAGGAAGTGAGATCAAGCATAGGTAAAACGCGACAAAAGTTTGCCCTGAAGAAAAAATGACCTGTTGCAATGGGCCACAACGACTCAAGCAACTGGAATGGAGGTGCCTAGAAGTATTTATGACTCTTTTGTCCATCATAGGTGGGCCATGGATCGGTTGGGGGTTTTCAGCAACGAATCTTGAGCGCTGTTGGCCAGTACCGTGTTTTGTGAATTGTTTTGCTTGGGTGTTGCTCAAGTGCAAGTGTAGAACTTTCCTCAGTCCCAGCTGTTCCCCAGAAAAAAGCTGGAAATACAAATTTCCCCTCCTGGTGCGAGAGGGTTATAAAAGATCAGTGGGCGATCGCCTAGAAAGACAAATAATTATTGACGTTTCTTGGACTGGGAACCGTAGTAGGAATAGGAATAAGAACTGCTAGATGTACCTTTTGTTTGACTATTAGCAACGAGTCCTAAAATTGGAATATTGGCTTGCTTAAAGGTGGCGATCGCCTGGGAAACGGCTGAACGCGTAGTTTTATTCAAAGTGACCACTAAAATCACACCATCAGTATGTGAGGCCAACAGACTGGCATCCGCAAGTCCAAGCACTGGCGGCGTATCGTAGACAACGAGGTCGAAGGTACGCTCAAAGTCCTTAACCAAATGCTGCATCTTTTGAGAGGCGAGTAATTTTGCTGGATCAGGAGGCAGATCCCCCGCTGGCAGCACCGAAAAATCCACCAAAGGCATTGGTTTCTGTAAATAGTTATCGATTTCAGTCTCGTTGCTATTGTTTGTAATTACAGTGCTGAGACCCTGCTTTTGATTTAAATTGAGACGTTGAGCAACCTGGGGACGCCGCATATCAGAATCAACGAGCAATACTTTCTGACCGAGAATCGCTGCCGTTGGTGCCAAATTCAGGGCAATTGTTGATTTGCCATCCCCCGGTAGAGCCGAAGCAATAATCACCGAACGTAAAGGGCGATCGGCACTCAGTAATTTTAGATTGGTATGTAGCACCCGTAGGGATTCAGAAAAGGCAGACGCACCATAATAGCCATAGCCATAGGGCTGATCTCCACCGGTCATTTTTTGCCATGTCCGAGTCGTTGAAGCCGGAATCAAAGAAGCTAGCCAACGTTGGACACGCAGCATTGGTGGCAAAGACGATGCCGTTGTCCCGGCCATTCCATGTTGTTCTTCGTAGGGAATATTGGCTAAGAGTGGTAGCTTTGTCCGATTCTTCAGATCATCTGGAGAGTAATAAACATCAGTGAGCTTGTCGAGCAGCAAAGCAGCGCCGACACCCAAGACCGAACTAGCAATGAAGCCGAGCATCAAGCTCCGTTGAATATTGGGGGAGATCGGTAAGTTAGGACGGGTGGCATCTTCAATGACTTCCCATGGAATCTCCGTTTGTGCCGCTTGCACTTGTAGAGCTTGGCGTCTTGCTAGGAGCTCTGTCAATGCTTCCGTTGAAATTCCGAGTCGCCGCTGGAGATCGGTATATAGCCGATTTAGGACAGCGAGATTCTGAAAGGATTGCTCGACTTCAGCTTGAGCTTGATTAAGGGATGGAATCCGAGCTTGTAAGATGCGGAGTTGATTGGCGGCATCTGTCACTTGGGTTGCCCCCACCCGTTCCGCCTCCTGTTGCAGAATCGGCAATAAATTCTGGCGTTCTTCCCTCAACACTTGAATATTTAAGCTCCCCTCTTGGAAACGTGTCGATTCTTTGGCAATGTTCGCCTCGACCGACCGCAGTTGACCAAGAACCTGCTGATAGGTTTCTGAATTTTCGAGGGCTGCTAAGGCTCCACTACCCCCTTGGAGGGATTGGAGGCGGGTTTGGGCCTGGGCCATCTCTTGTTGCAACTGGAAGCGCTGCTGCTCTAAGGTTGCTGCTTTCTGGGCAAGCTGATTGAAATGAATTTCTGGCTCGGTGAAATTGTAGTTTTGACGAAACTGTTGAAGCTCTGCCTGCAGAGTATCCACTTCCTGTTGGAGGTCGGGTAATTGTTCATCAATGAACTGCAGACCTTGTCTAACGTTGGTTTGGCGGTCGGCCAAGCTATACTCCAGGTACACCGAGCTAAGCTGTTCTAACACCGCTTCAATTTGATCAGGGTCTGGATTTTGATAGCTGACTTCGAGAATTTTTGTCTCTCCCGGTCGGGTAATACTGAGATTACTGAGTAGAGTATTGTAGTTAAGGTTAGGATATTGTTGCTGCAGTGGTTGAATCACTTTTTGCAGTAATTCGGGACTGCGTAAAACCTGAATTTGAGTAGCGTAGTCTAATTCACCGGATCCGCTACCAAAGTTTCCGGGCAGGCTCCGGGCTAGGTCAGAAACACTATTGTCGGAATTGACGGGTTCAACTAACAAACGAAACTTCGATAAATAGATTTTTTCTTGGGAAAATGTGTTGAAGGTAACCGCCCCCATGCCAACGGTTATCACCCCCAGAATTAACCAAGCTCGCCGCCGCATCACGGATAAAAACTGGCGGAAATCGAAGTCATCGCCGTAGTCTACTGGTTGCAATAGAGGAGAGACAGGATACGGTATTGGGGCGACTGCGCCATTTTTTTTATGGCCGTTATTTTGATATTCGAGAACAGCGTTATTGGTATCTTGTTTATCCATGGTAGTTTCGCGCTTAATTTATAAATTTAATTCTTAAAAATTCATCTTTAAAATAAGAAACCGAAAGGCAAAAGATTGCGCAGTGGACTTAAAATGCGTGAGAGTCCATCTGTAAAGCTAGCCGTTGCATTACGATCCACGATGATGACATCGTTGTTCCAAAGAATTGGGTTGGATTCGGCATTGACGTTTTGAGAAAAATCAATTTCAAACTGCTGCTGGACAATGGTGCCATTGGGATTGAGACGGATTAATTCCACATCGTTGCGGGCGCGATCTGTCAGTCCTCCAGCGGCCAGCACGGCTTGGTTTAATGTCGTATTTGCAGGAACGCGAACAGCACCAGGACTCTCGATTTCACCGACCACATTAACGAGAATCTGATCGGGGGACAAGTTAGTGGCCACAATTTGGGCCGCTTCGGCATCGGATGGGGCCGCAGCGGTGGCGATAGAAATGGTATCCCCTTGTTGTAAGGCTAAGTCTTGGGTCAAATCTCCTGATTGAAACAGTTCCCAAAAATCAATGTCAATGGTTTGAGGGGTGCCACTGCGGGTCAGACGTCGCACTTGAATTTGACGAATATCAGCGGAGGGCTTGATCCCACCCGCTTCCCGAATGGCTTGGGAGACGGTGGGGTTGGTTTGGGATTCGCCGCCCGTTAATCGATAGATACCTGGACGAAATACTTCGCCAACAACACCAATGTCTAAGGTTTCAGGGGTGCCAATTAGATTTGAGGCTGCTAGTTGAGCCGACTCGGTTAAGTTCACCGTTTCTACTGCGGGTACAAAAACCGCATCCCCATCTCGCAGGGCGATGTTTTGGCTTGCATCGCCGTTTTGTAACAGTTCCCAGAGGTCAACGGCGACGGTCTGCCTTGCACCAGATGGGCTGAGGCGACGAATTTGCACTTGTCGTAAATTGGCGGCATAGGTGAGCCCACCCGAAGCCTGAATGGCTTGCACCAGGGTGGGAAACTGACCTCCGTCTAGGGTATAGGCACCGGGACTATTGACTTCTCCGGAGAGGGTCACTTGGAAAGAACGGGGTTGCTGCAGGACAAGGGTAATTCTGGGATAGCGTAATTCTGACTGGTAGCGGGTGGCGATCGCCGTTTCTGCTGCTTCGATGGTTAAACCCGCAACCGGCACCTTACCAATGGCCGGGAGGTTAAGGGAGCCATCGGCCAGTACTCGTTGACTACCGCTATATTCAGGCACATTAAAGACTTCAACCTCTAACTGATCGCCCACACCGAGAATGTAGTTTCGATCAACGCCCATTGCCGGCAAAGCACTCGACGATAGGTGGATCCGTTGTGGAGTTTGCGCTTGCATCGCCCCATCTTCTGAAAAATCAGACCTGTCGGCAGCAGCGGCAGCGCTGAAACTACCAGGAATTAGGATGAAGACTGACGTACAAAACAGGATAAAAAATTGCATTGAGCAAGGCTCCTGGAATTTATATTCTGACCCAAGGATTCAGAATCTACTAACAACACAGCTATCTACAGACGACCCCAAATTGGGGTGCAGGCTAATGCTGATCGATTCAAAAGGGAGAAAATTTATCTAAATCCTATTGTAAAGTTACTGTAAAGTGTCACTACCATAGGGCACAGGTTTAAAAGTGAGCAACCGATGACAAAAAGAAAGCAAATTCAATCCAGACGCCAGACATTATAGGTGCTTATTCTAAAATTGTCAGTATAACGATTAGATGAGCCAAGCTAATGTTAATGGTTGAAACTGATACCAATCTCTAAATTAAACACTTAGGAATAGTGTCGATGAGTAGTATGTGTTAAGTGGCAAGCAATCACTATCCTGTTAGCGTTTTGTTTACCAATCAAGTTGTCTCGGCAATTGGGTCTACATTCATTCTGCGTCATGAAACCAATCAACCGGAATTTTCATCCTGTCTCCCTAGACAATAGAAGTTCAGGCAAACAATCATCGACCAAGCGCCGCGATCGCCACCGTAAGCGTTCCAAGCGCCGTGCTATCTTTTGCCCGATTCACCAGTGCTACTTAGATAGTGTGAGTCAGAAACACCGAATTTACGCCGACCAACCGGATCATCTCCAAAGCCGGGGGCTCAGTCGGCGCAAGGCACTTTTACTCGTTGCAACAAAAACGACTGTGCCCTTAGATGGGGAGTGGCTAGAAGCCTTTTGGTGTAAGTGTTGTCAAGAAACGAAATGGTATCATGTCCGCAAATGCGATCGCGAATATCAGTTATCGTTGGCCTCTCCTGAACTATGGCAACAGGCAACTGGCGTAATTTCTGTTCAAGGCAATCCTTCTGTCAGCGAGTTTACGCGCCGCCAATCGCAATGTCAGGGTTCTACCACAATCAAAGACTTCCGCTTCGTAAATTGACCTCGACCAATTGGCGTAGATAGGATACAGTGTGAAGGAATGATGAAGAAAGCATGAGGGAGCGATGAAGGCTTCCCACCGTAGAGTGAGCTTCGATGGTCTATTTGATCTCAGTTTCTCTACCCTGCTTCTACTACTAGCAATGCCATCAGTTCGGCATCCAGGGTAGAACAGTCCCAGGATTCGTCTGTCTATTTTTTTCACAACCCAAGCTTGCTGCACTACCGCGCAACGATCTCCCAGTTACAAGGGGATCACTAAAAACGTTGCCTAGAAAGCTTTGCGTGTAGGGCGATCGCCTTTTTGGTTAATGGTTTAGCGATCGCCTAATGGTGAAGATGAAGCAAAAGTGCATGGGTTCATTGCTTCGCCGATCCAAATCTTTAGCTTTATCTCCCCTTTAAAAAAGTTTATCTATGTTGTTTGTTCATTACCTCAAGCGCTTGGTTTCTAGCCGTTCCCAGCCAACTATTGATCAACCTTCTGGGCCTAAGAATGAACCACAACTCCGCTTAATGGTGCTCACCCAGTTTTTCCCCCCTGATTTTGCCCCGACAGGTCAGCTCATCGAGGAATTGACGCGGCACCTGAGCCAGCAAGGCTTAGATGTTGATATCTTTACGGGGCAACCCGGATACGCCTTTCAAGCGACAGATGCTCCACGCCTTGAACAAGTAGATAGTCTGAAAGTCCGGCGATCGCGGACAGCCCAGCTCTGGCCCCAGCGGATTCGCGGCAAAGCGATCAATGGCATTTTGTTCCTATTGCGGACAGTGCTCCATCTCGTCGGATGTGGGCGCAAAACAGAACTGCTGTTGATTACGACGGCCCCTCCCTTTTTACCCGTCGTGGGTTACTTTGCGAACCTGATTTTCCGAGTGCCCTATGTTTGTCTGCTTTATGATCTCTATCCTGATATTGCCGTTAAGCTTGGCGTGATCCCAGAACAGCACTGGTTAGCGCGATTTTGGCAAAATATGAACCTCAGGGTGTGGCGACGGGCAAAGGGCATTGTGGTATTAAGCCCGGCGAAAAAGCAACACATTACCCAACTCTGTCCGGGGATCGAATCAAAGGTCAGCGTGATCCATAGTTGGGCAAATCCGGACTTAATCGTGCCGATCCCCAAGCAGGAAAATTGGTTTGCCCTGCGGTACGGACTGATTCAGCCATTTACGGTGCTCTATTCCGGTAATCTGGGCCGTTGCCACGATGTTGAAACCTTCCTCGAAGCGGCCATTTTACTCAAGGATGAACCGATTAAGTTTGTCTGTATTGGTAATGGTGCCAAGCGGCAGGTGTTAATGGAAAAGCGTGAACAGTTGGGGTTATCAAACCTGCTGCTGCTGCCCTACCAAGATAAAGAAGTGTTGCCCTATTCCTTGACGGCCTGTGATTTGTCGTTGGTGAGTTTGAGTCCGGGGATGGAACGCCTGTTAGCACCGAGCAAGCTTTATTCAGCCTTGGCAGCGGGTCGGCCCATTGCCGTGGTCTGTCCGCCTAAGAGCTATTTAAAAGATCTAGTGCAGAAAACAAATTGTGGCCGGGCGATCGCCAATGGGGATGGCCAAGGGCTAGCGGATTTTATTCGGCAGTTGGCAGGCGATCGCCCCTTGGCAGAGGGCATGGGCCAAGCAGGACGCCGATATTTAGAAGAGAACTTCACACCGCAGCGAATTGCGGCGCAATATTTAGAGGTGCTGCAAAATTCCGTCAAACGGTAATAGACCAAGACTTAAAGGGGAGCTTTTGATAGTGGCGATCGCCCAGGGCTCTACCCCTTAAAGTGAAATCATTCTTCACTAATTCTGCTGATGGTGTGATGAAAGGCGATCGCCTCAATGAGAACAAGTTGTTAAAATTAGCTTACTCCTCTAATTTGCATCATTATGGCTACCGTTTTAGACCTTCAGCCAATTGTTTCGTTAAATCGAGGGCAATTTTATCAGCTCTGCCAAAACAATCCTGACCTCAACTTAGAAAGAGACCCCCAAGGGAAGCTCATTATTATGTCTCCAGTTGGTGGTGAAAGCGGTGCCCAAGAAGCGAGCCTTATTTTCAAAGTTTCTCTCTGGAATGATCAGAGTCAACTCGGAGTTGTTTTTAGTTCTTCAACAATATTTAGCTTGCCCCAGGGTGGCGATCGCTCCCCCGATGTGGCTTGGGTCTCCCGATGCAACTGGAAAAAACTAACCCACGCAGAACGAGAAGGATTTCCGCCAATTTGTCCGGATTTTGTCATTGAGCTGAGGTCAAAAAGTGATCGCTTAAAACCCTTACAGAATAAAATGCAGGAATACCTAAGTTCTGGTTTAAGGCTAGGTTGGTTGATTAATCCACAACAACAACAGGTTGAAATCTATCGCCCAAATCAAACCATACAAATCGTCAATTTACCGGCGACCTTATCTGGAGAAGACGTTTTACCTGGGCTAAACATCAGCCTAGACTGAACAAGTTCGAGATACCAATTATTGGCCTTAGTTTTTCACTCAGCGATCGCTGTGATCGCCCCTAAATTTCCCCTGAAAATGAACTTATCCTCCACTGCCCTGCTGCTGGTGTGATGGTAGGCGATCGCCTTTTTGAGGTGCTATGACCAAGCCAACTTTGCATGCCTCGAGGTCTCCTGTGAGCGATCACCATTTTTACATAATGACAGTAGTTTAAGATAACCTATTGCAAAGGTGACTTGTCCTGTCGATGCAACTAAAAATGACATGGGTCATGAACTTGACTCACTTTTGTATTTTTAAGAATCTATATTTAATTGTGAAAATTTTGCGTAACTTGCGATCACCTGCTTATCGGTTGGTGCTCGAAACAGCCCAGAAGAATTGGGGGCTGATTGTTGTTAATCTGACGACAAATATATTGAGTGCGTTGCTGGAGGGAAGCACGTTAGGGGTGATTTATCTGGCGGTGTCGTATCTCTCTACTCCAGGTGAAGCACAGGCTGATTCGCAGGTAATGCAGATTCTTGCGGCGCTGTTGCCACTGCCACCGGAGCAGATGTTTTTGGTGTTGATTGGTGCAGCGGTAGGACTCCAGATTTTGCTGAGTCTTAGCAATTATACCAATAAGGTATCTGCGGCGTTGCTATCGGCAAGGGCTCAGCCCTATGTAACGGGGAAGGTGTTTGAGCGAACAATGACCTTTAGCTATGGCTGCGTCAGTCGCTATAAGGTGGGCGATTTAGTGCTGTTTGCGAATGACGCGGCACTGGCGGTTGATCGACAAATCACGCAATTCAACATCATTGCGGTGAGTTTATCCTTTGTCATTATGTACTTGATTGTGATTGTGCGTCTTTCGCCTGTGTTGGCTTTGACTGCAGCTTTCTTGACATTGGCCGTTGCTCTGGTGCAATACAAGCTAATTCCACGACTAAGGTATGTAGTACATCGGGTGACGGAAACGCAGGTGGAGTCAGCAAAATACATTACGGAGAGTATTCAGGCATTGCGGCTGTTGCATACGTTTGGAATGCAGCAAAAAACGGTCAAAATGGCGGGTCGTCTGCTGGATAAAACGCGGGAACAGCTCCAAAAGCGTGCCTACATTTTCTACTTGCCGGAGCCAATTATGGATGCAGTCCCCATGATTTCCATTGGCGTTCTAGCGATTTTAGCAGTGCTATTTCAGGGAACTGAGACGAATGTTTTACCTGTATTACTAACGTTTCTGTTGGTTTTGCAGCGACTATCAGCCCGGCTTAAAGCAACGGTTAGTACCATCACGATTTTTGTTGATAATAGTGCTCGCATGTTTCGGCTGGAAACTATCTTGGATCGTCAGGATAAGGAGTTTGAACAGTCGGGGGATAAGCCGTTTGTAGGGCTGAAAAATGATATTGAGTTTCAGTCGGTGAGTTTGTCCTATCTCAATGATGGGGCGTTTGCGCTGAAGAATTTGACATTTACCATTCCCCGTAATCGAGTGCTTGCGCTGGTGGGAGAGTCGGGAGCAGGAAAGTCGTCTATCGTTGATCTGTTGGTGGGGCTCTATCAACCCACGGCAGGTGAGGTTGTGGTGAATGGTAGACCGCTGAATGACTATCGCTTAGAAGATTGGCGGCAACACATTGGGGTAGTCAGTCAAGATACATTTATTTTCAATGACAGCATTTTGGAAAATTTGCGCTACGGTCACCAGTCAGCAACGCTGAATGAAGTAATGGAGGCAGCTCAGGCTGCCCAGGCCCATGAGTTTATTATGGCGCTGCCAGATGGATACGAGACGGCGGTGGGTGAGCGGGGCTATCGATTGTCCGGTGGGCAGCGGCAGCGGTTGGCTCTGGCGAGGGCACTAATTAAGCAGCCGGAAATTTTGGTGTTGGATGAGGCAACAAGTGCACTTGATAGTGAGTCTGAAAAACTAATTCAGCAAGCTCTGGAACAGTTTCAGAAAGAGCGAACAACAATAGTTGTTGCTCATAGATTATCAACCATCATCAATGCAGACCGAATTATTGTTTTAGATAAAGGAAAGGTTATTGAACAAGGAGATCATAAATCCCTATTGAAACTAGATGGTCTTTATGCATACTACTGGCGTTTGCAGAGTAGTAATTGTTTTTTATCAGCTCAAAATCAATAGTTTTTACAAACAAGTATGATACTCCAACTAAACTCAAAATGCTAGATAAATTTAGAGACATTATTAGCTATTCTACTGCTCGACCGATTTTCATTATTGGGACTGGACGATCAGGTACTCATTGGCTTGGCTATTCTCTTGAAAATCATCCTGATATACGAGCGACTATTGAAGCAAAGCCAATGTTTAATTTATCTACAAGAATAGCTTTAGATCCAAATCTAGAGGAAAAGTTGATTGGACGACTGATCCGATCCTATAAATGGCAGATTCTTGCATCTTATCCTCGACGTTACTTAGATAAAACACATCCTAATATCTGGATAGCTGAGAAGTTAAAGCGAGCATTTCCAAATGCGGTTTTTATCGGCATTGAACGCAGTCCATACGCAACTGTTTCCAGCATGATGAATCATAAAGGGGTTTCCGCATGGCATCAACGCTGGAAAAATTTTCCGCTCCCAAATCGCTTTCTTGGAATTACGCCGGAACTAGCAAATATTTATGATGAAATCCCAATGGCAGCAAAATGTGCGCTACGGTGGAGCGCTCATCATGAACAGATGCAAAAACTTAAAGAGATCTTAGGAGAGAATATTTTGGTAATTCATTATGAAAATTTTGTTGTAAATCCTCAAGAAGTAATACTTAAACTGGAAAGGTTTTTGAACTTAAGTCGCCCAATTCCAATGCCAAATATCAATGTAAAATCATTGGATAAGTGGAAAAAACAATTGTCAACTATGGAAATTGAACAAGTTGAAGCAGTTGTTGGATTATCACCTTAAAAGAATTAAAACATAGACAATATTGACCTCAAAAAAATCACTAAGGTTTTAATCTCATGAAAGATATTAGATACATAATTAAACGGACAAGCCATTTTTTAAAGTATGGCTTACATCATTCTCTTCTTTGGGCACGTCCTAAACATCGAAATTGGGGTGACGATCTCAATCCTTGGCTTTTTGAAAAACTCACAGGAAAGAAGGCTGTTTACTGTCCACATAAATCATGCCGACGGTTTCTAATGGCAGGAAGTATTTTAACTGGAGCAGGTGAATATGATATGTGTTGGGGCACTGGGTTGATCTCTGACGAGTTACAGGCTCCACTAAAGATGTTTAGGGCTTTAGCTGTAAGAGGCCCTCTGAGTGCTCAGAAGTTAGAAGAAAGTGGCATTGAACCACCGTCTATCTTTGGTGATCCTGGATTGATTGCTACAAGTCTAGTTTCTCTTCCCGAAAACAAAAAATATAAAGTTTCTATCATTCCACATTATGTAGATCGAAAAGCTGGCGAGACTTTTGCCAAAGAAAAGGGGTTTCATGTCATAAATGTGGATCTTCCCATTGTTAAATTTATGGAGGAAGTAGCCTCTTCTGAACAAGTATGGTCATCTTCATTACATGGCATCATCTGTTCAGAATCATTGGGCTTACCTACAGCATGGATTAAATTTTCTGAAAAAATTATTGGAGGTGAGTTTAAATTTCATGATTACTTATTGGGAACGCAAAGGAAACCTCGGCGTCCAATAGAGTTGCCAAATAAAAATATTGATTTAGGAAGAATAGATTTTTTGGAGGAGTTTGATCATAAAATAATTATCAAGAATCTAATATCTGTATTTCCTTATTCTTTATCTAACAGATCTTTCCTTTCCCGAATTTCATAGATAAATATACCGTTTTATTTGCCGAATTCTACTACTATTAGCCATGTCTAATAATGAATATTTAGACTTTGTTGTGATTGGAGCTATGAAAGCTGGTACGACGAGTTTATATAATTACTTAACTAAACATCCTGAGTTATCTCTTCCATATACAGAAAAAGAAGTGAATTTCTTCAATAATGATGAACATTGGAGTATGGGGATAGATTGGTATGCGAAGAATTTTAAAGAAAATACTCTCAAAAGAGGTGAGGTAAATCCAAACTACGCCATGTTCCCAAGATGCCAACTTGTTCCAACGCGGCTACATCAGTTTTCTCCAAATGTAAAGATAATATATGTATTAAGAGATCCAATTGAACGATTTCGCTCTCACATTCACCATAACTATATCAAAGGATTAGAAAATAGAGGAATTGATGAAATATTAGAGGATAAAAATGACTCACTTTGGTATATTTCTTACAGTAAATATTGCTATCAAATAGAAAAAATTCTTGATTTTTTTAATCATGATCAATTAATGATTCTAACTCTAGAGGAACTGACCGATAATCCTGTTTCAGTAATGAATTCGATTTTTAAATTCCTGGGTGTTAAAGAAAATGCACATATAGGAGATTATACTGAAATAAATCATGCTTCTAATGAGAAAGTTAAGGCGGGTAAGATACTCAATGCTATTAGAAAAACACCATTAATAAATCTCTATCAATCTATAAAAGAAATTATGCCTCATCAGGTTCACATTAGTGCTAAACGAATTTTAGGTAAATATTATGAGAAGCCAGAGTTAAGTGAGAATCAAATTACTTATCTAAAGGAAGTTTTCCGTGAAGATATCGCTGGATTGGAAGAATTAACGGAACGAAATTTTTTATGCTGGATTCATGATTATACAAGATCAATATATTGATTGAATAGGACTCTACATTTTTACACTATTATGAGAAAACAAGAAGATAGATGTATTGATTCGGTAATTGTTTTAACAGTTATTTGTACATTGTCAGTATTGCTTCTTCATCACGCTAACTACACCTTAGATTTTTTGTCTCCAGCCAGGCCGTTTCATCTACACAAGCTTCTTCAACGTTTTGCTGTAGGAGGGTTTATTTTTCTTTCTGGATTCAAGCTGACAAAGTCAAAATTGAAATCTAGTATAAGCGAATTTGTTATAAATCGGTTTTCGAAAATATATGGATTATATTTTTTATCAGTAATAATTTTTTCTACCACTGCTTACCCTTATTTGAACAATGAAAATTTTCCTTCAATTAAAAATACACTTCTACATTTAGTTGCTCTTCAGGCGATTTTGCCTGACCACTTTGGCAATAATTTTCACACACTCTGGTTCGTAAGCGTACTCCTCATTTGTTACTCAGCATTTCTTATTTTTAGAGCATGGCTGACCGATTTATCTAAATTTATTTTATGGGTATCTGGATTCACACTATCTATCTCAATCATAAGAATAATTTTTCTTCAGCGCGGAATCTATTTGTTTCAATATGACTTAGAGCTATGGCTACTCATTTTTTTTGCAGGGATGATAAATGCAGATAGAAATCTGAGTCTGGAGATTAAAGAATATTATCTGATTTTTGCTAAGTTTGCTATTATTTTTGGATTATCTATTCTTCTTTTTCTGTATAACTATTCAGGCGATATTCCTGCAAATATATTTCGAATTATAGAAATATTCGGTGCACTTATTTTTCTTTTTCCTTCATACAGCTTGATCTTAAGAAAACATTTTATCTTTCATCCTTATGTAATCTTTATTCTAAAATATATTGCGGCTTCATCATACTGTATATTCTTATTACATCGATCTATTTGGACCGTACTTTTTTATCTTTTTTCGGATAGAACAATTGTCCAATCGTTATTTATTCTGGGCTTAGGAGTACCATTAATTTGTCTAATTAGTTATCTGTTTCAATCCTCATATACTAGTCTCACTAAAATTAATACTAAAAGATAGTATCTCAACTCTTAGCGTGAAAATTTGGCATTTTACGAAAACAATTTATGGTGGTTCTGGGCAATATACTTTGCGCTTAAGTAATGCACTAAAAGCATTAGGGCATCAAAGTGAAGTATATGTTGCAGAGGGTGGCGTACCATCTGGTGTTCAAAACCTATCTTGCGTTAGTTCGTCCCGTCAAAATTTTGCCAATCGTTGCTTAGTTGCGGCTCTAAGACGAGTTTCAAAAGGCCCGTATCATTCTGGTTTTCGCTTAGATAGCTGGAATATACAGGACGATATGGATTCTAATTATCCAGATATCGTGCATCTACATGGGATGACTGGCTGGATTGGGTTTGATGGCTTACGTAAGCTGATCCCTCCAAATACTCTTGTTTTTTGGACTGCTCATGATCTGTGGATGTTGTCTGGAGGCTGCGTTGTTTACCAAGGATGCAATCTATATCAATATAGTTGTTGTGCATGTCCTATTTTGAAAGGACCTGTTTCTATATGGAGTCAACAGGAGTGGAAACACAAAGCTAAATTTATTCAAGACTATAAAGTGATTCCAATTGCAAACAGTCGGTGGGTTGCAAAAAAGATTAGTGAGTCATCTGTGTTCTCTCATCTCCATGAGACCGAAATCCCAGTTGTTCCTCCTATTGTGGACTCGATTTTCCTGAAAGCTACTTCGCTCCCTTCATTGCGAGATGAATTAAAGATTCCGAGCCATCGTGTAGTGCTTGGGCTGGGTGCTCGCTCGTTGACTGATCCCTATAAGGGCATTCCAGAATTCATTCAACAACTATCCACAGATGAAGAGCTATCGCATAATTGCACCATCATTCTTTGTGGTGATGGGCATGTTCAAGTTCCTGAAAATTTGGATTGCCATTTTCTGGGCGCGCTGACTAGCTCTAAGGCGTTAGCTCAGTTCTATTCTGCCTGTGATGTATTTATTTCCCCATCGCGAATGGAAACATTTGGTATGACTTTACTGGAATCCCAGGCTGCTGAAACTCCTGTAGCAGCCTTTCGTGTAGGAGGGACGCCCGAAGCTGTGGCACCACAACAATTTCAGTATTTAGCTGAGTTAGGACAAGATTCTAACTTAGTAAATAAGGTAAAGAAATTACTAAGTGATAAGAGAAAAAATACTCAAATAGGAGTAAAGTCTTCTGAGTGGATTCGAGATCACTTTTCTGACATCATGGTTGCAAAACGACAAGCCTACTTGTATGAAAAAAGAACCATGAATAGGAATTCTACTTAATTTCTGAACAGAAGATTGATCATGGGATCAGGCTTCGCCTGCCCCCATGATCAAAAATCAAACTGGATCGCTAAATAATAGTCTTGTATTCAAAAGGTATTCTTATGGCTATAGAGTTTTATCAATTTCTTCACAAATTGAACGACGGATTTATCTTTTCTAAATCACTTCGTAACAGAGGTAGATTGCGACATTTCTTTTCTAACCGTATTACAGAATTGATGCAAGAAAAGTTAACGAGACTGATAGCTGGCGACTTAAATCTTCCTTCCACTGGAACTACAGGACTTCTGCCAGTTTCTTTGACATCATGGCAGCCTAGATTCAATAGTTTACCGCTTGTTTTATTGAACTTACTAGAACAAGATTTATTACCTCCTAAAATTATCGTATGGCTGACTCATGAAGATTTCGAGAAGCTAGACCCTCAGATTGTCAAGGCTTTTAGTAAAAGTATTATCGAGTTTAAGGAAACTCGGAATTTTGGTCCCCATAAAAAATGGCTTCCATTCTCTCTAATGACAGATGAGCCTTTCATAATTTGTGATGATGATATCTTTTATCCAAATAACTGGTATAGAACATTAGTAAAATCTGATGATCAGAGGTCATGTGTTGCCCATCGATGTCATAGGATTTCACTGTCTTCGAATAGTTCATTTTTGCCCTATGAGGTGTGGTCAAAAGATATCATGATAACCAATCTATCTCATCAATTATTTGCAGTCGGATGTGGAGGGGTTTTAATCTACCCAGATAGAATATCTTCTAGATTTCGTGATTGGGATTTAATTAATAAGGTTTGCCCCAGAAGTGATGACATCTGGCTGAAGTTTGCTCACATCGATAGCGGAATACCAGTCAAAAAAACTCCGTATATGTTTCCATGTATAGAGTATTTAGATAGCCAGTCTGTTGGTCTTATGCAAACTAATGTTAACCAGAATGGCAATGATGAGCAAATTAAACAATCATTAGCGACTCTCAAACTCAATTTAGCAATGCTAGTTTCTTAAACTCTCTAGTATGAAATTAAGCATAATTCTCCCTACTTTCAATCGTTTAGATTTACTATCTGAAGCGATCCAGTCTATTTTGCATCATCAGCCTTGGATATATGAAATCATTATTGCGGATGATGGCTCTACCGATGGTACCGATACGTGGTGTCTAAAACTTAAAGATACTAGCCCATCAACACAGATTGTCATTAGCCGTAGTTCTAAAAATTTAGGTGCCCAGAAAGCAAGGAATCGAGGATATCAAATTGCTCAGGGTGATGTTGTCATGTTTATGGACTCAGACGATATTCTCGCAAAAGATGGAGTTGTTCCATTACTTCAACAACTTGAAAGATATCCTGACTTAGATTACGTCTACGGCAACGTTGTCAGAACGAATGCATTTCTAAAACCTACTGCCCATGTTCTGCCTGTTGGTTCATCTTTTTCTTCTAATGCTGCTGAAATTGCTGGTTATCATTGGCATACGATGGGTGCCATCTATCGAAAAGATTACCTGCAGAAAGTAGGACCTTGGAATGAGAAGCTTACAGGGTCTCAGGATTGGGAGTTTCAGGCCAGAGTCAAATTAATGGGCGGTGTTGGTAAATTTATAGACCACACTGTAGGATATTGGCGAGATCACTCTGCTGAACGAGTGGGCACCAAAAAATTTCGTTTAGATTACGTTGAGAGTGTCATTGAAGCCTGCTTATCCATCCACGATAAGGCTAAGGCGATGAGTAAGTTGGATTCAGCTTTAGAGCGCCGACTTATGAAGAAGCTATTACTCCATACCTTAGAGCTTTCTGTCTATGATTACCCCGCCATCAGGCAGAAGCATCTGATGCGATCGCTTGACTCGATTTGTTTTAACCTGCCAATAAAGTTAGTAATCCAAATTCTATTACTTCTACCACCTCAGGTTGATCTTCTCCTATGGAAGATCTTTTCTCGAAAACAATTTCTCTATCCCTAATGTTTGATGTTTGATAAAGAATGAGAAGACTTATTTCTTTAAAGTACTGGCATGATAAGTTCTTTCTACTTTGTGTTTTTTCTTTACTCCAGGCTATTCGCCTAGGATTGCGGGCTAGGTCATGGCAGCAAGTGACCCGGCTTTTGAATAGGCTCTCGTTGGTTTTACAAGAGACTCGGGTGCTCAGTTTTGTGTTCCTTTCATCTGTTTATGCAGAGCTTTGCTCCAGCAACCCGTTGTCCCATCAGCGAGTTTTTGAGGCAACGAGTCAATGGGCGAAGTCGTGTTAAAGCCTGGGCTGATCATGTTGAAGCTTGGATGGCTCAGCCGGATGTTCATTTGCTCAAGTTTGAAGATCTCATTCATAATCCTCAGCATACATTGGAGCATCTAGGAGATCTGCTCAACCTAGAACCCCAATATGTAGAGCCACTGCTGCCCCAATCGCCCAAGAACATCTGGCAAGGACGTTGGGCAAGGCTCACTCAATGGCGACCCGAAAGCACAGCCATTATTGGCTACTACAAGGGGCAAAAAACTCAGAAGTGGAAAGAAGCCTTTACCGAGAACGATCGCGCTTTCTTTCACGAAGAAGCGGGAGATCTGCTGATCAAGCTAGGATATGTTGATTCCGATGCCTGGGTCAGCCGTTCTCCAGGGTCAAAATCGTAGGTCTCTTATGCGTTCATCCCTCTGGATTTGTTGTCAGATCGGAGCCCGCGAACACTATGCCATTGCGCGATCGCTCCATCGCCACCAGAATCTCGCTTGCCTGATTACGGATACTTGGGTTCCACCTCAATCCCTACTTCAGTCGATTCCCTCTTCTTCACTCAAATCTCTGAAAGAACGCTTTCACCCAGACCTCGCAACAGCAGCAATTCATCACAACACCCTTCAATCTCTTCGCTTTGAACTGACTCAACGGGTTCAGAAAACAGATCCTTGGTCGCGTATCATGGCGCGAAATGTCTGGTTCCAGCGCTATACCTGCACACAACTCAGCGGATTTGAGATATGCGGCACGTCCAAGCCGATCCTATTTGCCTATAGTTACGCCGCCCTTGACCTACTGAAGTTTGCAAAGAGCAAAGGTTGGTACACTGTCTTAGGTCAGATTGACCCTGGCATGGTCGAAGCAGACATTGTTCAGCAAGAACATCAGCGTTATCCCCATCTTGCGCCTCAACACGCTGTCCCACCTGCGGAATACTGGAGCCAGTGGCAGGAAGAATGCCGCTTAACTGATCAGATTATGGTCAATTCCACCTGGTCAAAACAGGCATTGCTGTCCATTGGTATTCCCGACTCCAAGCTCCAGGTTGTCCCTCTAGCCTACGAACCACCTGAATCCAGTCATGCCTTCGAGCGCACCTATCCGGACCGCTTCACCGCTGAGCGTCCCCTACGAGTCCTGTTTCTGGGACAGGTGATATTGAGAAAAGGGATTGCTGCTATCATCGAAGCTGCGCAAAAGCTGAGCGATCGCCCCATTGAGTTTTGGATTGTTGGCGGTCTTGGGATCATCCCACCTCCAGATACCCCAAAGAATCTGCATTGGATAGGCTCCGTTCCCCGTAGTCAAGTCACAACGTATTACCAAGACGCCGATTTATTTCTGTTTCCGACCCTTTCCGATGGCTTTGGCCTCACCCAGCTCGAAGCCCAAGCCTGGAAACTACCGATTATTGCGTCCCGATTTTGCGGAGAAGTGGTGAAAGATCAAACTAATGGGCTGCTGTTGCCTGAAGTCTCAGGGGAGGCGATCGCCAACGCTCTAGTAACTTGTTTACAACAGCCCAAATGTCTTCAATATTGGTCAGACAATGCTGTTGACCTATGTGACTTTAGCCTAAACCAACTGCATCACCGACTCCAAACCCTTTTCCTATGACATTCTTTGAATTTCCAGAGCTGTTTATCACTCAGATTATCCTAGTGGTGATCGGCGTTTTCTGGCTCCTTAAACGCAATGATGAAATCCCCTTGCTAATAAGTAGCTTTTTGTTGTATTGCGGATCATATCGATATTGGGCTGTCACTACAGGTCTAAGTCGGGGTTGGGTACGACTGAGCAACTTTGGTTTTAGTCCTATTAATGAGCAAAAAGCCCTCATCGCTTTGTCATTTATTACCTTTGGTGAGTTTTGCCTGCTCGGATTTTACATTTTATTTCAGCGACAATACCTGCCCGCTTGGAACATCGGTGCAACGCCATTTCCACTTTCTCCCAAGTGGAGCCAGCGAATTTTGTGGGCAGGTGGATTTTTCATCAGCATGACCTTGATTATCAGTTCTCAAATTATTACTCTCACGCGAGCAGGGCGATCACTCGGTTTTCAGATTAGCGCTTATCTTTACCTATTTCCGCTAGCATTGATTGGCACTGCTACCTTAATTTTATGTGTGTGGAAGTTCGGCGGATTTCGCACTCTCTTTACCAAGATCTTTGCTATTCTTACTCTCATAAGCGTGGCACAATTGACTTTTGGTCCATCCGGGCGATTTCAATTTTTAGGTTGGCTAATTGCTGCTGGAGTGATTATTTCCGCAAATTATCGGCCTGTGCGGCGGCTCTGGGTGTTATCGATATTAGCAGTAGTGGCAATCACCCTCTTCGCTACAGCTGGAGCGCTAAGAAGTCCCACCATCAACCCTGCAAATCTGAACCAAGTAGCATGGGAACGAGCCTTTAGTGCAGAAGATGCAAACATGCTTGATGGCTTTGTCTTGCTTCAGGAGGTTTATCCTGATCGTTTACCTTATAGCCTCGGCATGGAACATATCGAAATTCTCCTGCGCCCCATTCCCCGCGCTATATGGCCCAACAAACCTGTTGGTGGCTACATGAATAAACTAGGCCTCATTGATGAAAATACAGGCTTTAACCTTGGGATCTCGCCCACATTGCTAGGATCTTTCTACGCGGAGGGATGGCTTATTGGTATTGTGATATTTAGTTTTCTTTATGGCTTTTGTATTGCGAAAATTGTTCACTTCAGCGTTCAGATTCATCCTTTTGCTGGAGTATTACTCAGGGCGATGTTATGTGCTGCATTAGTTCCCCTTCTCAGAGGGGGCGATTTACCGGGTGTCTATGCCTGGATCGGTATGGCGTTTTGGCCATGTTTTTTCATACTCTGGCTCAACCGACAATATTTTTTCCGACTTCCAAAATTTGCCCCATCTGCTCCTGATCATTTCAAGTCAGGATCATAATCACATACGACTTAACATTAACCCATGCATCTTGTTATTCTCTTTCACAATATTGGTGGCTACCATGCGGCCCGCTTGAGAGCAACATTTGCAGCCTGTCAGGCCAGAGCATGGCGGTTGACTGCTGTACAAGTCATTGGTCATACCCAAGAACACCCTTGGGGCATGATAGATAATGTCATTACATTTCCTTTACAAACCCTATTAAATGCAGATTTAGACGAAAAAGAATATCAGCATCGGCTGGTGCGATCACGTTTAGTTACTTCTCTGAATCAGCTTCAGCCGGATATCGTTGCCATTCCAGGATGGGGTTTTGTTGCATCTCGAACGGCTTTGTCCTGGTGTCACCGCAATCGTATTCCCACCATTTTGATGAGTGAAAGTAAAGCAGACGATGAGCTACGCCAACAGTGGAAAGAAGCTCTCAAATCTTGGCTGTATGTCCGACATTACAATGCGGCACTCGTTGGAAGCCAGCATCATGCAGATTATCTGGTGACCTTAGGAATGTTTCCCCAAAAGATTTTTCTCGGTTATGATGCCGTCGATAACGATTATTTTGAAACCCAGGCTGACCAGGCTCTGCGCAATCCTGCTATGGTTCGCCAGAAATATTCCACAATGCCCAGTCGCCCCTATTTTCTGGCTGTAACTCGATTTATTCCGCGTAAAAACCTGAGTCGGTTAATTGACGCCTATGCCCTCTACCGCCAACACGTCACCGATGCCTGGGATTTAGTACTCTGTGGGAGCGGCGTGGAGGCAGCATCCCTCAAGCAGCAGACTCACCAGTTAGAACTCGATGCCTGGATTCACTTTCCGGGATTCATCCCCTACACGGCCATCGGTGACTGGTATGGACTCGCCCATGCGTTTATCCACCCGGCCTTACAAGAACAGTGGGGCTTAGTGGTGAATGAAGCCTGTGCCGCAGGTCTTCCGATTCTGTGTAGTCAGACCGTCGGCGCACGATATGACCTTGTGCATGAGCATCAAAATGGTCTCTTATTTGACCCAACCTCTACTCAGGACATCACCCGCTGTTTACTCTCAATCCACCAGCTTAATGAAGCTGAGCGAGTGCAATGGGGAAATGCCAGTCGGGCGATCGCCTCAACCTACCGTCCAGAATACTTTGCGAAGGGAATGCTTCAGGCGGCTGACACAGCATTGAATCAAACTCAACATCACTCGCTGAAGCAACGTAACCGAGGAAAAGTTGCGAAATGAATTCTCCCCGCATTCTTTTCATTTCTCCGTATCTTAGCGTTACCTATGGCGGCACGTCCAAGAGTGTGAGTGACCTTGCCGATGCTCTGGGTCGGTCTGGCACTTGCCTTGACCTGATCACGACCCATGCCGACGTTGCTCACTGTTTAGATGTGCCAACGGAGATCTGGCTTGAGAAGGAGACCTATCGACTTCAATACTTTCCAGCCTGGTTCAAAAATGATCTGATCATGAGCTATCGGCTGCTTCACTGGCTATTTCAGAATGCTTCACGCTACGATTTAATCCACACTCATACGATTTTTTCTCCTCTCATTTCTCTTTGCCACTGGATTTGCCGATATCATGGGATTCCTTACCTCACGACGCCCCATGGCATGTTAGAACCCTGGGCACTGCAATACAAACCATGGAAAAAAAATCTGTATTATTCCTTGATCGAGCGAAGAAACCTGCGAAAAGCCCAGGCAATTCATAGTATTGCCCGTTGCGAATCAGAAAATATCGCAACATTATGTCCTGATGCGACCGTTTGGCTCGTGCCCAATGGCATTCATTGGAGTGATTTCTCGTCTCCTCCATCATCTGCTGCCTTCTATCAAACATATCCCCATCTCCGAAATCAGAAACTTATCTTATTTTTAGGGCGTATTGATCCTAAAAAAGGATTAGATTTGTTAGCCTCTGCGTTTGCTGCTATTCACCAAAAGGTTCCTGACGCTCATCTGGTAATTGCTGGCCCAGATAGTATTGGTTTTCTCCCGACTGCACAACAATACTTTGCCAATGCCCACTGTCTCGAAGCTGTTACCTTTACTGGAATGCTCAGTGGCGATATTAAATATTCTGCCCTCGCTACCGCCAGTGTTTACGTTGCTCCCTCTTACTCCGAAGGCTTTAGCATGTCCATCTTAGAAGGCATGGCTAGCGGTTTACCCTGTGTGTTTACCAATGCTTGTAACTTTCCTGAGGCTGCCAATGTCGCCAAAATTGTTTCCGTTGACCAAGAGCAAATAGCCCAGGCCATATATTGGTGTTTGGCTAATCCAGAAGATGCTGTAGTAATGGGCGATCATGCCCGCCAATTTATCTCTGAACATTACACTTGGGATAAAATTGCGATTAAACTTATTGGTGTTTACCAGTCGATCTTGAACCAAGGCGATTCTTCACAGTAGACTCCCGTAGAGTATTCGCCCAATGGATAAATGAAATGGTTTAGACTGCTACTAAGTATCTAGCACAAAAGCTAAACCAGCGCGGCATACTGGTTATCTTTATCAGCTAAATTGCAATGCCTCTCCGCCCAAAAACCTACCGCAAACTGTGGGTAATCTTTACTATCACGATCCTCATTTTTCTCATTGGGTTTATTCCTACCCGCCTCATTCTCGCCCAACTCCACGCACCGACCCCCTAAGCCATCCTGACCCTGGGCGGAGACTCTAGACGGGAAGCCTTCACCGCCTCCTTTGCCCAACAGCACCCAACCCTCGGCATTTGGGTGTCCTCCAGTATTCCGACCCCCCAGGCCACAGCCATTTTTCAACAAGCTGCCATTCCTGAGAACCGTCTCCACATCGATCACCGCGCCATCGATACCGTCACCAATTTCACCACCCTCGTCAAAGACTTTAGTGATCGCCATATCCAGCACGTTTACCTAATCACCTCTGATTTTCATATGCGTCGTGCCCAGGCGATCGCCTTCTTTGTTTTCGGCAGTCGCGGCATTATCACCACCCCCATCCCCATTCCCTCCAACCAACCTAACGAAACCCTCTGGCATGTCTCCCGTGATATCGGGCGAGCAATCCTCTGGATCATCACCGGCCGTACCGGAGTCAGCCTACATCCCCAGTTGGGAGCAGCATTTCCTTCAAGCAGCTGTACATATTTCACCAAGTCAGAAAGGTTAAAATGAAACCATGATAGGCTTTCTGGCGCTACTGCCCCGTGCCCTCACCACCTTTCTCTATGCCGTTGCTGCCCTCCTGAGGTTCTATGCCGACACCGACACAATCCCAATCCAACTCTTCCCCCTCACCATCCTCCAGTGGAGTTTCCTGGCGTTCGCGCTGGGGACAGCATCTCTCCTGGTTAATCTCGGCCTTGAGTGGCACTCTGGAAATCGAGCAAAGAACGAGAGAGCACGAGCAGAGGACGAAGCAAATCGAGAACGAGATCGAGCAAATCAAGAAAGAGAACGAGCGGCTCGCCGTG
Source organism: Picosynechococcus sp. PCC 7002 (assembly GCF_963860125.1). NCBI lineage: Bacteria > Bacillati > Cyanobacteriota > Cyanophyceae > Chroococcales > Geminocystaceae > Picosynechococcus > Picosynechococcus sp. PCC 7002. The sequence continues at coordinate 1,605,694 of NZ_CAWLFA010000001.1, forward strand.
CTCGAATCCAAAATCGAGGCTTTATTCTCCAAACACGGTATCAACTTACCCCTGGCCGAGAAACCGGAGCAGCCCTAACCGATTTTCTCAGTTTTCTTCAGGAATATGGAGAGTAAAAAAGGCGATCGCCTTTTTTGTCTTCGGCCATTAAGACATTATCACCATCCCTGCCTTTGAATTTTCGCTCAATTTGCTCAATTTAAAGATTGCTGTTGTGAGTTTTATCCATCTCGACCGCTATACCACCGGAGACTATACTCCCGGCGCTTCCTTTCTAAGGCAACTCTTGTGGTTTTTTATCGGTGATCCTGTGGTGCGAACTCGATTGATTCCCCTATCCTCTTTTAAAGTTTGGGTATTGAGACGCTTTGGCGCCACCATTGGTCAAGGGGTGAGGCTTAAACCCGGCGTGCGCGTTAAATTTCCTTGGCGACTGACCATCGGCGATCATTGCTGGATTGGCGAAAATACTTGGTTTGATAACTTGGCACCAATTACCCTTGCTGACCATGTTTGTATTTCCCAGGATGTCTATCTCTGCACTGGTAATCACGATTGGAGCGACCCGAACTTTAAGCTAGTCACCGGTTCTATTCGCATTGAACAGGGCAGTTGGCTGGGGGCCCGCAGTAGTATTGCTCCTGGTGTCACCATCGGCGAAGGGGCGGTGCTTTGTTTAGGGAGTGTTGCCTTGCGATCGCTCGACCCGATGACTATCTATGGTGGTAATCCGGCGATCGCCTTAAAGCCCCGCATCATTCATCTGCAATGTGAAGACTTTCAAGATCCATGACTGAGGTTTCGGGTGCTTCATTTCGGCTGATCTCTTTGAGGTAGTCTAAGACGTCCCAAATCTCTTGTAGCAACTGTTCTAGACCAGTTCTGGATACCGCTGAAATGGTCAGAATTTTGGCGTCGGTCAGCCGCCGTAATTCCTCCGTGATGAAATCTGCAAATTCGTGATCGCCTGCATCGAGTTTATTGAGGGCAATGATCTGGGGGAGTTCTGGTAAACCGCGACCATAAGCTTCTAGTTCTCCCTGGATCGTTTCGTAATTTTTAATTGGATCTTCTGCATTGAGATCCACTAAATGCACCAAAACCTTCGTGCGCTCAATGTGACGTAAAAATTCATGGCCCAAGCCTACCCCTTGGTGTGCCCCCTCAATTAAGCCTGGAATATCCGCAAATACCGTGCCATCCCCTGTTGGCCGTTTCACCACGCCTAAATTAGGGATTAAAGTTGTAAACGGATAAGCGCCGATTTTGGGCCGAGCCGCCGACAACGCAGAGATTAGGGTCGATTTCCCGGCATTGGGGAGGCCGATAATGCCCACTTCTGCCAGTAATTTCAGCTCTAGGCGCAGTTGCTTGATTTCCCCTTCCAAACCGGGGAGAGCATATTCTGGGGCGCGGTTTTTATTGCTGAGAAAATGCTTGTTTCCCAGGCCTCCTTTACCGCCTTTGGCGACGCAAAAGATTTGTCCGTGGAAGACTAAATCACCAATTTCTTCGTCGGTTTCCCGGTCGTAAATTACCGTGCCACAGGGCACATCCACAATCAGGTCTTCCCCAGAAGCGCCAGTGCAATTATTGGGGCCACCCCGTTCGCCGTCCTGGGCTTTAAAGGTGCGGGCATAACGAAAATCGAGGAGGGTTTGCAGGTTTTCCTCTGCCCGAAAGATCACTGAACCTCCCCAGCCGCCATTACCCCCCGCCGGGCCACCAGCAGGCACGTATTTTTCGCGACGAAAGGCAACGATTCCATCTCCCCCTTTTCCGGCGATAACTTCAATTTCAGCGTGGTCAATAAATTGCATGGGAAATAGAATCTGGTGATTTTGGGCAATCAATTATTATACTCTGCTTTTCCGCCATCGGATGCGCCAGATCGGAACTGTAATCTAGCGGAAGTCTTGGGAAAAAAATAGAATTGTTATGCTAGAGGAAATTTTCGACATTGAGGGAAATCCATGGAACGACGCAGCATCATCGTAAGCTTTCTCGCGGGATGTTTATGGCTTTGTTTGGGGCTATTTCCCTTCAGCCAGGCCTTGGCCCTCACGCCGATTCAGTTGTCTGACTTGAGCTATGAGCGCTGTCCCGCAGAGATGCAGGGAATTGTGACCAGCGGCTCCAATGAAGATGCAAACTGTTTCATGATTAAAGGCAAAGCGAAAAACACATCGGGTAAATATATTGTTGATGCGGATGTGTTTGGGCGTATTTATGATGCCAATGGTTCGCCGACCTTTGAGAATCGTGGTCGTGTGGGCACCATTTTAGAAGTACCACCGGGCATTAGTGAGTTTCAGATCCCGGTATCGGTCGCCGCCAATCAGCCGGAACCCCTCCAACTGAAAAAATTTAAGGCGTCTGGGTTCACGTCCCGGGTGCGTCCTTTCTATTACGATAACGAGGATGTGGAATAAGACGCGCAGTTGGCAACGGTTTTACCGCAATCGTTTGGCGGTACTTGGGGGGATTGTCCTGGGGGCGATCGCCTTGTTGGTTTTTGGCCTACCGCTGATTTACCAGACCCCCATCGATGGCATTGACTTCGCCAGAAGTGCTCTTGCACCAAGCTGGGAACACCCTTTTGGCACCGATGACCTCGGACAGGATCAATTGGCGCGGGTGTTGTTTGGGGGGAAGGTTTCCCTGACTGTCGGGCTGGCTGCGATGGCTGTGGCGATTAGTTTAGGGACTGTGATTGGGGCGATCGCCGGCTTTTATGGTGGCTGGCTCGATCAATTGTTGATGCGTTTGACGGATCTATTTTTGTCCCTCCCCCAACTGCCAGTATTACTCCTGGTAGTCTATCTGTTTCGGGAATCCCTCCGGGCGATCGCCGGGGCAGAATGGGGCACCTTTCTCCTCGTGGTGCTGGTGAGCGGTAGCTTGAATTGGATGGCGATCGCCCGGTTAGTCCGCGCCCAATGTTTAACCCTCAAAAACCGAGAATTTGTGACCGCTGCCCAGGCCATGGGGGCCAATCCCCTCCGCACCCTCAGGACACATCTTTTGCCGAATCTGGTCAGTCTCATTGCCGTCGCCGCTACCCTGTCCGTGAGTAACGCGATTATCACCGAATCAACCCTCAGTTTCCTTGGTTTAGGGTTTCCGCCGGATATTCCGACTTGGGGGCGGATGCTGTATGATGCCCAAAATTTCGTGACCACAGCTCCCCACATGGCGCTATTTCCAGGCTTAGCGATTTTTTTGACGGTGCTCAGTTTAAATTACCTTGGCGATGGCCTCCGAGACGCCTTTGATCCGAAAAGCGCGTCCCACTAAGCTAGAATAAACGACCCCGATTTCAGGGTGTGATCGAGCATTAATTCAGCCATGGCGAAGAAACAAAAACAACGCTTTCCCCATCTCCTTGGGTCTAAATGGACCGCCAGCCAAAAGACTTTCGGTTGGCGACATTTCCAGGTGATGAACCGCCGCAATGAAGGGAAATGGGTGTTTGCCGAATTAGTATCCTCCTGTGACCCTGACACCCGATTTTGGATCAATGCCAAACAACTCAAGGATCAACGACTATGGGAAGCGGGCTGGAAAACCCTCGAAGAGATGAATCAGCCCCCCGAAGTCCCCTTCTGGCAAGATTAGTCATGGCGAATAAAATGCCCTGTAAAATTGGCGACAAATAGGCGATCGCCTTGATCTCTTGATCCCCACGGGAGCTGCCCATAGACGCTAGACGCCGGTGAACAAACATAATAAAATCCAAAAGTTATAATTTTTCGCTAAAGATCCGCCGACACAATACATCGATGTAAATCATGTAAATGTGTTCAAGGTTCAAAACCAGCTCAACACACAGCAGATAAGGGGTCAGCGTACAAGTGGGTTTATTTAGTCGCTTTTCATTTTCACGGGACATGGGTATCGATCTCGGTACCGCCAACACCCTTGTATACGTCTCTGGTAAAGGGATTGTCCTCCAGGAACCGTCTGTTGTAGCCATCAACAAAAATAACCAAGAAGTCCTGGCAGTCGGCCTAGAAGCCAAGCGCATGTTAGGGCGCACCCCCGACAATGTGATTGCCATTCGTCCCCTCCGGGATGGGGTAATTGCGGACTTTGACACCGCCGAGGCGATGCTAAAGCACTTTATTAAGCGGGTTCACGATAACCGCAATCCCCTGATTCGGCCCCGGATGGTGATCGGGATTCCCAGTGGGGTTACAGGGGTAGAACGGCGAGCCGTCGAAGAAGCAGCCAAAGAAGCCGGGGCCAGCGATGTTTATCTCATTGATGAACCCGTTGCCGCTGCCATTGGCGCAGGGCTACCCGTTTCTGAACCCACCGGTAACATGATCATTGATATTGGTGGCGGCACCACAGAAGTGGCCGTTTTAAGTTTACAGGGCACTGTTCTGAGCGAATCAGTACGGGTTGCAGGGGATGAACTCAGCGACTCGATTATGCTCTACATGAAAAAAGTCCACAATTTGGTCATTGGGGAGCGCACCGCCGAGGATATCAAAATTCAACTGGGGTCTGCCTATCCCACCGACGAAGAAGAGCCGATCATGGAAGTGCGTGGCTTACATTTGCTTTCCGGATTACCCCGCACCGTCACCATCAAGGCCCCTGAAATCCGTGAAAGTATGTCTGAACCGCTTTCGATCATCGTTGAAGCTGTGAAGCGCACCCTAGAACGAATTCCGCCGGAATTGGCGGCTGATATTATTGACCGGGGAATTATGCTGGCCGGGGGGGGCGCCCTGCTCAAGGGACTCGATACCCTGATTAGCCACGAAACAGGCATCGTTACCCACGTGGCGGCCAATGCTGAAAGCTGTGTTGCTTTGGGTACAGGTCGTGTTTTGGAAAACTTTAAAGATAAGGATATGGAGCGGGTCTTTAAGAGCCATACTCGCTACGAATAGCCTAGGATGGATTACATCGTTTTCTTGAGTGAATGTTAATGTTCCGCCGTTGGTGGCAACGCTATGGGATGACCTTAATTTTTATTGGGGTTGGCCTTTCGGCTGCTTTATTTTTGCGCCAGACCCAGGGAGGCGCAATTCAGGAATTTTATGGGCTTTTCTTCCGGCGTCAAGGCAATCTCACCGCCGCTGAAACGGAAATTTTGCTCCAGAACAGTAAGCTGCGGGAACTGCAAAATCGAGTCGAGGAACTCGAAGCCCAGAACCAACAGCTACAAGACTTGTTGGATTATCGACAAACACTCCAGACAGAGGCGATCGCCGCCCCGGTGATTGGTCGCAGTGCCGATGCCTGGTGGCAGCAGATTATTATCGGCCAGGGGAGTCAAGCTGGGATCAAAGTCGGGGACACCGTGACCGGCATCGGTGGACTCGTGGGCAGGGTGGTACAAGTTACCCCCCACAGTAGTCGCGTTGCTTTGGTGAGTGATCTCAACCAACAAGTGGGTGTGATGTTGTCCCGGAGTCGTTTTCAGGGTTATCTCCGGGGCCAGAACGACCCCCAACAGGCCCAGATGGTTTTCTATGAAAAAGTGCCGGATGTCGAAGTAGGGGATATGGTCACCACCTCAAATCTGAGTACCCTGTACGCCCCGGGTCTCCCCATTGGTCGCATTGCGGCAATCGATTTTAATGCGGGGCCAGCCCCCATCGCAACGGTGGAGTTAACGGTGCCGTTAGGGTCATTGGAATGGGTATTGGTGGCCCCTTTTGAGCCGAAGCCCCTAAATTTTGAGCTGCAACCGGAGCAAGATGTTTCGCAAACTCCCTAGGGGGGCATTGCCCTGGATCAATGGTTTGGTGAGCGTTGGCTCGCTGCTGCTGTGTACCCAGCTTTTGTTACTCCGCATTCCTGGGATGACAATCCTCGGTTTCAGTCCCCAGTGGCTTTTGATGTGGGTGATTGCTTGGAGTGTAAAGCGGGAGATGATTTATGCCCTCCTGGGGGCGATCGCCGCTGCTTGGATCCATGACAGCTTAATGGTGAGTGCCTTGCCTTCCCACCTTCCAGGCTTCGTGCTGGTCGCCTATTTTGTTTCCCGCTGGCGACAACAACGCTATCTCCAGGAAGACTTTATTATTCTGGCGCTACTGGTCTTCGTGATGACCCTAGCTGCAGAAGTGATTATGGCATTTCAATATCTGCTGTGGGGGTTGGGTTCCCCAGGGATGCTCTGGGGTGAACTGCAACGGATCGGCCTCGCAACGGCAATTTTAAGTAGCCTCTGGGCACCGCTCCTTTGTACGCCTCTGGTGCGTTGGTGGGATTACGTGAGAATGCTCGATAGGCAGTAGTGATGGCCCTGGGGCTTGGGAGAGTGACCATAGCGCTCCGCCAAAAAATGGGCCACAGAGAGAAGATCATTGCAATAATGATCGGGCTGATAGGTTTTGAGGTAAGCCGTATCACGAATGCCACAGGTCACGGCGATCGCCGGAATATTCATATTTTTTGCGGCGATGATATCTGCTTCGGTATCGCCCACCATGAGCCATTGATCGCTTAGTTCTCCCTGTTCGGCGATCGCCTCCTTGAGGAGGGCAGTTTTCACATCCACATTGTTCACATAGGCCGTGTGGCGATCATCACTACCGTAAATCCCACTAAATAGACGTTTTAGGCCATATTGATCGAGCATTTTCCGCACCTGCTGTTCTTCCCGGAGCGTCACCAGTACTAATTTCACTCCGTAGGAATGGAGTAAGGCCAGAGACCAGTTCACGCCCCCCTGCATTTTGTCGAGGTGGAGTAGGGCTTCATCGTTGACGATGGTGCGGACATGGTCGAGGAAAAAGGCAATTTGCTCTTCTTGGAGTCCGGACTGCATCGCAATTTCGATATCACTGACCCGTTGGCGCTTCATTTGCCAAAATTGGTCTTTGCCGAGGTATTTGAGGGGAATGGCGATGCCCTGTTGGGCGTAAATCTGTTGCGTATGCTGGAGAGCGGCTTGGTATGTACCATAGTATCGCTCCGAAACATCGACCAATGGCCCATCGAAGTCACAAAATAGCGTCAAACGGAGACGTCTTGCGGTGGGAGAGTTCATAGTTTGAAAACGGGCAGCGGTTCTCTGGAACAAGCCTGGGATACTCATGGTGCTTTTCGGTCAATGCTCTATCTTTAGCATGATTTACTTTTGTGGTTTTGTTGTCTGCGTCACACATTTATTGGTGATTTGTAGACTTGTTTATAAATTTGGATAACTTACTTAAACTTTCTTTACAATAGCAAATTTTTATCGAAACAGCGGTAGAAAAAACCGTCGGAATGATGAAAAAATTAGGGGTTGATGATAAACGAAGCTGAATAGTAATGGCGATCGCCTTTTGGGGGCCGGGAAGAAAATCCCAGGGAATGCCACAATAAACAGAGATTTTTAAAGAGAGAGGCCCAAAGTACCATGGCTCAGCTAGAGAAATTGATTCAGATGGCGGAAAATGAACTGACAGAATACAGTACCGACGCCCGCAAGATTGAAAAGTTGCGCCGCAAATTTGCGTTTATGTTGAATCCTCGACAACAGCAGCAAATTAAGGATGAACTTTTGGCCCAGATGCCCCAGGGATTTTTCGGAAAAATGGTGTTGGAAAATCGACAGACAGTCGCTTTACCTTTTTGGGGCATTGCGGGTTTGGGTTTACTGTTCGGCATTTCCCTCCAGCAGCCCCTTGATTTCCTCGCTCCGGCGATCGCCCTGCCCGCTGCGATTCAAATTCAACGCTGGGGCTGGCAACTAGAAGCAAAGCGGTTGGTTTTGCAAACCCTTGACGATCTCGAAGCCCGCGCCAAAAATCCGACGGCATCTTAAATGCAGCTTTCGAGACTGGTGCCCCGATACAGTTCTGATATGGGCATTTCAAGGTTGATGCTGGTGAGCTTGACCGGATCAATCGTCCGGTAAATTTGATTCGTCCAATCCTGGGGCGATCGCCGCCAGACCTCTACTTCCTGTTGCGTTTGGGAAATCAAAACATACTCTTCTAAGGTCGTAATCCGTTGATAATCTTGGAATTTTTCTGTGCGGTCAAAGTTCTCTGTGGCTGGAGATAAAACCTCAAGGATTAACTTGGGAAATTGTTTTACATAGCGATTTTGTTGATCCCTGGGGTCGCAAGTGACAAAAGCATCAGGATAATAAAAAAACTGGTCTCGATAATTAACTTTTACGTCCCCCGCAAAAAATCGGCATGGGCCATCCCGGAGATGCAAATTAAGGGCCGTTAAAAAATTAATGGCAATGCGACTATGGTCATCACTACCACTGGCCATCGCATAAACTAATCCCTGGCGATACTCATGGCGAATTGTGCTTTCGGACTCAAGTTCGAGGTATGCCTGGGGGGAAAAACTAGAGGGTAAAGCAATCATGCCAAAAGACTGAAAATCAGTGCTTTAATTGTACCCTGGTTGATTTGGGAGCATAGTTTAGCACGGAAGGTATGGGTCTAGATTTTAGTAATCTTAATAGTCTCTGGGCGGGTGTGATGGTAGAAACCCTCGCGCGCCTAGGTTTGCAATCGGCAGTGATTTGTCCTGGATCCCGCTCTACGCCCCTCACCGTTGCCCTGGCCCGTCACCCCCAGATTAAAACGATCCCGATTTTAGATGAACGCTCGGCGGCGTTTTTTGCCCTGGGTTTAGCGAAAAGTTCTGGTTTACCGACGGTGCTGGTCTGTACGTCGGGGACAGCGGGGGCCAATTTCTATCCAGCGGTGATCGAAGCCTACCAAAGTGCGGTGCCTCTGATTATCTTCACAGGCGATCGCCCCCCGGAATTGCGGGATTGTCATTCGGGGCAAACCATTGACCAGATCAAGTTATTTGGAAATTTTGCCCAGTGGTTTAGTGAAATGGCGACGCCCCTGGGCACCGTTGAAATGTTGCGCTATGCCCGACAAACCATGGTGCAAGCTTGGCGGCGATCGCAGTTTCCCCAGAAAGGAGTCGTGCATCTCAATTGTCCGTTTCGGGATCCCCTTGCCCCCCTTGCCGATGGCTCAGTGACGCACCTCAAAGATGTGCTCAAGGCGGATTTTTTTGCCGGGATTCAGCCCCTGGAAAAGGCAGAATTTTCTGCGGATATTTTGCCCACGGAAGCTTGGAAAAATTATGCCCGGGGGCTAATTATTGCTGGGGTGAATCAGCCCGATGATCCCGATGTATATTGTCAGGCGATCGCCCAGTTGTCGGGTTATTTGAGTTTTCCGGTTTTAACCGAAGCCCTCTCCCCCGTGCGGAATTATGCCCATTATTTTCCCCAGGGTTTAGTCATCACCTACGATTTTATTTTGCGGGATCAAAACCTAGCAGAAACCCTCAAACCAGAAATTGTGATTCAAATTGGCGCTTTACCCACCAGTAAAATTTTGCGAGCCTGGCTCGAAGCACAGCAGATTCAAACCTATATCTTGAGCGAGCGGGCCGATAATTTTGACCCCCTCCATCGTCCCCACCAATATCTCGCCGTTAATCTTCGCACCATGAAGTATTTGGGGATCTTTCCCGACAACGAAAAAGGTTTGCCCTACTTGGATCTATGGCAGACCCAAGATGCAAAAATTCGCGCCAAATTAGCCGCAGTTTTCCAGGCAGAACAAAATCTCAACGAAGCGGCGATCGCCTACTGTTTAGCCAGAGCGTTACCAGAGGAAACAGCTATTTTCTTTGCCAATAGCATGGTGGTGCGCTATGCCGAATTTTTCTGGCAGTTGAATGATCAACAAATTTTGCCCTACTTCAATCGGGGGGCCAATGGCATTGATGGTACCCTATCAACGGCTTTGGGCATTGCAGAGAATCATTCGCCTGCTGTGTTACTGACGGGGGATCTCGCTCTCCTCCACGATATCAATGGCTTTTTGACATTATCAAAATTTACTGGCTCCCTGACGATTATTGTGATCAATAACCAAGGCGGCGGCATCTTTGAAATGTTACCCATCGCCGAAGAAAAAGATATTTTTGAGGATTATTTTGCGACGCCCCAAACCGTTGAATTTTCTAAAGTATGCGATTTATATGGCATTGAATATCAGGCGATCCAAACCAAAGCTGATCTGATGCAAACCTGTGCTATCTTGCCACCCAGGGGAGTACGGCTATTGGAAGTCAAAACAAACCGTAACCAAGCGATGACTTGGCTGAAAGATTTATTCCAAGGTTTTCAAAGTCATTTTTAAATGGCGTGTTTTTTCACTAAATAGGTGATTTTTTCGGCTTCATCGGTCGTTAATTCCGGAGCTTCTTTAATGCTTTGGCGGTACATCTTGAGATATTCCCCGGCAGATTTGTACCAACTAAAGTCATGGCTCATGCCTCGTCTTTGTAGTTCAGCCCAGTCTTTTTTGTAGCGGAAACTTTCCCAAGCCCGCACCATGCAGGTGTACATATCCAGCGGTTCGTAGCGGTCAAAACTAAAGCCTGTCCCGGTTTGGTGAATCGGATCATGGAAAGAGACCGTATCCACCAAACCCCCGGTGCGCCGCACAATCGGTACAGAACCGTAGCGCATCGCCATCATTTGACTAATGCCACAGGGCTCAAAGCGTGACGGCATCAAAAAGACATCGGATCCAGCGTAAATCCGGCGGGAGAGGGCATCATTATAGAGCAGTTGCACGGACATCCGCCCCTTAAAGCGGTAGGCAGTCTGCCAGAGTTGGGTTTCGTAGTGGCGATCGCCAGTGCCGAGGATAATGAGCTGGGCGTCAGTGTATGCCATAAACTGCTCCAGGATATTTAGCAGCAGATCAATGCCCTTTTGTTCCACTAAGCGGGTGACCATCGCCATCAAAAAAGCCTTGGAGTTGACCTCTAGCCCCGTTTCTTCTTGGATAATCACTTTGTTGGCGGCCCGATCCTCAAGATTAGTCGTAGAAAATTGCTTCACCAGGGCTTGATCGTTAGAAGGATTATAAAGTTCTACGTCAATACCATTCACGATGCCGCGACTTTTGCCACTGATCCAAGACAACAAACCCTCTAATTTTTCACCATAGACTTTGGTTTGGATTTGTTGGGCATAGGTGGGAGATACGGTGTTCACCTGATCGGCAAACATCAGCGCCGAAGCCATCACGTTATCACCATCCATATACCAGGGACACCAAGTATTGCGCTCCAGGAAACCCCGCCAAGGCCCTTGGTAGGCTAAGTTGTGGATCGTAAACACCGTACTGATATCCGGCGATTGGTGCATCCATACCGGAATCATGCCCGTGTGCCAGTCGTGACAGTGGGCGATCTGGGGTTTCCAGTGGTTCCACATAAATTCAGCGGCCCCATTGGCAAAAAAGGTAAAGCGCCAAAATTCATCCTGCCCACCATAAATATGCCGTCCATCAAAGGCGGGATGGCCAAACAGATAAAGGGGGACATCGGTGTTGGGCAACACAGTTTCATAAACGGCAAAAGTATTGAACATCGCACTGCCCCACCAAACGGGTTCTGCAGGGATGTCGAGTTTGTCGTTGAGAAAGCCGTAATAGGGTAAGAAAATTCTCGCGTCATGTCCTAACTGCCGTAAAACTTTAGGCAGTGATCCCACCACATCTCCCATGCCTCCAGCTTTAGCGATGGGAGCAGCCTCGGCAGAAACAAACAAAATACGCATCAGAATTTTCTCGTCAATTTTTGATGTTCTGTTAGAGCGTATCATTCTTTGAGGGATCCCAAGAATAAATACTATCCGGGAATTTTGTCCCTAAGAAATTGCTGGATTTCGGCCTGATAAAGGTGGGGATTTTCGAGCATCGGGAAGTGTCCCACCTGGGGTATTTCAATGTACTGAAAGTTTGGGTTAAGGGCGATCGCCCTTTTCGCCATGGCCGCCGGAATAATTTGATCTTTTTCCCCGGCGAGGAACAGGGTCGGACATTGGATATTGCGAAATGCCTGGGGCAAGCGGGTCACCATCATTTCATTCACCGAAGCTAGCAGGGTGCCAGCGGCGGCGCGATTATCAGCGCTCAAAAAATCCTCCAGGAATTGCCGCCGTTCTGTGGGCGCAATTGGTTGCTGCAAAAAACGGGCGATCGCCAACCGATCCAGCCCCGGTACCTGACGCAACCACGGAAACCGTAGGCGCACAATGGTGCCAGCAATTTTCTGAAACGTCCCAAAGGCGCGGGCATCATATTCAAAAATCCCGTTGCAGTTCAAAATGGCCCGGTCTAGGCGTTGGGGAAACTGCGCCGCAAAAATTGCCCCGATGGAAGCCCCCATGGAATGGGCATTGAGAATCATTTTGCCGTTGATGTCTAACTGCCGCAGCAGTACTTCTAGATCCAGAGCATAATCGTCTAGGGCATAGTCACCACTGTAATCGACGGGGAGCTCAGAACGACCAAAGCCCCGCAGGTCATAGATCAGACAGTGGAAAGATTCACTGAAGGCCGTGGCAGTGCTGCGCCAATAATGGCTCGACCCGCCCCAACCGTGGACAAATAACATCACTGGTTTGGGAAGATCGCGGCCCCCGCAACAAATCCATTCGTAATAGTGGGGGACTCCCCGCACCTGGGCGATCGCCATTGGCCCTAAGCAGATTCTGGTTTGGGTAAGGAGGACGGATGGAGTAACAACTCAGCTGTGGAGCGTTTTTCGACCATTTCCGGTGTAATCGTGCAGCGGTTGACATCCTTACGGGAAGGCAGTTCGTACATCACATCGAGCATTAATTCTTCGACAATGCCCCGGAGCGCCCTGGCTCCGGTTTTGCGGCGGTAAGCTTCCTGGGCGATCGCCCGGATGGCCGTGGGTTCAAACTCTAACTGCACACTGTCCATCTTCAGTAGTTTTTTGTATTGCTTGACGAGGGCATTCTTCGGTTGGGTCAAAATTTCAACTAGCGCTTCCTCATCGAGGGGACTGAGGGACGCAATCACCGGAATCCGCCCGATAAACTCTGGAATCATCCCGTACTTAACGAGATCCTCTGGAGAAAGATGCTGGAGTAATTCAGCGGTACGTTGTTCCTTGGCACTGCCCTCTTCCCCGGGCCGCACAAAGCCCATACTTTTTTTGCCGACCCGCCGCTCAATCACCTTATCAAGACCGACAAAGGCTCCACCACAAATAAATAAAATATTGCGAGTATCAATTTGAATGCAGTCCTGGTACGGGTGCTTTCTGCCTCCCTGGGGCGGCACATTGGCGACGGTACCCTCCAGCATTTTCAACAGGGCCTGTTGTACCCCTTCCCCAGACACATCACGGGTAATGGAGGGGTTTTCACTTTTGCGGGCAATTTTATCGATTTCGTCAATGTAGATAATCCCCCGCTGGGCTTCGGCCACATCGAGATCGGCCACCTGTAGAAGACGCAGCAAAATATTTTCGACATCTTCGCCCACATAGCCCGCCTCGGTGAGGGTCGTGGCATCGGCAACGGCAAAGGGCACATCAAGGATCTTCGCGAGGGTCTGGGCGAGGAGGGTTTTACCGCATCCCGTTGGCCCGATCAAAAGAATATTGGATTTGTGGAGTTCAATGCCATCGGCGACGGGATCGGCGTCGTCGTCTTCCATCAAACTCAGGCGCTTGTAATGGTTGTAGACAGCCACGGAAAGGACTTTTTTTGCTTCGTCCTGGCCGATGACATGTTCGTCGAGGTAATGCTTAATTTCCCTGGGTTTGGGAATGTCTTCAAAGTTGATTTTTTCGGGGGGAGCCTTGGGGGGATTTTTTTCAGGCGATCGCCCCATCCCCATGCCCGCTGCATTTTCCATCAGCTCCTCATCGAGGATTTCGTTACACAGCTCGACACATTCGTCACAAATATAGACCCCTGGCCCAGCAATGAGCTTTCTAACCTGTTCTTGGGACTTACCACAAAAGGAACATTTGAGATGGGAGTCGTATTTAGACATGGGTTTTGGAGTAGGGCCTCTGGATAACGTGAGCGATGGGGTTAAGCGGCGTTCGGGGCGATCACTTGGTCGATCAAACCATACTGGCAAGCCTCTTCAGCGGACATATAGAAGTCCCGCTCGGTATCTTCTGCCACCTTATCAAAGGGTTGACCCGTATGATCAGCGATCAACGTATTTAATTTATCTTTGATGTAGAGGATTTCCTTGGCTTGAATTTCGATATCCACCGCTTGGCCTTGGGCACCACCGAGGGGTTGGTGAATCATAATCCGAGAACTGGGCAGGGCCATCCGCTTACCCTTGGTGCCTCCTGAGAGGAGAAAAGCGCCCATACTGGCAGCGATGCCGTAGCAAATGGTCACCACATTGGGACGAATCTGTTGCATGGTGTCGTAAATCGCCATCCCTGCATAAACGGAACCACCGGGGGAGTTGATGTAGAGTTGGATGTCTTTATCGGCATCTTCGGCGTCTAAAAAGAGCAACTGGGCCACCACAGAGTCAGCAACGGTGTCATCAATGGCGGTACCGAGGAACACAATCCGTTCCCGCAGGAGACGGGAGTAAATATCGAAGGCCCGTTCTCCCATGCCAGATTGTTCGACAACCATCGGCACCACCGTCCCACCCATGGAGTAGCTGTAGGGGACGGCTTGGCTAGAAAGGTGTTGATAGGAGGTAGTTGATTGAACCATGGAAGCTCGATGCTAATGTTTTGGGGGATGAACAGGAAAAATCAGGGGCAGACCTTGATGACCGTTGGGTGAGGCCGGGCAATGATTTCCCACATAGCCTTTATTATATAGTCGCATTGCCTGAGATGGGAGCCACCAGCAGAGGGCGATCGCCCCTTGGTCGATTTCACTAAGATCGGCCGCTTTAGAGATGGACAAGGGGTTGGGCCTGGGACAAGGCGATCGCCTGTTGTAATTTGGGGTAGGCCCCTGTTAGATAACCTGTCCCCCGGAGAAAACCCGTATTCGCAGCGGGCAGCAAATATTTCAAAGGCTGATTTTCAAAGATTTCGATTAACTTTTCGATGCCTTTGAGTTGGCGGCCCCAGTGGAAAGTTTTGGCGGTGCGCAGGGCGAGAATTTCACCCTTTTGGTTGGGGAGGAGATGCCGCCCCGTGAACAGACAGCCTCCCCATTGGCCATAATAGAGACAGGAAGCACCAGGGGAAAATCCGGGTGTCCAAATGCCGCGAAAATCACCATCCTGCCAATCATCCCGAAAGGGCGTCACGTCAGCCTCTGGTATCAGGTAGGCTTCTTGCTCTTGGATCACAATCGCACAACCGAGGGCCTGTTGAATTTTCGCGACTTGGTTACTGATGGCGGCCCGCTGGGTGATGTAGAGGGTTTTGACGCCGCCCTGGGCCTGCAAAAAGTTGAGGGTTTCTGGGTGCCAAGGGGGACAATCAACCAACAGACCACCACCGGCTTTTGCGATAAAGTAGGCTGTGCCACCGAGGGTTTCTCGATTAGGGGCAAAGGCGTAGATGTCTTCAAAAAGTTTGCGGGGCGGTTTGGGGGGAGTCTGCACGGGGGGAGTCCCTACTCATGTTGAAATGTTAAACAGTCGCTACCATTGTTGCATTGGGGTGAGGTTTCGACAATTTTCTCTCTAGGGGCGATCGCCACAAAGCAGGGGCAATCATTTTGCTTGTGCCACACATTTTCTAGTAAGGATTCAATTGAAAGTTCATGGAAGTTTGGCTGCTTTTCTTCGTTATGGGGGTGTTGACCTATGCCCTCATCCGCCGCACTGTACCACCAGAAAATAAAGCACCATTAAGCTTACTCTGGCTGGTGATGATGTTGCCTGCTTCCGCCTGGCTAGTCTGGATTTTAATTTTTGGGGCGACCCAGCCGATGCCCTTGTTGCTGATGTTGCCACTGTTGATCCTTTCGCCGTTTATGTATTGGAGTTTGTTGGACTGGGGTAAACCCAAACCGGACGAATCTTCTGACCCCAGCCCGCCACCCGCTGCACCCCAGACCCCAAGCTTAGATTTAGAAAAATTAGACCAAGCTTCTGCCCTGAAAAAGGAAGGCTCTAAGCTCCGCCCGATCAGTACCAAGGAAGAAAAAGCACTCCGGGATTGTTTTCCCTGGGGGGTTTATTATCTCCAGAATATTGACTACTATCCCCAGGCGATCCTCTGTCGGGGCAAGTTGCGGGCGGTCCCCCAGGAAGCCTACCAAACGATTCGGGAAAATATCGAACAGCTCTTTGGCGATCGCTTTATTGTGGTCTTCCAAGAAAGTCTGCGGGGGCAACCGTTTTTTGCCCTTGTTCCCAACCCTTGGAAAGCGGCCCAACAATCCCAAACCAAAGAGGAACCCCTAACGCGCCCGGATTTGGCGATCGCCTTGGTGTTAATTACTTTATTTACCACCACCGTGATGGGTTTGGAATTGCAGGGAGTGGCTCCGGAGGTGATCCAACAGAACCCGAGCATGCTTTGGCAGGGCTTACCCTATGGTCTGCTGTTAGTCGCAATTCTCGGTTGCCATGAACTGGGCCATTACGGTGCGGCGGCCTATTACAAAATTAAAACGACGCTCCCCTATTTCGTCCCGATTCCCTTCTTTATCGGTACCCTGGGGGCCTATACCCAGCGGAAATCCCCCATTCCCCATCGCCAAGCTTTGTTTGATTTTGCGGTGGCAGGCTCTTGGGTGGGGATGCTCCTGACCCTGCCTTGTTTGTGGGTGGGCCTGGGCTTGTCCCAAGTGGTACCCTTGCCAGAGGAATCAACGCTGTTGGCCTTTAATGAGTTTAATCCAAGGTTTTCTCTCCTCCTGGGACTGATGAGCCGTTTGGCCCTAGGAAGTCAGTTCACCCCGGACATGGCCCTGGATTTACACCCGGTGGCGATCGCCGGTTATGTGGCCCTGATGTTGGGGAGCTTGCAACTCCTACCCATCGGTCAATTGGATGGTGGTTTGATGACCCATGCCGTTTTTGGCCAACGGACGGCGAGCATTATTGCCCAGGTGACAAGGATTTGTATGATTGCGATCGCCTTTGTGCAGCCGAATTTTCTCTTCCTGGCGATTTTCGCCCTGCTGATGCCTATCGCGAACCAGCCCGCCCTTAACGATGTGACGGATTTGGACAATCGCCGCGACCTGTTGGGGATGTTTACCCTGGTTTTTGTGGCGTTAATTTTCTTGCCGTTACCCGCTGGCTTGAGTAATTGGCTCAATTTTTAGGGGTTAATTTCCGTTTTGAGGGTTGCATAAAGACTGTCCCTGAGGGGCTGTAATTGCAAGTCAAACCGAGGTTTATAGACAACGGACGGGAAAAATTCGCCGAACCAGGTGTTAATTGCGAGGTTTTCGCTCACCGTCCAAAAATCCGTGGGATTGTCCCCGTCAATGTGGCGACTGTTCACATTAAACCCGCTGCGCTGGCGACGGTACTGGAGGACTGGGGCACCGACGCGAATCCAAGTGGCAAAATCTGGACTATTGGCCATGGTGGCTAAAAATTCTTGCCGTTGTTGGTCGGTGAGGGGCTGTTGGGGCGAAACCCTAGCCCAGGCTTCCTCTAGAAGTTCTAAGCGTTTTTCTGGGTTTTCCCAGGTGGCTTGCAACAGGGCGATCGCCGTTTCCTGACCCAGGGCCTCCCGACCGGGGAGTAAACTGAGGGCCGTGGCGTCGAAATATTGCCGAAATTCCGTTTCGGCCAGGGCAAAATCCCCAATCCACCAGGCGATGCCACCCCGACAGCGATGTAACAACGGATCATCGGGATATTGCGCCAGTAGCTGTTCGTAGTGACCCATCACCCGCGCCACCACCGCTGGATAAAGCTCTCCCAAGCCCCCGCCTCGCCAAATGGGACTGGTGATAAATGGGGGATCACGAAGAATTTCTAAGGCGATCGCCTCGACCGCAAGATCTGTTTTGTCCTGGGCCAACAAACTTAACCCCAACCCGTAGAAAATGCCTCGTTTCGCGGGCACAAGCTGGGCCGATTGGTAAAAATCCGCCGTTGCTAGATTGGGTTCATTGTTGGCGATGTGGAGCCAGGCCACGTTGCTGCGGCCAAATTCCCGGTAGGGAGATGCTTGGTTGCCCTGGTCAAACCATTGGATCGCCTCCTGGAGATAGTGTTGCCGTTGTTCTAAGTCTGTGGTCTGGAGAGCTAATTCTCCGAGGTTCCAACCCAACTGATAGGAATAGTAAGGTTCCCAGGGAGCGAGGTCATGGGCGGCGGTCAAATTTTCCACAAAACGGTCATAATCAGGGGTTTCCTGGCGCAATGCTAAAAATCCGGTGCTGGATCGCTCCCAGGCGGCTTGGATCGGCGCTAACCAGATGGCAACGGCACCGTAAATTCCCACTAGGCCGAGAGCGACGAGACGGGGTTTTCCTAAAAATTTTTCTGGGTTTGGCTGGAACGGGAGAGATATTTGGGGTTGATCTTGACGGGCGATCGCCGCGAGCAGGGCCACCAGAATTGTAATGATGCCGCTAATGGCCACATTATCCAGTTGATAATCGGTCCAACTCAAGGCCCAATAGCCGACTAGCCCGGTATAAATACTGCCCAACAAAATGCGGTCTTCCCGTGCCATCCCTTTAACATGGCCCCGCAGTCGCCAGAGGATCACCCCCAGAAAAACAATCGAACCAAAGAACAAACCCAAGCCCCAGATGCCCATTTCCGCCCAGAGTTGCACCGGGGTACTGTGGAGTTGATAAATGATTTCCGAAAGGCGACCCGCTGTGATTGGGCGGTAATTTTGATACAACAAGAACGCATTTCCTAAACCAGCCCCCGTCCACCAATGGTCGAGACCCATGGCCCCACCCACCTGGGCATTGACCCAACGGTAATTTAATTCCCCAAATTCCCCCTGCAAAATCGGCACCACGAGATTGTAGAGGCGGTTATTGGTCAGCACAAAAATCCCTAAAACCCCTGTGGAAATGATTCCCGCCAGCACTAAGTAAAATTTGCGAATCTGACTAAACCCCCAAGCAAACCCGAAGGCCACCACCGAGGCGATCGCCAACCCAAGCCAACCCCCCCGAGAGCTCGTGGTATAGAGATCTACCGCCCCAATCACCCCCCCCGTCAGCCAAAGCCAGCGCCGCCAATCCCGATGTAAAATCGCCAAGCCCAGGAGGGTTGGTAAACAAAGAATCAGATAACCGGCCACATAATTTTGGTGACCCAAGGGAGCCCAGTTGCGCAGTTCCAGCAGCGAAAAATCAAACTGTTGCACCGCCCCATCAACGCCCAAATCCCGGAGCCGCTCAATTTCCGGCAAAAATGTCCGACTCAGCCACAGCGCCAAACTAAAAGCAACGAAGGCCAAACTTAAATATCCTTGTCCCAAAAATAATCGATAACGACCAGTCACACTATTCAGCCAACGACTAATGGGGTAGAGCGCGGCGATAAACCCTAAACAGGCCCAGGCTTGCCAGCGGGCTTGCTGGGGAAATTCTGCCCCCAGGGTGGAAATCCCCAAGCTGATTAAAATTGCAATTAGACCCTGATCAAACCCGTTGCCCAACAGATAGAGGCGGCGGTTATCCCATAGCTGCACCAAAAACCACAACAAAGGACAGAACAGACCCACCTGCCACACAAACACCCATGACCAGGCCACCATCATGCTATGGCTATCGGGAATGAGGCTAAAGAGAATGTAAAAAAAAGCGGTGAAGTAGGCCAATAAAGGGGCTGGAGACTTAGAAGCAGACATAGAACAAGGGTTAAAAAACTTCGGGAAATGGCAGCCTTTCCCATTAAATCCCATTTTCTAGAACTCCCATGGCCATGGGCTAAAATAGATAGGATTTTTAAGTCATCCCCCTCAACCCATGCCTCTTTTCTCTGATAAGGCCACCACAGGCAAACAAAAGAAACAGAAATTTTGGACAAAAGTGATCCTGATTATTGGTGCGGGCTCCTTTGCGGGAACTGCGATGGTGCCAGTGATCGGGGGTATCATTGATAGCGTGCGACAACCGACAACCGAAGTGGCTCGGAATCCCCAGGCGGATCAAGAAGCTCAACTCAAACAACAAGAAGCCGGATTTTTGGCGGTTTTAGAACGGGAGCCAGACAATACAAATGCGCTGCAAGGTTTGGTGCAGGCCCGTTTAGCCCTGGGGGATTTAGCAGGGGCACGTCCCCATTTGCAACGGTTGGTGGAGTTATATCCGGATGAACAGGTGCTTAAGGATCTCTTAGCCCAAGTGGACGAGGCTTTGGCACGCACTGGCAAGACAACTCCGGCCCAGTCTCCCACCGAAAATCCGGAAACGCCCTAGGCGATCGCCTTTTTGCTTGTTTATGGAGTCTAGGTCGCCACTGTTATTCCTATTGCTCCTCTTCCTGGGGGGAGGGACTGTTCTGCTACTGCAAAATAGTCAGGCGCTGGGTCTCGTTTTATTTAACCGCACGATTCCTTGGCAGTTGCCCCTCAGCATTTGGTTTATCGCAGCGGTCTTGCTTGGGTTGCTTCTGAGTTTGCTCTTGCAGCTTTTTTTAAAGGGGACAAATCCGAGTTCCAATAGCCGAGGCGATCGCCCAAATCCTCGCCTCGAACGCCTGAAACAACGCCCTCCCCGCCAGCCCGATCGCCGCACCGGTCGTTCAGATTGGGAACGGAGCCGCGCTAACTATGATTGGACCGATAAAGAACTAGAAACCCAGGACGAAGAAACCTGGGACATCGAATCACCCCCCAAACAGCCGACCCGTCCCCAGCCCCCCCCAACGGGTGAAGAAGAACCACAAATTCGCCCCCAACCCAAACCCCAGCGTCCCCGTCCTAGTCCCGGCCCAGAGGCGGCAATGCCAAAGCCACCGACGCCCAAATCGCCTGCAAAATCTGCCAAGACCCAGGATGACACGGGTACTGTCTATGACGCCGACTATCGAATTTTGACGCCCCCCTACACTTCCGAAGAGGAAGCCTCCCCTAGGGTAGATCTCGACGAGGATGAGGAATGGATCTAGCCCCAGGGAGTCTGCTAGGCTAAATCGAGTCTATTTTGTGACGTAAGCGATGAGTATTTCCCCAGAGTTGGCGGCGGCGATCGCCTTTTTGCAGCAAAAAAGTTGTGTGACCACCCCTGTCCAAGAATCAGAAGCCGAACGAGAAACACTCCGGCAAAAGCTGCGCTTGGCTTGTCAGGCGGCGAACTGGGAAAATATCGGCATCTGTGCGGATAACGTTGCTGTGGCGACTGCAACGGTGCAACAGTATCTCCGGGGTTTAGGCTACGATTCGGCGATCGCCATTGATCCAGGCGAATGGGGCGATCGCCCGGTGTATTTAAAATTTAATACTCAAAAAATGAGCCATTACCTCGATGACTATGTGGGGCAGTATCGGGGCGTTTTGGTGGCGCTGCAATCCCCTGAACCGGAACTCGCTGGGACCTATGGCCATTTCCCCCTCGATCTGTTTGCGGGATAGTCTAGGATAGGAAAAATATTTGTTGTGGTGGGGAGCATTAACCTTGAGAAACGGATTACAGAACGTTGTGCTGGCCAGTAGTTTGGCGATCGCCTTTGCCCCTCTAGGTCTAGCCCAAAACCTCACCCCAGAGCAACTTGATTTGCCCCCAGAAACCTTTGACAATAGCCCCGTACTGCAACGGTGGAGCGAAGAAGGGATCCCCGATGTGCTCCATAGCATTCGCCACGAACCGAGTTTTCAGACCCGCTGGCGGCTTGGGTATGCCCAATTTCCCAGCAATGATCGCCAAGGGGGCATCAGTGTCGGCGTTGAAGATATTTTTGTAAAGCCCGATTTTCCCCTGACCCTCAGTGCCGAAGGTCATACCCTGTTTAGTGGCGATCGCACCCAGGTGGCCGCCCGTGCCAACTATTATTTACTTCCCCTCGGCAACCGCTTTAATATTGCCCCTAGTCTCGGCTATCAATCCTTTTCTGGCCCAGATTACGAACGAGAAGGCCTAGAGGTGGGCGCCAAGTTGCAGCTTAATTTGTCGCGCTCTGGGGCCTCGACCATTAGCCTGAGTCAACAGTTTGTTAACTTAGCGACCCCAGAGGAAATGGGGATCACGACCCTAGGAGCCGGCTATGCCTTCACATCCCACTGGCGGGCGGCGACGGAAATTCAAAAACATAATTCGAGTGCGGCAAAGGAAAGTAAGGTGGGTTTTTTCCTGGAGTGGATGCCCTAGGCCTAGGCCACCGGGGGCCGTATCGTCACAAAAAAAGAGGGAAGCATGCAACGCTTCCCCCATCAGCTGAGTCATAGACGGGTGATTATTCTTCTTCCCAATTTTCCGCAGCCGCGCCATCTGGGTCTGAATTGGTATTTTTGGCGATCGCCAGGTCAATCTGTTGCCGATAATAATCGACACTCTTCACTTCCACATCGACGGTATTGCCGAGGCGATAGGCAGTACGATTTTTCCGACCCACTAGACAACTGTGTCGGGCGCGATATTCGTACCAGTCATCCTTGAGGGAGCTGACATGGACAAGACCTTCCACGAGCAGATCCTCGATTTCCACAAAGAAACCATAGGACTGCACCCCGGTGATCAATCCCTTAAAAGTGTGCCCCGTGTGGGCCTTCATCTTTTCAGCCTTTTGGAGTCCCTGGAGATCTTTTTCGGCGTCATCGGCCACCTTTTCTTGATCGTTGAGTTGCAAAATTAGGCTGGCAATGGTTTCTTCTAATTCCGTTTGGATCGGCGTTGGTAGCACTTTCCAGTTCACCTGGTTATGACAAGTGCTGCTGCCGAGGTTAACCCCGACCTTGACGCGACTCGAACGGCGATCGCGCCCCTCAGAGAAAATGAGTTTTAAAATGCGCTGCATCACCAAGTCACCATAGCGTTGTCCCGGCGCACACACGCGACTGTAACCGTCCCGGTAGGCCAAGCCAAAATGGGGGTGGGGATGGGCACCATAGCGGGGAACATCGAGGGTTTCCTGAAGTAGATAGTTCAGGATCTTTGTCATGTCCGTCTGGCTGAACTCTTGGATAAAGTGCTGATAATCGTGGGGTAACAGCTCTTCTTCCGATTCGAGCTTGAGCTTGAGGTTTAGATTGTTGCCCAACTTAATGAGATTTTCAAGGCTCTCAAAATCAGGATTCGCTTGGTAGCAATAGATGGCTGGTAGTTCTAGGGCCAGCATATGTTGGGCTACGGCTCGACCCGCTAGGATCATCACCTCTGCCAAGAGAGACCGCACCGGCAAGCTCGGTGAAACAATCATCGTCCCGAAACGCCCTTCATCTTTAAAAGCAGAAGTTACTTCGGGTAGAGAAATCTGGAAACCGCCCCGTTGCAGGCGCTGGGCTTTAACTAAAGGACTGAGGTTAAAAATTAAATCATTCAGCAGAGTTGCGACATCGGCCAGTTCAGCCTCTGCGGTTTCCCCACTACTGAGGAGGTGCTGAATCTTTTGGTAACTTAGGCTCTGGTCAACGCGGATCACACTGGGGGTAATTTCAAATTCTGCCACGTTCCCCTGATCATCAAAGGTGAGGAGAATGGACATCGTCAGGCGATCGCCCCCAGGACGAAGCTCCACCTTTTCCTTAAATTCTGGTGGAAATAGTGGAATGGTCATTTGACCGAGAAACACCGCCGTACCATGTTTTTTCGCCCACCGATCCAGGACTCCCTGGGCCGGGACAAATTCTGCCACGTCCGCTAAGTGGATGCCCAGTTGCCACTGTCCAGCCTCGGTTTTTTGCAGTGTAAATGCATTTTCAATGAAGGCTTGGTTTTCTGGGGTGAGGTGAATTTCATCCTCGATGGTGATGGTCAATTGGTCGCGAAAATCCCGCCGCTTGGCGAGCATTTTTTTTGTTAGTTTTGTGGGAATGTCCTTAACGGCAGCCAAAACCTCCTCGGGAAATTGGCGCAGTAAATCATGTTTACAACAGACAATATCGGTGTCAGCGGCGGCCTCGGCATCACTCCCCAACACCTTGGTGACAGACCCCTGGGGGAGGTACTGGGCGATGGGATATTGCACCACCGAAACATGGACGAGGTGATCAATGGCCTGCTGGAGCCGATCTGTTTCGTCCTGGAGTTCAAGTTCAAACAGGAGGCGATCGTCGAGGGGCACTGCTCGGAAGCCTTCATCTTTTTGGACCACCCGCGCTAGGAGGGAAGGATTGGCCCGTTCTAAAATTAAACGGACTACTCCCTCTGGCGATCGCCGCCGCGTTCCTTCTTTAATAATCTTGACCAAAACGCGATCGCCATTCCAAGCATTGCTGAGATAACTTTCACGAATGTAAATATCATCAGCATCCTCAGAATCCTGGATCGCAAAACAGAAACCCTTACTCGAACACCGTAGCTTTGCCTCGACCACATCCGCTTCCGGCACCCGGCGATATTTGCCCCGTTCCTTCACCAAAATATTCGAGCGCTCCAGGGCATCAAGAATAATCTGGAGTTGTTCTGTATCTTCCTCAGAGCGACACTCTAATTTCTTTTCGAGGAATTTACCGGCAACCAATTTGTCATCTGTAAAGAAAGACAGCAGTGTGGCGATTGAAAAATCCATGCAAAACTATCCTTTTCGTTAGAAAGTAAAGTGAAACGACAACAGTCCACCAGAAAAGCATCATTAGCCTGTTGTTTGTCGCTATCATTAAACCTAGACAGTCAACAGACCTGTATTTCTGATGGGAAACGCCACAAATTCCCCAGGAACCCCAAGGTTGACTGATCAAAACAATGCCCTTTCCGAAAGGATGGCCCGTTTCACAAAAGAAACAAAGCCTAATGGGGGCGAGGCCGATAACACCTCAGGAAATGACAAGTTCGCAAGTACACAGTCGAAAAACTTGAGCAAACATCGAACAGGGGAGCTCCCACACCAACCCTTCTAGAGGTCATTACGTTTAGGAAACGGCTATGGCGGGGACTTGGTTCTGAAACTGACCCAAAAAGACGTGTTTCAGGAAGAGAGCAGGGACTGCCTGTGGCTAAGCAAACCCAGCATAGAAACAAGCAATGTGATTAAAGGAGGATCGTCCGATACAATCGTGGCTGGGGCAAGGGCAAAATCTAAATGACCAAGCCACTAGACGTATGTGTTGACTATCTTGTCACAATGCTTTTTCGATATTGTACCCTGTCAAGGGAATTCTCTCCATCGCTTCCGGGGAATTCACCACCAAAGTGCTCTGAATTAGGAAGAATAAGGGTACAATTGCACTCAACTAATAAATTGAGTTAAACTTTTCCTATTGCGTTCCATGACACCAGAGATTTTTCGGCAGCGTTATCCCTACGGGGGCTTAATCAGTGAACTGGCAGCCATTGAACATGGTCAGTTCATTGTGCGGGTTGTGGTGGAACTGGAAGGCAAAAAACTCGCCAGTGGTTTGGCTGCCGCTCCCTCTGTGGAACAGGCGGAGGATCAAGCGAGAATCCGGGCTTTAAATCTGTTGGGGTCTGGGGCAATTCCGGCTCCGGCCCCGGCGAAACAAACTAGGCTGGATCAATCCCCTACATCAACTCCGGTAGTCCCTGCAAAACCCGCCCCGGCGATCGCCCCACCAACGGTTACAGCCCCGACCACTCCGGCACCAATACCGAGTCATCAAAATGATTTGCCCTTGCCATCTCCGGCTAATATCGTAGACCAGACGCCTCAAATCCCCCTAGAGCAGCCCCAAGCGATACCAGACGCAACCCTCGACTTAGAGTCAGCAGGCAGCTCGACAGACGCGTTGGATTTTTCTGAGATTATTGCCCGCAGTGACGTGGAACTCAAGCGTTTGGGCTGGTCGAGTGAGCAGGGACGCACCTATTTGCTCGAAACCTATGGGAAGCGATCGCGCCAATTACTATCCGATGATGAGTTGCTCGAATTTTTGCGCTACCTGGAATCTCAACCGACGCCCTCTTAAATTTCGGGCCGGGGCGATTAGATGCCTTTTAAGTAACTCAATGGTCGTTTAGATCGGTCAATCCCAAAACTATCCGGCAACGAGGTTTAACAACCCTTCAAATAAGCCTTTGCCGTCGACTAAACCAAGGCTGTTATCGGCGGCCCGTTCTGGGTGGGGCATCATCCCTAAAACATTTCCGGCTTGGTTAGTAATGCCGGCGATGTTATTGAGAGACCCGTTGGGGTTGGCGGCCTCATTCACATTCCCCTGGGTATCGCAATAACGGAATAAAATCTGACCCTGATCTTCGATCACCTTGAGGGTGTCGGGGTCGGCATGGTAGCGTCCTTCCCCATGGGCGATGGGAATATTGATCACCTGGTTTTGGCGATAACCCCTTGTCCACACCCGATCATTGTTTTCAACCCGGAGATATTGGCGATCGCAAATAAAATGCAGATCCCGGTTTCGCACCAAGGCCCCAGGCAGCAGACCCACTTCTGTCAAAACCTGGAAGCCATTACAAACCCCCAGCACATATTTCCCTTGATTAGCATGGTCAATGACGCTCTGCATCACCGGAGAAAAGCGGGCGATCGCCCCACAGCGGAGATAATCCCCGTAGCTAAAGCCCCCAGGCACCGCAATCACATCGATGTCCGTAATATCTGTTTCCTGGTGCCAGACCATCCGTGTCGGCTGCCCAAAAATCCCTTCCGTCACCATTGCCATGTCACGGTCACAGTTTGAGCCAGGGAAAACAATTACACCAAATTTCATCGTGTCGTTACCAATTAATTGAAAGATTGCAAGGGAAGATCGGGCGGAAATTTATCGTTATTTCAGGGGGGTAAGGTCGAAGCGATAATTTTCAATGACTGGGTTGGTAAGCAGTTGATCACACATTTGATCTACTTTCGCCTTGGCTTCTGCTTCGTCAGCGGCGGCAAGATTTAATTCGATATATTTCCCAATGCGTACCCCAGAGACGCCCCCATGGCCCAATTGACTTAGACCTGATTCGACAGCGGCACCAGCCGGATCAAGAACAGAGGGACGGAGAGTAACATAAACTTGTGCGTGGTACTGCATAGAACTCAAACTGTGAAGACGGTCTTTATTGTACGTTGCGGCGGACTTCTGGAAAACTGAAACGCGTCTCCCCGCAAAAATTCCCTGGCCCCCTAAAGGAAATAGCTATAGCCGAGGGCAAAAAGAAAGGTGAGCTGACCCGCCAAGAGGAAAAAATACAGGATAAAGCGGGGTTTAAAAATTGAGAGCATCAGGCCGACTGCTTTGATATCGATCATTGGCCCGAAAATCAAAAAGGCCAGCAGGGAACCCGTCGTGAAGGTGGAAGCAAAGGACAGGGCAAAGAAAGAATCCACCGTCGAACAGATGGAAACAATCGCCGCCAACAGCATCATCGCCACAATGGAGGTAATCGTCCCTTGGCCGAGGCTCAAGACGACTTCCCTGGGCACAAAGACTTGGATCAACGCGGCGATCGCGCTGCCGAAAATTAATACCGCCCCCAGTTCCCGCAATTCCACAGAAATATTGTTAATCAAGGCCCCAAAGAGGGTTTTAAAGCTCCGATCTTGGGTCGTCGCTGGTGCTGGCATTTTGGTCGCCACTGTTTCGAGGGGGACTGTCTGCTGGGAACCAAGGAAAAATGTCCCCGATTGGAGCAGAGGGCTGGTATTTGCTGCCTGGGCCTGGTTTTCGTTGACCTGCTGGACAAATTTTAAGCGTTGGGCCAGTTTCGGTTGGAGCAGCTTTTTGGGATCTGATTCGACGCTAAACACTGTCCCGACGATGGTGGCGATCGCCAAGGAACCCAGCACCCGATAGAGGACGATTTCCGGTTGGCCCCGAAAGGCGATCCAAGTCGACCAAATTACCACCGGATTCAGGGTGGGGGCCGACAACAAAAAACCTACCGCCACGGAAGTGGGAATCCCCTGGAGCATAAAGCGACGGGCCACGGGCACATTGCCACATTCACACACCGGAAACAAAAACCCGATGCAACTGCCCATAAAAGCCCCTAAAACTGGATTTTTCGGTAAACGCTGGATCAGTTGGCGTTCATCTACACACACCAACAGCACACTCGAAAGGATTACCCCCAGTAGCAGAAAGGGCATCGCCTCCACCAACAGGCTGACAAACAGGGTAAAGGCATTGTGTAATTGACTCATGGAGAAAAAATAACAGCGGGCACTAACTGAGGCGGTTTTCTGTCGGAATTTGTTCCGAAGTCGCAGTCGGAAATGTGACAATCACCGTGGTTCCTGTCCCTACAGTACTCTTAATCGTCACCGTCCCATTATAAATTTTTGCGATCCGTTCGGCGATCGCCAATCCGAGACCAGACCCCTGCTGCTCATACTGTTGACGGTCAAACTGCATATAGGCCCCCAAGGCCCGAATCTGCTCTGGGCTCATGCCACGACCGTGGTCTTTGATCGCTAACTGCCATACATTGCCATTGATTCGACTTTTCAGCAGAATGCGTTTCTTGGTTTGGGAAGTGTGCTCCGAAAATTTAAACGCATTATCGACAATTTCCTGCACCAGGGTAACAAGCCACTTCTCTGAGATTGCAACCTTTGCCGCACATAACTCCAGCTTCAAGTCCTCTGGTCGCTGGTATTGTTTGGCAATTTGTCGGGCCAAAGTAGTGATGAGCGTGTCACTTTTCTCAGTGACAGGGCTATACCAGAGGTGAAAATCATCGGGATCGTGGGTGGCTAAATCGAGCTTGGTGTATAGCAAGAACTTTTGGATTAAATTATGGAGGCGACTGGCTGAAATACGAATGCTCTCACTAATTTCTCGGATTTCTTGGCGGTCTAGGGTTTCCCAACATTCCCCCAGCAACTCCGCTGAGGTCATGATGCCCTGGAGGGGAGTGCGCAGCTCATGGGGAAGGGCCATGGTTAAATTGCGCCGCAGTTGCTCTAACTGTTGCGCTGAATGTTGGGCGAGACCCTGACGGCGACTGAGGCGTCCCCGGATCGCATTGAGCAGTTCCTGACGGGTAAAAGGCTTGGGAATGTAGTCATCGGCCCCTAGATCCATCCCTTGGCGTTGGGCAGAACGGGAAGCACGGGCTGACAGAAAAATAAACGGAATAGTGGTGGTGGTTGAGTTGCTATGGAGCGCCTTGAGGACACCGTACCCGTCTAATCGCGGTAAATTTACATCGCAAATAATGAGATCGGGGAGCTGCGCATAGGCCGTTTCTAAGCCGATTTGCCCATCGGTCGCTGTGATTACAGCAAACCCTTCGGCGGTTAGAATGTCCCGCAAAATACTTAAGACATTGAGTTCATCTTCGATGACTAAAATGGTCGCCACAAAATCTAGAACCTCCTCTGATGAGCGTTGAGGGAAAAAAGGGTATGGCAGAGAGCTCACAGTCCCGCCTGGAGAGACGTTAGGGGCATTGGCTGGGCTACCTTACGCCGGGGTTAGGGGCTGTTGTGATGGGAAATCCTGGATTTGGGAACCACATCAGCAGCCCGTGGGGGGTGATTTTTTCCTATTATGATAAGTGCTTAAGCCTGCTTTTTTCTGGTGATTTCATGGTTAATTTGCAACAGTTGCCGCCGCTTTCTCATGCTTCTGAGGATCATTCTTTTGCTCGCCGTCACATTGGTCTTAGTGATGGGGCAATGGCAAAAATGCTGGCATTTTTAGGGTATGACGCGTTGGAGACCTTGATTGATCAAGCGGTTCCCGCCAAGATTCGCCAAAAATTAGCAATGAATTTACCCGCCGCGAAGGGGGAACAAGAGGCGTTACAGACGCTTGCGGCGATCGCCAACCAAAATCAGGTTTACAAAAATTTCATCGGCATGGGCTATTACGACTGTGTGACCCCGCCCGTGATTCAGCGCAACATTTTGGAAAATCCGGGTTGGTATACCGCCTACACGCCCTACCAGGCGGAGATTGCCCAAGGGAGATTGGAAGCCCTACTCAATTTCCAGACGATGGTGATCGAGTTGACGGGGCTGGAGATTGCCAATGCGTCGTTGTTGGATGAGGGGACAGCGGCGGCGGAGGCGATGGCGATGAGCTATGGACTCTGTAAAAAGAAGCAGGCGAATACGTTTTTTGTGTCGGAATTGTGCCATCCGCAAACGATTGAGGTGGTGCGGACACGGGCGATTCCCTTAGACATTCAGGTGATCGTTGGTGATCATCGCACCTTTGAGATGACTGATGCTGTGTTTGGGGTGTTGTTGCAATATCCGGCGACGGATGGGGCAATTTTTGATTATCGGGCGTTTATTCAAAAAGCTCATGATCAAAAGGCGATCGCCACGGTGGCAGCGGATTTATTGAGTTTATGTGTCCTCACGCCACCGGGAGAAATGGGCGCAGACATTGCGGTGGGAACGAGTCAACGGTTTGGGGTTCCCCTCGGTTATGGTGGGCCTCACGCGGCTTATTTTGCGACGAAAGAAAAATATCAACGGCAAATTCCGGGGCGCATCGTCGGCGTTTCTAAAGATAGTCAGGGTCAACCGGCGTTACGGCTGGCATTGCAAACCCGTGAACAGCACATCCGACGGGACAAGGCGACCAGTAATATTTGTACGGCCCAGGTGCTCCTCGCGGTAATGGCTTCGATCTATGGGGTCTACCACGGTGCGGCTGGGTTGAAGGCGATCGCCACCCAAGTGCAGCAACACACGCAAACCTTGGCGACCGGCTTAGATAAACTCGGTTTTGCGTCCAATCAGGATCCAATTTTTGACACGCTTAAAGTTCAAACTACAGCAGAGCAAGCGCAAGCCATTCGTCAACGCGCCGAGGCACAGGGCTATAATTTCCGCTACTTTGCGGATGGTAATATCGGCATCAGTTGCGATGAAACCACGGTCGTCAGTGAGATTGAAACCATTTGGGCAATTTTTAGCGATGCCGAAATTCCCTTTACCTACGCCCAGCTCGCCCAGAATTTTGCGTTAAATTTGCCTGAAACGCTCCGCCGTACCAGTGACTTTTTAACGGATCCCGTATTCAATCGCTATCGTTCCGAAACGGAGTTGCTACGCTATATTCACCACCTCCAGAGCAAAGATTTATCGCTGACCACCTCGATGATTCCGTTGGGTTCCTGTACGATGAAACTCAATGCCACAGCGGAAATGATGCCGGTCACTTGGGCAAGTTTTGGCAAGATGCATCCCTTTGCGCCCCGTAGTCAAACCAAAGGCTATCAGCAAATGTGTGACCAGTTAGAACATTGGCTCGCTGAAATTACGGGTTTTGCGGGGGTTTCCCTCCAACCCAATGCTGGCTCCCAAGGGGAATATGCAGGGTTACAGGTGATCCGCCAGTACCACATCAAAAACGGCGATCGCCAGCGGAATATTTGTCTGATTCCCGAATCCGCCCACGGCACAAACCCGGCCAGTGCAGTGATGTGTGGTTTTAAGGTGATCCCGATTAAATGTTGCGGTAGCCAAGGGGATATTGAACTAGAGGATCTCAAAGCTAAAGCCGAACAATATAAAGAGAATCTCGCCGCGTTAATGGTCACCTATCCCTCGACCCACGGGGTTTTTGAGGTAGGTATCAAAGACATCTGCCAAGTGATCCATGACAACGGCGGCCAGGTGTACCTCGATGGCGCAAACATGAATGCGATGGTGGGCATTTGTCGTCCGGGGGATTTCGGTGCGGATGTTTGTCACCTGAATTTACATAAAACCTTCTGTATTCCCCATGGGGGCGGGGGGCCTGGGGTTGGCCCGATTGGTGTCGCCGCCCATCTCGTCCCCTATTTGCCCAAGACCAATTTAGACGGGAATACCGACAATATTGGCTTAATTTCGGCAGCGCCGTTCGGGAGTGCGAGTATTCTGCCGATCTCTTGGATGTACATCGCCATGATGGGAACAGCCGGTTTAACGAAGGCGACAAAAGCGGCAATCCTCAGTGCCAACTACATCGCCAAACGCTTGGATGACCATTATCCGGTGTTGTTTAAAGGGACGAATGGTTGCGTGGCCCATGAATGCATTATCGACCTGCGGGATCTGCGGAAATCGGCAGACATTACGGTGGAGGATGTGGCAAAACGTTTGATGGATTATGGTTTCCATGCGCCGACAATCTCTTGGCCCGTGGCGGGGACGATGATGATCGAACCCACTGAAAGTGAATCTTTAGAGGAGTTAGACCGTTTCTGTGAGGCGATGATTGCGATTCGGGAGGAAATTCGCCTGATTGAAGCGGGCAAAATTTCTAAGGAAGATAATCCGGTGAAAAATGCGCCCCACACCGCAGAATCCGTCATCTGTGGTGAATGGAGTCATCCCTATTCCCGTGAGGTGGCGGCCTATCCTGCCCCTTGGTTGAAACGGCATAAGTTCTGGGCAACGGTGGGCCGGATTGATAATGCCTATGGGGACAGAAATTTGGTCTGCTCCTGTGAGGGGATGGAGGCATACAAGGAAAGTTAGTTGCTCCTGTTAGTCGGGGTTGACGCTGTGAACCCCTGCCATGATTAGGGAGCGATCGCCTTTTGGATTGGATATTTACTCCCAAAATTAATGACACATCATATTTTCATCGCCGAAAAGATCACGATGGTCTGGTGTGAGATATCTATAAACTTCTAGTGAGAAAATTGGCGATCGCCTGATTAAAGGCTTCCGGTTCAACCATGTGGGCCCAGTGGTTGCCGGGGACTTTTTGCCATTGGAGATTCGTTAAATATTGACGGTAGGGCTTGAGCTGAAATTCGAGGCGATTTAACCCTCCCTCTGGCTGCACAAACAGGCTCGGCATCCCTAGGGGTTGTGTGAGGCCCTTAACCCGGAGAATATCGAGGAAAATTTCATCGCAGGCGCGTTTCACGAATTTGCTTGTCCAGGTGCCGTCGGGATTTTCCAGAAAGCTTTCCCGACAAATCGCCTGTTGCCACTCGTTCCAGCCGCGATATTGCTTCAGTTTTTTGGCGATCGCCTCGGCCTGGTGATAGCTCTCGAACTGACCCAACAGTTTTAAAAAAGGCAGCACCCGGTAGCCAATGGGGAAGGTGTAGCGCCACCAGAGGGGCAGTTGTCCCATAAAAAACGGATCAGCGAGAATCAAGCTTTTCACTTTCTCAGGATTTTGGGTTGCCCAAACAGTAGCAATTTTTGCCCCCCAACTGTGGCCGAGGAGATTCACCTGCGACCAACCGAAATGCTGACAAATGCCGCCTAGATCAGCGTTGTAATCGGCGAAAGTATAACCCGTTTCCGGTTTGCCACTGTCCCCATGACCCCGCAGATCCAGGGCAACCACATGGTATTTTTTCCCCAGACTTTCCCCCAAGCTGGCCCACACCAAACCATGATCCGCAAGGCCATGGAGGAGTACAACGGGTTCACCACCCTGATGCCATTCGTAATAGCTCAAGGGGAGGCCGTTAATTGCCGCAGTATGTTTCTTTGGGGGAATAAAAGTCATGGTAAAAAAGTCTAAGATTCTGCTTTGTCGTCGCTGTTATTGCGGGGAAAGCCACCGATCAGACCACTTTCGATCATCAGTCCTAGGCCAGCATTGACAACAATTAGGCTCACAGTGCCCCACCAAAACCAGGGTTCCCCATTAATGCGACGGGTAATCGATTCCCCCAGGAGACAGAGGCCAAAGGGAAACATCAAAACTCCAATCTGGGCGGTGATGTACCAAGTCAATTTGTTTTTTCTGACATTAAAATTCATGGGCGATCGCCTTTGCTACGGTAAATTTTGCTCCAAAAATTATAAAGAGTTGTGGCCGTTCTCGCAGGAAACTTGCTCTCGATAGCGGCTATTCTGCATCGGGCTTGGGGAAACTATATACTGTTGAGTTGTCCGCCATCTCCCCAAATCTATGACTGCTGCGACTTTACCCCGGATCAAGTTTCTTCAGGAGCCAACCCGCCCGGAATGGATCGAACTCGCCCTCAATAATTTGGATACGATTTTGCTGGATCACTCCCACTGTGAACGGAAAGCGGCAGGGGTCGCGCTGAATATGATGTTCCGGTATCCCTCGGCGGTGGAACTAGTGAAAGCATTAACGGCGATCGCCAAGGAAGAATTAGAGCATTTCGAGCTGGTGAACCAGTGGCTAGAACGGAAAAATATTCCCCTCGCGCCGTTGAATGCGCCCCCCTATGGCGGCCAGTTGCGCAAATTGATCCGGCCCCAGGAACCGGAACGGCTGTTGGATTCGTTGTTAATTTCGGCGTTAATCGAAGCCCGCTCCCACGAACGTTTAGGCCTGTTGGGGGAACATTGCCCGGAGCCGGATTTGGCAAAATTTTATCGGGGGTTAATGGCCTCGGAAGCGCGGCATTATGGGGCTTATTGGGTATTGGCAACGACCTATTACGATCAAGATTTGGTGAATCAACGGCTAGAGGAATTGGCGATCGCCGAAAGTGAAATTCTCTCGACCCTCCACCCGGAACCCCGGATCCATAGCTAGAATCAACGGCAACGGCATTTACCAAGGGAATTTTGCAGGATGGATCGGGATACAAAATTTATTTTGCTGGTTTTGGGCTTGCCCGTGGCGGGGCTGGTGTACTGTGGCCTCATCATTGCCCTAATGATCAGCCAGCCCTTTGTGCGGGCAAATTCCCTCTGGTTTGGCTTTTTATTTTTCTTGATCCCCTTTACCATTGCTGCTGTAACCTGGATTCGCGCTTCGGCGAAGGCCTACCGTAATTAAGCACTCCCAACCTATGACTTTCATTCCCGTAATTTTGGCTGGTGGCAAGGGCGAACGTTTTTGGCCCCTCAGTCGTCAAGACCGCCCGAAACAGTTCCTCAGCCTCGATGGGTCTGGGGTGAGTTTGCTGCAAGCGACAGCAAATCGTTTAGTTTCCCAGGACAATTGGACAGATCTCTGGGTGATTACGGCGGCGCAAATTGCGGATCTGGTGCGGGAACAACTGCCCCAACTGCCCCAGCGTAATATTTTGGTAGAACCGGAACGGCGGGATACGGCCGCGGCGATCGCCTGGACTTGTTTAGAGTTGGCGCAATACTACCCAGAGGATACGGTCGTTGCTTTTTTCCCCGCGGATCATTGGATTGGCGACCCAGATAGATTCCGGGCAACCCTCGACCAGGCGGCGAATTTTGTCAAAGATAAATTGGCGATCGCCACCATCGGCATCAAACCGGACTATCCCGCCACGGGTTACGGCTACATCGAGCAGGGGGAAGCGGTTGAAACGGGCATTTTTAAGGTGAATCAGTTCTACGAAAAACCCGGTACGGCTGTGGCAAAATCCTTTTTAGAAACGGGCAAATTTAGCTGGAATAGCGGGATTTTTCTCTTTTCGATCCGCACCGTCCTCCAGGAACTCGCCAGCTACGCCCCGGAAATTCTGGAACCGCTCCAAAATGAAGGGATCGACGCTTACAATAGCTTGCCGAAAATTAGTATCGACTACGCTCTAATGGAAAAAACCGAGCACGCCTATGTATTGCCCGCAGAATTCGGTTGGGATGATCTGGGGGATTGGCGATCGCTCGAAAGATTGTTGCCCCCCGATGCGGTGACCAATGTGTGTGTGGGGAATCACCATGCCTTTGAGACGGAACGGGCGATTGTCTACAGTGACAACCCCGACGAAACAGTGGTAACTCTAGGAGTTGCAGACGTGGTGGTGGTGCGCCAGGGAGATGTGACCCTGATTGTGGATAAGCACCGCACCCAGGACATTAAAAAAATCCTCGGCTATCTCCCGAAAAATCTTTTGTAATGACTGGAGTTTGGCACTATATTCCGCCCATCGAAGCGTCTGGGGAAACCCAAATGGCGATTGATGCGTGGCTTTTGGATCAGCATCTCCAGGGCAAAATCCCCTCCGTACTGCGATTTTATACCTGGGAACCGGTGGCGATTTCCCTGGGCTACCACCAACGAAAATATCCTGATTTTTGGAATGATTTGACCTACCAAGGCAAAAAAATCGATCTGGTGCGGCGTCCGAGCGGTGGACGAGCAGTGCTTCATCAGGGAGACCTCACCTACGCGATTATTACGTCTGGGTTAAAAGGCGATCGCCAAACAAACTACGAAACCCTCTGCCAATTTCTCATCGCTGGGTTTGGGGAATTGGGAATTCCTTTAAGTTATGGCCACCAGCAACGAAATTACGGGCATTTTGATAGCTGTTTTCGCACCCATACCAAGGCAGATTTGGTAACGGAATCTGGTTATAAACTGATTGGATCAGCGCAATTGCGTCGCCAAGGGGCAATTTTGCAGCACGGTTCGATTCGTCTAAATTCCGATCCAGAACTATATGAAAAAGTTTTTGGCGAGCCTCTAATCCCCGGTCTTACGTTTGTGGCCGATGACATCCAAAACATGATCAATACCCTCTGCCAGCAACTACAACTCAGCCTTAATCTCCGCCTTGTTGAAACTGACTTTATCCCCCAACTTGCGATGACGGATTCCCTGTAGATTGAGACTTGTACAATGGAATGGTTTGAATTTTCTAAACTTCGGGGCGGCCCATGTTTTCCCAGTTACCCACCGACAACCGCGAATTAAATTGGTTTACCCTCACGGAGGCGATCGCCAAACGTTTCGACGCAGAATACCAAAACCAAAGGCCCGATCTTCCCGACGAAGTACAAGCCCTGCCTATTTTCCTCGACTGGCAATCCGGCAAACTCCAGAACCGTGTCACCTCGAAATTTTGGGAACTAGCCCAACCGAAAAAAAACCAAGCTTGCCTTGATCTCGGTTGTGGGATCAGCTTTTTGATCTATCCTTGGCGCGACTGGAATGCCTATTTTTACGGCCAAGACATCAGCAAAATTGCCACAGAAATCCTCCAATCCCGCGCCCCCCAGCTTAATTCCAAACTGTTTAAAGGCATCTCAAACAAACCCGCCCATCACCTCGAAAGCTACCAGGACAGTTTTTTCGATTTGGCGATCGCCACCGGATTTAGCTGTTACTATCCCTTGGAATATTGGGAAACCGTGTTAGAACAAGTCCGGCGCGTCCTCAAACCAGGGGGCTTTTTTGTCTTTGATGTGATTGACCCAAGCCAAGATATGGCCGAAGACTGGTCAATCCTGGAAACCTACCTGGGCGCGGAAGTATTCCTCGAAGACCTAAGCAACTGGCAAGCCCTGATCAAAAAATCCGGCGCAAAAATCGTCAAAGAACAATCGGGCGAACTGTTCCATCTCTACAAAATTCGCTGGTAAAGCCATTCTTCTGATTGGATGTTGGCGGTTTGTCAGGTCAGTGAGAAGATAAAAAGCGTGGCTTATCAAGGACTGTGGGAAATGTTTAAGCGGATTATTCTCCTCGTTATTTTGGCATTGGGCCTGTGGAGTTGTGGCGATCGCCTCGATGCCCGCCTCGCCAGTGATCTCAATCGCGAACCGACGCCCGTCACCACCCAAGCCCTCACAGAAGTGGCGACGCCCAGCCTAATTACCGAACTGCGCCAAGAATTAGACCAGTACCAACCCCAGGTCAAAATTCTCAGTCCCCGTCCCGACGAAACCTTTAACAGCACCACCATCGACGTCCAACTCCAGGTCAATGACCTACCCATTTTCAAGGACGAAGAACTAGGCATGGGGCCGCACATTCACCTCTTTGTCGATGACCAGCCCTACATTGCCGTCTACGACACCAGCAAACCCGTCACCCTCGAAAACCTCAGTCCCGGTAGCCACCTGATCCGCGCCTTTGCTTCCCGTCCTTGGCACGAAAGCTTTAAAAACGAAGGTGCCTACGCCGAAACTACTTTTAATATCTTCACCAAAAGTAATAACAATATTCCTGATTTCCAACAGCCCCTCCTCACCTATAGCCGCCCCCAGGGAACCTATGGTGCTGAGCCGATCATGTTGGATTTTTATCTGACCAATGCCCCACTGCACTTCATTGCCCAGGCCGACAATAGTGATGATGTGAATGACTGGCGTATCCGGATCACCATCAATGGTGAGAGCTTTATTCTCGATGACTGGCATCCCATTTACCTCGAAGGCTTCAAGAAAGGCGAAAACTGGCTCAAGCTAGAATTTATCGATGACCAAGGGGAACTGCTAGAAAATACCTACAATAGCCCTGTCCGCGTTATTAAATACGATCCGAAGCTCAACGACACCCTCGCCAAGCTCGTCCAAAATAAACTCTCCCTCAGAACCGCGAAACGCCTCGTCACCACCAAACCTCTTGCGCCCGAAGTCGAAACGGCTGCCCCAGAAGAAACATTAGAGCCAGCACCAACCGTTGTTCCGGAAGTTGATGAAGCGACGCCACCAGCAGAAACCTTGCCAACCTTAGAAGAAGAGGTAGTACCAGAAGCAGAATCCAGCCCTTCTCCTGATCTCCCTGAGGCAATGCCAACCGAAAAAGAACCCGCTGCGACCGTTGAGGAGGCAAGCCCGAATCAATCTGAGTCATCTTTGGAAGTTAAGCAACCCGATCTTCCGCCAGAGATTGATGAAGAAGTCGCTCCCACCACAAACACTCCAGAAGTTGAAGACCCGCAACCAACCGCACCGGAATCAGAAGTAGAACCAGAAACATCGTCTCCCCCAGCAACCGCTGAAAGTGCTCCTGAGCCAGAGGTTGAGCCACGCCCCACTGTGCCAGAGTCGGATATTTCCCCAGAGACAGATCCCCTTGAACAGGGCACAGATGATCTAGAGTCTCCGGAAATTCAGTTGTTCCCGGAGTAACCTAGAGGCGATCTTGATCATCATTGATACTGAAACGATGACGAAAAAAATTGCATTTCTCGGTATGGGGGTCATGGGGGCACCAATGAGCCTCAGCCTCCAGAAAAAAGGTTATCAAGTCACTGTGTGGAACCGTTCCGCTGCCAGTCCCCACTTAGCTAGGGTCGCTGCCGCTGGTTTGTCTGTTGCGCCGGCGATCGCCACTGCGGTACAGGATGCAGATTACATTTTTAGTTGTGTGAGCGATGTCCCCGACGTGAAATCGGTTCTCTTAGGAGAAGAAGGGGTAATCCACGACGCAAAACCCAATGCCCTAATCATTGATTTCAGCACCATTGGAAAACCGGCGGCCCAGGAAATTGCCAAAACCCTCAAAACAAAAAATTTCCGGTTCCTCGATGCCCCCATCAGTGGCGGAGATGTTGGCGCAGAAAATGGCACCTTGACGATTATGGTCGGAGGCGATCGCCCGGATTTTGACGAGGTCAAACCATGCCTGGAAGCCATGGGAAAAAATATTTACTACTGCGGGGAGATAGGTAGTGGCCAGGCTGTGAAAATGTGCAACCAAGTCCTCTGTGCAATCCACATGGTGGCCCTCTGTGAAGCGATTCAGTTGGCTCAATCCCAAGGCCTTGACCCAGATTTAATGATCGAAGTTTGTCAGACTGGGGCGGCTGGTTCCTGGGCGATCGCCAACCTCGGTCACAAAATTACCGCCAGGGATTTTCGACCGGGCTTTATGGTCAAACACATCATCAAAGACCTCCGCCTAGTCAATGAAAGTCTCTCAGACTTGGAATTACCCGGTGTAACTTTAGCAACCCAAAAATTTAAAGACACCGCCCAGTTAGCTGATGCCCTCGAACAAGGCACCCAAGCCATGTTCCGCTCGTATTGATTCTTCTAAAGCTGGTATGCCCCAAGCAAAAAACTCCTACCCTAGGGCAGGAGTTTTTATTCATGAAACTCAGTAACTAAACTGACGCCTCAACAGATTCTTAGTCGAGTTCGTTCATGTTCAGTACGGGCTCAGTCTCACGGTCAATCCCTTTCTCGAAACCAGCCTCAGCCGCCCGTGCACGACCAGCATGCCACAGGTGACCAACGAGGAAGAAGAAGGAAAGAACAAAGTGAGAACCAGCCAACCACTGACGAAGGTTCACAAAGTTGAAGGAGTTAGGCTCCGTAATAATCCCACCAACAGAGTTAATGGAAGCATTAGGGGCGTGGGTCATGTATTCAGCCGCACGACGAAGCTGCCAAGGCTGAATGTCATTGCGGATTTTGTCGAGGTCAAGACCATTGGGGCCACGGAGGGGCTCCAACCAAGGACCACGGAAATCCCAGAAGCGCATGGTTTCACCACCGAGGATAATTTCACCGGTAGGAGAACGCATCAAGTACTTACCAAGACCAGTGGGACCTTGGGCAGAACCAACGTTCGCACCCATAGATTGGTCACGAGCCAAGAAGATCAAAGCCTGGGACTGGGACGCTTCAGCGTTAGTCGGGCCATAAAATTCACTGGGGTAAGCAGTATTGTTGAACCACACAAAGCAAGTCGCGATGAAGGCCATCAAAGACAGCGCACCGAGACTGTAGGAAAGATAAGCTTCACCAGACCAAACGAGCGCACGACGGGCCCAACCGAAAGGTTTGGTGAGAATGTGCCAGATACCACCAAAGATACAAATCAGACCCACATAGATGTGGCCACCGATAATATCTTCCATGTTGTTGACACCGATCATCCAGCCTTCGCCACCGAAGGGTGCTTTGAACAGATAACCAAAGATTACTGCCGGGTTCAAAGTTGGATTACTGATGATACGCACGTCGCCACCACCAGGGGCCCAGGTGTCGTACACACCACCAAAGAACATCGCTTTAAAGACAAGCAACAGCGCACCACAACCCAGGAGGATGAGGTGATAACCAATGATGTTGGTCATTTGGTTCTTGTCTTTCCAGTCATAACCAAAGAAGCTGGAATATTCTTCGAGGGTTTCAGG
The DNA here is from genome assembly GCF_963860125.1 of Picosynechococcus sp. PCC 7002. NCBI lineage: Bacteria > Bacillati > Cyanobacteriota > Cyanophyceae > Chroococcales > Geminocystaceae > Picosynechococcus > Picosynechococcus sp. PCC 7002. The sequence goes on from NZ_CAWLFA010000001.1 coordinate 1,646,174, forward strand.
GCCACGGACAGCATGGTAGATACCACCCAGACCGAGAACCGCAGAAGAGATCAGGTGTAATACACCAACGACAAAGTAGGGGAAAGTATCAATAACTTCACCACCAGGGCCGACACCCCAACCAAGGGTTGCGAGGTGAGGCATCAGGATGAAACCCTGCTCGTGCATGGGCTTCTCTGCGACAAAGTGAGCGACTTCAAATAAAGTCATCGCACCAGTCCAGAATACGATAAGGCCAGCATGGGCAACGTGGGCACCCAAGAGCTTACCGGAGAGATTGATCAGGCGGGCATTACCAGCCCACCACGCAAAGCCGGTCGATTCGATATCACGACCACCGGAAATGGGCGCATTAGAGAGCGTTACCACGGGGTAATACCTCCTCAGGGAATACAAATTGTTCGTGAATTTGGTCTTGCGGTGCCATCCATGCACGCATACCTTCGTTCAACAGAATATTCTTCGTGTAGAACGTTTCAAATTCGGGGTCTTCCGCCGCGCGGATTTCCTGGGATACAAAGTCATAGGCACGCAGGTTTAATGCCAAACCCACAATCCCCACAGAACTCATCCACAACCCAGTCACCGGCACAAACAGCATGAAGAAGTGCAACCAACGCTTGTTGGAAAACGCAATCCCGAAAATCTGAGACCAGAAACGGTTCGCGGTCACCATCGAGTAGGTTTCTTCTGCCTGGGTCGGCTCAAAAGCGCGGAAGGTATTTGCTTGGTCACTGTCTTCAAACAGGGTGTTCTCTACCGTTGCCCCGTGGATCGCACAGAGCAGCGCTCCACCGAGAATCCCCGCAACACCCATCATGTGGAAGGGGTTGAGCGTCCAGTTGTGGAAACCTTGTAAGAACAGAATGAAACGGAAGATACCAGCGACACCAAAGCTGGGGGCAAAGAACCAGCTAGACTGACCCAAGGGGTACATCAGGAATACACTGACGAATACCGCGATGGGGCCAGAGAAGGCGATCGCATTGTAGGGGCGGATACCCACCAGACGGGCAATTTCAAACTGACGCAGCATGAAGCCGATCAGACCAAAAGCACCGTGGAGGGCAACAAAGCTCCAGAGTCCACCGAGTTGGCACCAACGGGCAAAGTTCCAGTTGGCTTCGGGGCCCCAGAGGAAAAGGAGGGAGTGACCGAGGCTGTCAGCAGGGCTGGATACAGCAACAGTCAGGAAGTTACACCCTTCGAGATAAGAAGAGGCTAATCCGTGGGTGTACCAAGAAGTAACGAAGGTGGTACCAGTCAACCAGCCACCGAGAGCCATGAAGGCGCAGGGGAACAGGAGGATACCGGACCAACCGACGAAGACAAATCGATCTCGCTTCAACCAGTCATCGAGGACATCAAACCAGCCTCGTTCCTGGGGCGCGCGTCCGACTGCAATAGTCATAGTTTTTAATTCCTCTTGTCTATATGAATGAACAAGGGTTGGATATTAAATGGCTTACGCTAGTTTCCTTGTTATGGATTCTCCCTGTCAAATGAGCAAAAGCCAATAGGTATAAATCCTATGGTCAGGGGAGTTTCCGAGAATCATGTAAGCGGGTCAACCTTATGAAATATAGGCTATTTCAGATGGTTAACGTTTCTTAAAATAACACATACTCCATAGGCATATAGCCTTCTGAAGGATTTCATAACCTGAGTGTAAACACTTTTCTTAATATCTAGCAGAGTTTTTGTTACAAAAAGATACAATTGACTTCAGCTGAGGGGCATTTTTACCGGAGGCAAGGGATGTCCTAGGGTTTTGATATCCAAGGCATGGCCACCCACCAATAAATAGACTTGATCGGAAACGAGGCCCACTTCGCGGATTAAACGGCCCAGGCGATCGCGAAATAAGCGTCCTAATGGGTAAGTGGGGACGAGGCCCCAACCCGTTTCTTCGGCGACGAGAATTAGCATCCGTGGGGAACTTTTAATCGCCTCCAAAAATGCTGTGGTGAGCTGGTACCAAGGAGCAGGCTCTGTTTCTAAATGATTGGCCACCCACAGACCGAGGGAATCTACAAGGATGCAGTGGTCTTCGGGGATACGTCGCATCGCTTCGGTTAGATGGACTGACTCACCCATAAATCCCCAATTTTTCGGGCGGCGATCGCGGTGGTGTTGGATCCGGGCCATCCATTCGGGATCGTCAGGATTTTCAGTGGCCGTCGCAATATAGGTGACGGGGCGTTGGGACTGGAGTGCAAGGTGTTCGGCCCATTCACTTTTGCCGGAGCGGACAGCGCCCGTAACGAGGATGGTTTGGCCCATGGATGATGTTGTCACTAGAGGAGCAATGGTAACGGTTTAAGTCTCGGAATTTTCTGGGATAGCTTCTGCCCCTCGCAATTCCCGCGGCGATCGCACATCGGGTAAGCGTCGTTTCAGGACATATAACCAGACTAATCCCAAAATACCGAGGGCCATTCCTGTCAAACTGACCAATTGGGCAACGCGAATCCCACCAAGCATCAAGCTGTCAGTGCGCAAGCCTTCGATCCAGACGCGACCAGCACTGTAGGCAATCCAGTAGGCAAGAAAAATTGTGCCTGTTTTGAGGCGATCGCCATGGCGCAAACCCCAGAAAAATAAATAGAGGAGTAATGCAAAAACCCCAAGATTCCAGACAGATTCATAGAGGAAAGTCGGGTGAAAATATTCATATTCCACAAGGTTTAAAGGGCGATTTTGGAGGGGAATATAAAGCTTCCAAGGTAAATCGGTTGGTGCCCCAAAGGCTTCCGAATTGAAAAAATTTCCCCAGCGACCAATGGCTTGCCCCAAAATCAAAGCAGGCGCAATTAAATCCCCCAGTTGCCAAAAAGACAGGCGATTCAAGCGACAAAAAATTAAGGCCGCAATTACACCGCCAAGGATCGCCCCGTGGATCGCGATACCCCCTTGCCAGATCGCAATAATATCCTGGGGACGATCGGCGTAGCTGCGCCATTGAAATAGCACATAATACAGTCGCGCGCAGGGAATCGCCCCAATAATTCCCCAAATGACGTAATCGGCTAGTAACTCCGGTTTAATCCCCCGTCGCTTTGCCAAAAATTGAGAGAGATTCACCCCGATCAACACGGCGATCGCGATTAAAAGACCATACCAACGGATTGCAAAATTACCCACCTCAAACAAAATGGGGCCAGGGGATTGGAACTGCCAAGCGAAGATCATCATGCTTGTTCTTTGGTGTGGGTAACTTCAATGACAGTATGCACATTACCACGGGGCTGGTAGTCTCCTTTGATCGTCATTTCGAGGGGATCACAGGCCGCGACCAGGTCATCGAGAATTTGATTAACTGCTTCTTCGTGGGAAATATAGCGATCGCGGTAACTGTTGATGTAAAGCTTGATCGCTTTTAACTCCACCACTTTCTGATCCGGTACATAGGTAATGTAAATCGTTGCGAAGTCCGGATAGCCAGAAAAAGGACATTTACAAGTGTATTCCGGCAGGGTGATGTTAATGGTATAGCGACGTCCGGGGCGGGGATTCGGGAAGGTAATCAGCTCACCGTTTTCAATTTCGCGCTCCCCGTACTTTAGGGACTGTGCTTCTGTGGTCTGGCCCATGGATAAAACCTTAATATTTTTTAAAGAAACCGTATTGTATTGTACAAATCTTTGCTGAAGTCTTGGGCCTCTAGGCAATTTCTTTGAAATCACTTAGCCAAGACCCCCAGTCAAAATAACCAGGCATATATTTTAACTGCGACACTCCTTACGATGAAATTACTGTTGTGCTATGTTCTGGCATCATATTTTGGTACTTTTTTGTAGTACCATCAAGGTGTTTGACTAAACAATGAAGCGTAAAAACAGTAAAACCCTAGCGCTTATTTTCCAAAGGCCCATCAGTGGCAACATTGCCTGGTCTGACATCGAAGCACTCTTTCTGGAACTAGGAGCAGACATTTCTGAGAGGAGTGGCTCACGAGTTGCGGTGATTCTCTTTGGTGAAGTGCGGGTTTTTCATCGACCTCACCCTTCCCCTACAACTGATAAAGGAGCCGTTGCCAGTATTCGGAAATGGTTAGAATCCCACGGAGTAAAGCCATGAACATGATGATTCTTGATGGTTATCGAGCAAAAATTGAATATGACCCAGAACTTGACTTATTTCGCGGTGAAATCTTGGGGTTAAATGGTGGCGCAGATTTCTATGGCAGCAATCCCGAAGAACTCCGCCAGGAATTTAAAAATTCCCTCGCAGTATTTCTCGAAGTTTGTAAAGAAAAAGGCATTAGCCCCATCAAAGAATATTCAGGACGCTTTAACCTACGAGTTTCACCAGAGCTACACCGTGAAATCGCAATTTTGACGGCCAGCAAAAATACCAGCATCAATAAGTGGATTACCGAAGTTCTGCAGGAAGCGGTGCAATCTACTGATTATGCCCAATAAAAATTCCCCCATCACCTGACAGGGGAATTGAGCAAAAACATAAATTTTAATTATTCGCTTTCGCCAAGGATCTTGGGGACTCGGAAATAATCATCTTCGCGGTCTGGGGCATTATCAAGTAAAAGTTGGCAATCGCCAAAGGTTTTTTGCTCATCGGTACGGGTGATATTACTCACATCAATCGCCCTAGTAGTCGGTTCTACATTGTCCGTGTCCAGTTCACTGAGTTGTTCGACATAGTCTAAAATCGCGCTGAGTTGGGAGGGTAGACGCTGTTCCTCTTCCGGCGTCAATTCCAAACGTGCTAAATGGGCAACCTTGCGAACCTGTTCAAGATCAATCATGTTTAAATTCTCAATGTGAATGCTTACTTTAAAGTTTCGATCACTAACTAATTTAGAAAAAGACGTCCATTTCCGAGCGACCGGTGGTTTTCAGCCAGTTTTGCGCTTCGATGTAGTTGTTCGGCGCGATGCGGATCGCCTGCTTCCAATATTCTGCGGCCTTATCAAAGAGCGCTTCTGATTCGTCTTCATTGCCAGATTGCTTTGCTTTTTCGCCTTGGTAGTGATAGACCACAGCAATGTTATTTAGAGCCTGGGGCATCCGGGGATTGAGATCAATGGCTTCGTGGTAGAGTTCTAAAGCTTTGTGGTGATCGCCGTTGCTGGCGTAGATCAGGCCCATATTGTAGAGGATATAGCTACGATCATTGGGGTCATCTTCGAGTCTTAGGGCTTCTTCGTAGTTTTCGAGGGCTTCGGAATATTCCCCATCGGCTTGGGCCGACATCCCATCGCGATAATAGGCAAAGGCTTCTTTGGAACGGTTATTGGTGGGCAGAATTTTGAGGATGATATCGGCCATCACCGTAAAGCTTTTGTCGATGAAATTATCGTTGCGCTGTGTTCTGGGCATAATGGTTACGTTGCGAGGGATGCTCTATTTACTTTACCTTGATTTGTTTGTGATTTTAGCGGATTGCGATGGCGGTGTATTTTTTCTGGGGAGAGGATGATTTTGCGATCGCCCAAGCGGTGGATCAGATTAAGCAATCGGTTTTAGATCCAGCTTGGCTATCGTTTAATTTTCAGACCTACGACGGCAGTAAAGAGGAAAGTATTATTGATGCGCTGGATGAGGTGATGACGCCGCCCTTTGGCATGGGAGGACGGTTAATTTGGCTGAATGAAGCGACGTTGTGCCAATCTTGCTCGGATAGTCTTTTGCAGGAATTGCACCGGACATTACCCGTGATTCCCGAAAGTTCACACCTGTTAATGACGAGCCGTAAAAAACCAGATAAGCGGCTAAAATCGACAAAATTTATCCAGGAACACGCGAAAGTATGGGAGTTTTCGCCGATTCCCCCGTGGCAGACGGAAGCCCTAGCAGATCGCGTTAAAGCAACAGCGCGGGAATTGGGGGTGAATTTAGATCGACCAGCAACGGAATTGCTCGGTGAAGCGGTGGGCAATGATACGCGACGGCTCTGGAATGAGTTAGAAAAGCTCAAAATTTATCAGGGGAGCCGGACGCAACCGTTAACAAAAGTAGAAATTCAGCAACTGGTGGCAGCAACGAACCAAAATAGTTTGCAACTCTGTGAGGCGATCCGGGAAGGCAATGGTGGTTTAGCGATTCAATTGGTGGGGGAACTGTTGGCGCAAAATGAGCCTGCCCTGCGGATTGTGGCGACGTTGATCGGTCAATTCCGGATGTGGACAATTATTAAGGTAATGATCGAAGCTGGGGAACGGGACGATCAGGCGATCGCCAAACTAGCAGATCTCAAGAATCCCAAACGATTATATTTTCTGAAAAAAGAAATTTCCCGGTTGCGGGGTCAGCAACTGCTAAAAACCCTACCGATTTTGTTAGAACTCGAAGCCGGACTGAAACAAGGGGCGATCGCCGAGGAAATTCTCCCGACTAAAATTCTCGAACTCTGTCAGCATTTCCGCTAAACCCTTGCAACCATGGCAGAAAAAAGTTGCCCCCTGGAACTTCCCTCCCTAAAACCTATTCTTTAATATTAAATACGTTTAAAATTTGCCATCGCTGATTTTTATTCCCCATCGGTCATTATGCTTTTACCCCGTCGCTTCCAAGATTATTTGCTGGGCAGTTGCCTTACCCTCAGCGCCCTGGGCTTGGGGCTAGCGCCCCAATTAACCCTCAAACCGGAAATTCTTGGCTGGCAAAATCAGGCGATCGCCCAACAACCGAGCACCGCAGACATTAATCGCTATGCCGAAGCCTATCTGGCGATCTACGGCAATAACAGCATGGATAATCTCTTGTTGGAAGTCGAAAATCTCATTGGCCGCAAACCGGACTGGGAAATTCGCTGCGATCAGCCCCAGAGTATTAACCGTCTCAATAACCGTGCCGCCATTGGGAAAGTGCGTAACTACTGCAACAATGTTTTGCCCAACCTCATTGACGACATTATGCCCCGCAGCACCTTTAATCGCATTAGTAATCAGTTGCCCAATAATCCGACTCTCCAGGAACAAATTCAAGACGCCATGTTCGATATTCTCAAACAAAAACAAGGCGGCCGTTAACTAACTCGTCCGCATATATCGAACAAAATTCCCTTCCCCCAGCACCATGGGGGATTTTTTTGCCCATAGGTACAACACACAAAAGGCGATCGCCAAGGAAAGCGATCGCCTAAAAACTGAGTTAAAACCAACCATTTAGAGCAGGGGCGACAGACGACTCCGATAACGTTGCTGATTTAACCCCTCCGCATAGAGCGAACCTTGGGGATTCCCCGAATAACGGGCGGCTTTATTTTGGAGTCGCACAATTCGATCATTGGTGGCTGGGTGGGTACTCAAAAATTCAGGGGGACGACCACCACCACTGTTGGCTGCCATCAACTTTTTCATAAATGAAGCCATCGCCTCTGGGGCATAGCCGACCCGGGTCAACATATTAAACCCAAGATCATCCGCTTCCGTTTCGTCACTGCGACTGTTGGGATAATCAACGGCGATCGCCACCCCCAATTGGACAATCTGATTACTATCCAAGCCCGTCGCCGCCAAAATCCCCTGGTTCCGGGCCTGCATTCTCATCTGTTCTAGGGAATGTTTCGCCGCAATGTGACCAATTTCATGGCCAATCACACTAGCAAGCTCTGCCTCATTAGCGGCGGTTTTAATTAGCCCTGTGTTGATGTAGTTGTAGCCTCCCATGGTGGCAAAGGCATTCACGCTGTCATCTTCGACGACAAAGAATTTGTAATTTAAATTTGGGCGTGTGCTTTGGCGCGCTAAACGTTGGCCAATTTCGTTGATGTAGCTCACAACCCGCTGGTTTTGATAGAGTTTAACCTGGCCGGAACGGGTCAGTTCATTGTGAATTTGTTGACCAAAGTCCTGTTCCTGGGCATCCGAGAGATTGGAAATTTGATAACTCTGCACCCCCCAGATTAAAACGCCCCGCAAAAGATTTTCAAAAAAACCCGCCTGGCTAACGGTGGGTGTCGCAAGGTTGACGCTGATCGCGACAATGCAGGCTAATAGGCCATACATCCAGCGGTTTTTTCGACGATGCAACATGATGCTTGTGTTCCTGTGGCTGTTTTGAGTAGGGAAGGTAGATTGGCTAACAAACCGAAGGCTTGTTCTTTTCTATAGTAACCAATCGCAATTTTCCGTTATGTTCTCAGACGGTCGGCCCCAGGACTTTAGTTCCTTAATTCATGTTTTGGTAATAGTAAAAGTTAAAGGTTTCAAACATACCGCCGACAAAACCACAGGCAATCGCAATGACTAAGACCCCTTCCCAAATGCGCCCATTGCCAAAAACTTTTAGCACATTCCCAAAGGCATCCGTTAACAATTCAACAGTTACCCCAGGGAAAATCCCCACCGCCGCACAGAGGGTCAAAAGTAAACCGCAAACCACCATCGGTGCCAAAAAGCTCATCGTAACGGTGATACACAGTGAAGGAAAAAATCTAGGGGTCGCTTTCATAAGTCAGGAGATCCTTAGGCACAAGCACTCGTTTTCTTTAGGATATGGCGCGTTGAGCTGACTTTAGAGTAGCCAATTAAACGGAATGCATACTATAAAGGACATGATTCTTAAATTTTTATAAAATTTTGAGATATGCTAGGCCGCCAAAAAGCCGCCCATCCCCACAGAACGCCTAGGATAGACGGCTTTAGACAAATTATGGTGTAAGTTGCTGGGAGTTTGTTTAGGTGGGATTGCCTTGGGCTGCTTGCATCATTTCCACTAACACAGTGTGGGCCTCCTTAGCATTGGCTAAAGTTTTTGGAAAAGGGATGCGTACCGCTTCTGTGCCGGTGGTGTCGGTCACTTCAAGGGCCATCCCCGTTTCATCCAGGGACAACATTTTTGCGGCTTCTGCGCGATGACACTGGCCAAAATGTTTCGCGTACAGGAGAACCGCGTCGCCATGGTCTTTGTTCATGTGGTTACAAATGCGATCGCTCACGGCGGAGGTAATAATTTCAGACATGGTTTGTAAAAAAATACGATAAATCTTTATCAAAATAATAGGCTGCTGACTCTCACAAGTCTGGCTAAACCATTCGGCTGTCGGGGAATTAACTAGCCAGTAAATCAACCAGGGCAGCTTTGAGATCCGGAAATTTAAACTGGAAGCCAGCCTCTTCGGTTCGTTTGGGTAGCACTTTTTGCCCTTCTAATACGACTTTCGCACCATCGCTGAGGAGTAATTCTAAAACAAAGCCCGGTACTGGGAGCCAAGCAGGACGTTTCATTACAGATCCTAGGGTCTGGGCGAGGGTTTCCATGGTGACTGGATTGGGGGCAGTGCCGTTGTAGGTGCCTTGCCAATCGGCTTGGGTAAGGGCCATTTCAATCAAGCTAACGAGATCATCGCGGTGAATCCAAGAAACCCATTGTTTACCTGTGCCGAGGGGGCCGCCGACAAAGGTATTAAAAGCGAGAATCATCTTGGCGAGGGCTCCTCCTTCTTTGGCGAGGACAATCCCAAACCGGAGAATGACGGTACGAGTGCCGTGGTTTTGGGCTTCTAGGGCCGCAGTTTCCCATGCTTGACAAACGTCTGCGAGAAAGTCGTTACCGGGAGGGCTTGTTTCAGTGTAGATGGCGGTTTCACTGGTGCCGTAATAGCCGACGGCGGAGGGATTAATGAGTACCTGGGGTTTTTGATTGGCTTTGGCGATCGCCTCGACGATCTTTTCTGTCCCCCCCTGGCGACTATGGTGAATTTCCTGCTTATAGCTTGGTGTCCACCGTTGTTCCGCAATGGGAGCCCCAGCCAGATTCACCACCGCATCACAGCCAGAGATACAGTCCTGCCAGGGGCCTGACTCCGTGGGGGTATAGGCCACAATCTTGAGCTTTGGATAGACAGAAGCCGGAAAGATGCCTTGGGCTTTGGCCTCACTGCGGGTCAAGACTAAAAGCTCATGGGCAGGGTACAAACGCTCAACCGAACGTTGCCCCACAAGACCTGTTGCACCGGTAATCGCAATTTTCATTGAAAAAAGTTTAAATCATCAAGGATATACACAAATTGTGGCGTAATGGCCCCAGTGGCGACAACGCCCCCTGTCTTTGAGAGCTGTGCTAGCATAGGCGGAAATATTGAGTCTAGCGTCTTTTTTTACAAAGATTACGGGGAGAATATGGCCAAGGTATTGGTGCTAAATGCCTCTTATGAGCCGCTCAACATTACCAGTTGGCGTCGGGCAGTGGTGCTGTTGCTCAAAGACAAGGCCGAAAGCCTAGAACACAATGGCCGCGTCATTTACCAGAATTTTCCTCTCCCCACTGTCATTCGCCTGCGTCACTATATTAAAGTGCCCTACCGCGAGATTCCCCTCACTCGCAAAAATATTCTGGAACGCGATCGCCACACCTGCCAATATTGCCGTAAGCGTGGCGAGCAACTGACCCTCGACCACATTATTCCGCGATCGCGGGGCGGCGTAGACAGTTGGGAAAACCTCGTCACTGCCTGTATGCGTTGCAATGTTCGTAAGGGCAATCGCACCCCCAAAGAAGCGGAAATGGAGTTACTGATCCAGCCGCGCAAACCCCACAGTAGCCTTTATTTCGAGCTTTTGAAATACACCCGGGATGATCTCAACCACGAATGGCGCAAATATGTGATCGGCATTAACTAAATCCCCACGCTTTACTGGAAGACTTCTTCGGTTTGGGGGAAGACAGGGGTGCCGTCAGTCAAATTGAGAATGCCCGTGGTAATCACCTGTTCCCCGGTGGTTAATCCTTCTAACACTTGATAGCGATCGCCTTCAATGGCGCCTAACGTGACGGATTTTTGGACGGCAATCAGGGGGGGATCGTTTTCCCCTTGGGCGTCGGGATTGGGGGCAGTGACAAAGACAAAAGTTTCTGCGCCAATGCGGGATACAGCCGTGACAGGCACCGAAACCCCGGTTTGCTGACTCAGAATCAGTTTGGCCTTGACCAGTTGCCCTGTGAAAAGGCGATTGTCAGGATTATCGAAGCTGGCCTTCGCCAAGATGGTTTGGGAGGTAAAGTCTACTTCTGGGGAAATAAAACTTACTTGACCCCGACCCACGGTTTCGAGGGTGCGGTAGTCGATCAGCTCGACGGGGAGGGAGAGACGCAGATCGGGGGCCTGCTCGATGGGCACAAAAAAGTTAAGACTTAGGCGTGTATTTTGGGCAATGGTGGCAATGGTGGCTCCCTGTTCGAGGTAGTCTCCTTGTTGCACGGTTAAGTCGCCGATGGTGCCCGCAACGGGGGCTGTCACTTGGGTTTCCCGGAGATCTTCATTGGCGATCGCCACCGTATTGCTTGATTGGCGGAGGGTGGCTTTGGCTTGATTTACACTTGCTTGGGCAGCCTTGATCCGTTGATTGATGGTATTTAGCCGCGCCTTGGCCACCTCTAGATCCCGTTGGCTCTGGTCGAGATCCCGCTGGGGTAAAGCCCCGGTATCCACTAGGCTTTTAATCCGTTGGAGATCCTGTTCCCGGAGTTTTAAGTCGGCTTGGGTCTCTAGTTTTTCCGCATTGACAGCACTGAGTTGGGCTTCGGCATTTGCTTGGGCGGCCCGGGCTGCTTCTACCCCAGCGATCGCCTGTTGCAAAGAAGCCTGACTGCGTTCTGACTTGAGGGTCAAAATGGGCGTTCCTGCCGTGACAGTATCCCCCTCTTGGATTTGAATGGCTTGAATAATACCGTCTACTTCTGGCTTGAGGGTCACGAGATTATCCGCTTCTAAAACCCCCACGTATTCAGTGGTAGTGGCGAGCAGATCTGAATCTAAGGTTTCAAATTTTACCGGTACTCCCTGGGGAGTTTGGGCTTGGGGCGGTGGCCCACCACAACCACTAAGGCTCACGGCACAGCTGACAACTAGACCTAAGACCACTGGCGATCGCCAATCACTCCGGGACGCACCCATACATCAATTCCTCAACCAGAATAAAATCACTCCTAACAAGGGTACACAAAGTTTCCCTTAACTGGGGGACTCCGGCGGATGATCCGTCGGCAATTCAGGCGTTTTTGCTTCCGGTTCTGGCGCCACGGATTGGCTAGTTTCAATACCCACAATTCCGGAGACCATCGCCAGCACTTGGCCTTCTTCCCTCGCCTGCCAAGGATCCAAAATATCTTTAACTAATACTTCCCGAACGATTACTTGGCCGATAACCGCCAGGGGTAACGCCAAAAACAGCCCAAAAAAACCCAACTGCAATGTCACAGCAAACAAAACCTGGGCCAAAAGCGTGACGGCAGGGAGCAGGGATACTTGCCGGGCCATCACCCAGGGGGTCAAAACATTACCCTCTACTTGCTGAATCAAAAAATACAAGATCAAGACGGCCCAAATTTTCCAAGGGGCTTCTAACAAAGCAATAAGGATCGGAGGAATTACGCTCAAAGCTGGACCAATGTTAGGAATAAAAGTGAGCAAACCTGCCAAAATCGCCTGGGGTAAGGCCAATGACAATCCCAAAGTCAAAAGGCCCACATAACTCAACACACCAATACACAACATATTGAACATAATGCCCGATACCCAGCCCTTGAGGTCAGCGTCGCAGAGGGTGAGGATTTCGTCTGCTCGTCGGCGATAAAAAGAAGGAAACAACCGAATAAATCCCTGGCGATAGGGTTGGGGATCTGCCAGAAACATCAAGGTTAAAACCGTGAGTAGTAAGACATTTAAAAGCACCTTGAGGGAGTCAGAAAAGAGGCTCCAGCCGCGATTGAGCAGTTCATTGAGCAGGGTGGAGATTTGGGGAATTATCTCATCAAGATTTGGCAACTGTTCACTAATCGGCAAGCCAAAGTTTTCTTCAATTTTGAGAATTTGTGAATCTAACCACTCATCAATTTCATAGAAGCCCGTATTAAGCTTGCTAAACAAAATCTGAAACTGACCAATAAAGGGTGGAATGACAATGGTTAAAGCGAGCCACAGGATCAACGCCACGATAAACAGGGCGGTAAATACCGCAAAAGAACGCCCCATTCGCAGGAGTGGTTGGTTGAAACGGTCCGCGAGGCGATCGCCCCAGGTTTGCAGCTTGACTACCAGCACATTGAGAGCATTAGCTAGGATCACCGCCGTGAGTAACAACAGTAAAAACGCTTTAATTTGCCAGAGAATGTAAAGGGAACTTAGAAGAACAATGAAGCCGCTCCATTTCCGAAAATCCACGTTACTCACACGCCTCAAGTTAGTGCTGTTGTTTTGATTATGTCTTAGTTTTGGCTAACCCTTGCCCTTTTAGGAAGTCTGGGACATACTCCGCCACCACAATAGCCCTGCCATCACAATTGCCGGGAGTAAGATTGCCGCCAAAGCAGCACCATTAGATGGGGCGATCGCCCCCAAGCCAAAACCATAGGGCAAACCATACTTGATTAACGCCGCTCCCACCGCCGAAATCACCAACACCTTAACTAAAGAAGAAAGCTGTGCACCCATCGAAATTATTGTCCTTTGATGTTATCGCCAATGGCTATTTGCCAAGGATATTGGTTAAGTTTAGCGATCCTACTTCAGCTTTTGTTTCACAAAACTAACCAACTGCCCCATTTGTTTTCTGAGCAGATCGATTTCCCCTTGGAGGGCATTTACCTTCGCTTGCAACGCCACGATTTCTGCCGCCATGGGATTCCCGGTTGTGCTCGTACTGAGGGAAGAAAGGGGAGCCTCTGGGATTGTTTGAGCCTGCTTTCTCGCCTTCGCCATTGCATCTTTGATGGCATTGATCAGTTGCTTCTGGTCAAAGGGCTTTTCGATGAAGGAAAACAACTCAAAGGGTTCCGGCAGCTTTTCGGTCACTTCCTCCTTGCGGCCAGACATCAGCACTAAAGGAATCGCCTTTAGTTCCGGGCGTTTTTGAATTTCTTGGTATACTTCCCAGCCACTCATCTTCGGCAGCAGAAAATCCAACATGATCAGATTGGGATGTTCTGTATTGATGAGATTGAAACCCTCAAGTCCATTCTTGGCCTCAATGACTTCAAAATTCCCCTCTGGCAGCATATCCTTAACCCGCATACGGATCACTTTGCTGTCGTCAATCACTAGGATTTTGTGGGTCACAACATACTCCTTCACAACATAAAATAGCTGGCTGGGTCGTCTCTATGATGGCGTGAGCTTGGTAAAAATTTTAAAAGCTTCGACCAAGATTTACGATCATCTAAAAGTTAAGCGATTGAGTTTTCCTCAGTTTGACATACTCATCGGCCTGAAGCCACCGTGATTTTAATCACTCGATTAGCCTCGTGCCTAGGGATGTTGGGTTAACTTGATTTTCAGTAAACTAATTCTAAAAATCCCAGAACTTCCCTCAACAGCGTTTTTATAAAAATTATGGCTTCTTCTGCGTCTCACTCCTCCAGCGCCCCGATTTTGCCCATGCCTAGTTGGGTCAAAGCTCCCCTTGGTAAAGCGAGTGAGATCTCGACAGTCCAGCGCATCATTAAACAACGGGGCATTCATACCATCTGTGAGGAAGGGAAATGTCCGAATCGAGGTGAGTGCTACGCCAATAGAACTGCAACCTTTTTATTGATGGGGCAAGTTTGCACCAGGGCCTGTGCCTTCTGTCAGGTTGATAAAGGCCAAATTCCCCTCCCTCTTGACCCGGAGGAACCCCAAAAAGTGGCGGAGTCAGTGCGACTGTTGGGACTGAGTTATGTGGTGTTGACATCGGTGGCGCGGGACGATCTTGCCGATGGGGGAGCAGGCTGGTTTGTGGCTGTGATGGAAGCGATCCGGGCGGAAAATCCAGGGACACAAATTGAAGTCCTGACTCCGGATTTTTGGAGTGGGAAAGGGGCAGAGGTGGCCCAGGAGGAACGGGTAAAAACAGTTGTGGCAGCGCAACCAGCTTGTTATAACCACAACATTGAAACAGTAGAAAGGCTCCAGGGTCCTGTGCGTCGGGGGGCAAAGTATGAGCGATCGCTCCGGGTTTTGGAATTGGTAAAAGCGTACAATCCTGAGATACCGACGAAATCAGGCTTAATGCTCGGCCATGGAGAAACGAAAACAGAAATTATCCAGGCGTTACAAGATTTGCTGGCCGTGGGCTGCGATCGCCTCACCCTAGGCCAATATATGCGCCCCTCCCTCGCCCATTTACCCGTCCAGAAATATTGGACACCAGCGGAATTTGAACACCTAGGGGCGATCGCCAAAGAAATGGGCTTTTCCCATGTGCGTTCAGGGCCTCTGGTGCGTAGTTCCTACCATGCTGGCAAATCGATCTAAGAGCGCCCTTGAGTATTGCGATTTATGAAAGAGTATTACTAGATTATGTCGTTTTGGGGCAATGCTACCGATGGAGTTCCCTAAGCTTTTAAGCTTAAAAAAGTAAGGCCCAGTTTCGGGAGAAGAAACCATGTTCAACTACGCCCTCAAAAAGCAACTTTTTTCCCTCAACTTATCGGCTATTGTCATGATAATCTTGGGGTTTTGGTTGAGTGCCTCTTTCCTCCTCGATTTTGTGATCATTCCTGTGTTTTCAATGACCGGGATGATGGCTGACAGCGGCTTTATCAGCACCGGATATGTTTTGTTTGGGGTGTTTAACCGTTTGGAGGTGGTCTGTGCCGCTGGGATCTTAACGATCTTTTTTGGGTTTAAATTTGAACATCTTTTTGGCGATCGCCAAGCCTTAAATGCCCTCGTCATTGCCAGTATCCTGTTAAATATTGCTTTGCTTTATACCTATTTGATTACGCCTCAGTTGGCTGGCTTTGGCCTAGAAATGACCGGATTCAATGGCACGGCAACGATGCCTTTACAGATGTCAGTGTGGCACAGTTTGTATTGGGTCTTAGAGGCCGCGAAATTCATGTTGGGGATCACTTTGCTGCGGTGGTGCTACCGTCGTGCCTGTGCGATCGCCTAAACAATCAATTGACTTTTTAAGTAAAACGATGCCGCCACCAGGCGGTATTTTTATGGGAAATTAGGTTTTCGAGAAGCCAATTTATCCGCCAAGCGCGTTGGTTCTGGCAGACGGTATTTCGGTGTACAGGCGAGAACAAAATCAAGGGCCGTGGCTAAACTGATCCGATGACCCACAGAAATATAAAGGGGGCGCACCTTCGTCCGACTCCGGAGCACTGCACCAATAGTTTCATCGTGATCCTGTAAAGGCACCCACTGCCCTTTTTCGAGGGGCACCTCTTGGTGGGTACCGATGTAGCGAGATTTTGCCACCCCAATCGTCGGTAAATCTAACAAGACCCCCAAGTGAGAGGCTAGCCCTAAACGGCGTGGATGGGCGTAACCTTGGCCGTCACAGAACAATAAATCTGGTAAATGCGTAATTTTTTCTAATGCCTCCAAGATGGCGGGCACTTCCCGAAAAGATAACAATCCCGGTACATAGGGAAAAGAAGTGGGACAGCGGGCGATCGCCGTTTCGAGGATCTCTAGATCGGGAAAGGACAAAACCACCACCGCCGCCCGTGTGATTGAGAAGCGCGCCTCAAAGCCCACATCCACCCCCGCAATGGTTTTGACGTTTGTTGGTAAGTCATCTTGAAGCACGATCCATTGCCCTAGAGACGTTTGAATCTCCCGGGCCACCCCAGGAGAAACATCCCAAGGATGACTGTGGTGTAAAACAAGCATTTATATAATTCCTCATCTGCATTTCGAGGGGTTTACGGGAAAAGTTTTGGCACAATTAACAAGTAACCGTTAAATTTCACCAATTAATTGAGAATCAATCTGGCACTTTCCTCTACACTGGAAGCAACTTTTTAAAACTTCATTTTCATCCACACCCTACCCCAGCATTTTGTGTCGAGGTTTCCGCCATGCGTCAAGTATTTCTGTTGTTGCCCCTTGTTGCCGTGGGTTTAACGCTCGGGAGTTGCTCTTTATTGCCCGGTGGTGGCGGTGATGAACCGACCCCGGAAACCCCCCAAACCACAGCACCGACTCCCGCTCCGGAGCCAGACGCTGAATTGTTTGCCCCCCCGACAACAGAAACATTGTCTTCTGTGCTGATCCCATCCACTGACCCTGATGCTCGCCGTCGGGCTACCACAGAAGGCCGCCCCGATCCCTTTGCGGATCTTTCCCTTGCGCCCCAAGTGACTTTAGCACCTCCCCCAGCTCCGACACCAACTACTTCTGGTGCACAACCGGGTGCCCCTGGCACAGCCAATGACGCTGGCACTCCTGGACAAACCACCCCTGGTACAGCTCCTGGGAGCGTGGCGATCGCCCCACCGCCACCACCTCTAGACTTTAGCCCCATTCTTCCATCCCTACCAGAACCCACTGCCGCAAATAACACCAAAGTGACAGGGGTCGTACAGATCAATGGTATTGATTATGTGATGGTGGAATCCCCCGATGAGCGTTTTAGCCGTTATGTGAAGGTGGGAGACTACGTCGCCAATGGCCAGGTACTCGTCAAGGCGATCGCCTTTAATCGGGGCGTTCCCGTGGTTACCCTGGAGCAGTATGGCATGACGATTCAGAAAAAACTCAATGAAACTTCGGTGGCGAGTAATCCTGGAGAACGCACTGTGCCGACCTTAGAAGAAAGTTAAGCTCGTTCAAAACACAAGCCAACCACCATTGAAATATTGCCCCAGGGGGAGCGGACAAAACGGTACAATGCTCCTAAAGTTTGACGTGAAAAAGGATAGCGATTGTGACAACTCCGGGCACTGTAACAGAACTGATCACAGAATGTTTGCGGCAGGAAGATTTACCCCTGGCTATTTATCGGGAGGTGGCAGCCCATCTGCAACAGGTGCCCCAAGTACAGGTGGAATTAGAGTTGCGGCGATCGCCAAAATTTAATTATTTCCATAGTCAAATTGGGGAAATGCATCTACGTTATCCGGCGGATCTTCCCCAAGGCGATCGCCAACAAATTGAAGCGATTCTTTCCTTCTACGCCGGACGCTATGGTGCCTGGCAACGGGACAGCGTTACCCCCGAATAGAGCCGTCCTTCTCCACTAGAAACCCAATTCCTGAATGGAAATCCTACAATGGAGATGTAAAGAAACTTGGCAAACCCTTGATTTCTGTCTCCTAAGCGAGACTTTTTTAGGCAAGTTTCAAGCGTTTTGAGGAGTGCTCAACCATGAAAAAAATAATTGCTTTACTTAGCCTAGGTAGCGTTATGCTCACTGCCGGTGCAGCCCAGGCCCAAATCACTCCCACAAATCAATACAGTTACATTGGTGTTGCTGGAAATATCGGTTTAACAGATCCCGATCGTAGTGTTGCCGATGATGGGGTCACGGTCATTAGTAAAATCGCGATTCTGAACAATTTATCCTTCCGCCCTGGTGTCAATTTCGGGGGCGATACCTCTGTCACGCTCCCAATTACCTATGACTTTGGGGGTCGGGGACGCGTCAAGCCTTATGTTGGCGGCGGCATTGTCACAGATTCTGGCGACACGGACTTTTTGGCCACGGGTGGCTTTGACTACCGTTTCTCACGGGATTTTGTCGGAAATGTGGGGCTTAATGTTGGGTTTTCCGATGATGCAGATGTGGGCCTTACCCTAGGGGTTGGCTACGTTTTCCCCCGAAACCGTTAAGTTTTCATCTTAAAGGATTACCCATTAAGCCTTTAGACGTTACGAATTATGTTGATTTTCCGCCTCCCTATCCTGGGAGGTTTTTTCTCGGAGCCGCAAACTTTTATAGTGATCTGAGGCAGTTTTTGGACGAGCAATGACCCTTTCTGACACAAAATTAGGTGGTTTTGACCCGCAGCTTCCCCCAGAACAGGGAGTGATCGACAGTTGCGTGCATTGTGGCTTTTGTTTGGATACCTGTCCGAGCTATCGGGTGCTCGGCTCGGAGATGGATTCTCCCCGGGGCCGTATTTACCTGATGGATGCGATCGCCAAAGGGGAGGCAGAAATTAACAGCGCGACGGTGCAACATTTCGATAGTTGCCTAGGGTGTTTGGCCTGTACTTCGGCTTGTCCGTCGGGAGTCCGTTATGACGAACTGCTGGCCTCGATGCGGGCGCAAATTGAGCGCAACTACACCAGAAGCCTCGGCGATCGCCTGTTTCGGTGGCTGATTTTTAATTTGTTCCCCTATCCTTTGCGCCTAAAACTGCTGCTGCCATTGTTGTGGGTTTATCAAAATTCGGGTCTGCAATGGCTCGTTCGGAAACTGGGGATTCTCAAACTAATTCCTCGACTGGCGGCGATGGAGTTGATTCTGCCGAAAGTTAATCTCCAGGCCAGCAAAAAAGTATTACCCACCCTGATTCCAGCCCAGGGGGAAAAACGGTACCGTGTTGGCATGGTGCTGGGCTGTGTCCAACGGTTGTTCTTTTCTCCGGTGAATGAAGCAACGGCGCGAGTATTGACGGCCAATGGCTGTGAAGTGGTGATTCCCCAGGGTCAGGGATGTTGTGCGGCGCTTCCGGCCCACCAAGGACAAACGGTGCAAGCCCAAGAACTCGCCCGTCAAATGATTGATAGTTTTGCCGATCAAGACCTCGATTACATCATTATCAATGCCGCCGGTTGTGGCCACACCCTTAAGGAATATGGGCAAATTTTGCAAGATGACCCAGGATATGCCCAAAAAGCCCAGGATTTTGCGGCTAAAGTGCGTGATGCTCAGGAATTTCTCGCAACGGTGGGTTTAACGACCCCTTTAAATCCTTTAACATCCGAAGCTTTTCCTCTGGTTTATCAGGATGCTTGCCACCTGCTCCATGGCCAAAAAATTGCCGCCCAACCGCGCGATCTACTCCGACAAATTCCCAATATGCAGCTCCGGGAACCCGCTGAACATAATCTTTGTTGCGGCAGTGCTGGGGTATTTAACCTCCTTCAACCGAAAATTGCCGCCGAACTGGGGGAACGGAAAGCCAGAAATTTACTAAATACTGGGGCGAAGGCGATCGCCTCGGCGAATCCAGGCTGTAGTCTACAAATCCAAAACCAGCTCCAGCAGCAAGGACAAACCATTCCCCTGTGGCATCCGATGGAACTGCTCGATTTTGCCATTCGCGGCGTCCCCTTGCCCCTATAATGATCCCGATATCTATGGTGGAGAACGTGATGGCACGGCAACGGGTTGGTTTATTGTTTGGCGGGAAATCTGGGGAGCATGATGTTTCCATCGTTTCAGCGGCGGCGATCGCCAAAGCCTTTGCCCAGGAAGATAACCCAGACAAATACGAACTCCTCCCGTTTTACATTGACCGTAATGGTATTTGGCACGACCCAGAGATTTCCCAACAGGTACTCACTGCCGGAAAAGCCCTCCCCGTAGAAACCGTTGATCCGGCCAGTCGTTGGCAATTTCCCCCAGCGGCCCCCAGCATTGATGCGTGGTTTCCCATTGTCCACGGGCCCAACGGTGAAGATGGCACCCTCCAAGGCCTGCTGACCCTCATGGAAAAGCCCTTTGTGGGGAGTAAAGTGCTCGGTTCGGCGGCAGGCATGGATAAGCTGGCGATGAAAATGGTTTTTGCCCAGGCGGGTTTGGCCCAGGTGGATTATGTGGGCGTGTTGCGTTCTGAAGTGTGGTCTGGCCCCTGTGTTTTCCCAAAGGTCTGCGACAAAATTGAAGCCCAGCTTGATTACCCGATGTTCGTCAAACCCGCAAATCTGGGGTCTTCCGTGGGGATTAGTAAAGTGCGCACCCGTGACGAACTGGAAAAAGCGCTGGATCTCGCGGCGGAATATGACCGTCGGCTTATTGTTGAAGCTGGGGTAACAGCCCGGGAAGTAGAATGTGCCGTCCTAGGAAATGATCAGCCCAAAGCTTCGGTGGTGGGGGAAATTCGCTTTGACAGTGATTTCTACGACTACGAAACGAAGTACACCGACGGGAAATCTAGTATGCACATTCCTGCTGAGATCCCAGGGGCGATCGCCCAACAAATTCAAGAACTCGCCATTAAAGCGTTCCAAGCCCTCGACTGCCGTGGCATTGCCCGGGTGGATTTTTTCTATGTGGAAGCGACCCAGACGGTGTTAATTAACGAAATTAATACCCTGCCTGGGTTTACAGCCCTGAGTATGTACCCGCAATTGTGGCAACAGAGCGGCGTTCCCTTCCCTCAATTGGTGGATCGCCTGGTGCAATTTGCCCTGGAGGATGTCCCACAGGCTTAACATTCTCGGAAAATTCTTTGTAAAAAAGCCCCCCTAAATTGAGCTAGGGGGGTATTTGTTAGAGCAAAAGAACGGTTAAAAGTTTAGGCATCATCGAGGGCAACAATACCGGGAAGCTCTTTTCCTTCGAGCAGTTCGAGGCTGGCACCACCACCTGTGGAAATGTGACTCATTTTGTCTGCAACACCAACTTTTTCGACGGCCGCAACGGAGTCTCCACCCCCAATAATCGTGACCGTACCAGTTTCAGTCGCACCAGCAAGGGTCTTGGCGATCGCCTCGGTACCCACGGCAAATTTATCGAACTCGAATACCCCCATTGGGCCATTCCAGATCGCTGTACCACAGCCATCAAGAGCTTCTTGGAAGACCTTCACAGAATCAGCACCAATGTCGAGACCCATCCAGCCGTCGGGAATTGCGTCAACGCTGACAGTTTTAGCTTCAGCATCGGGGGCAAACTTGTCTGCGACAATCACGTCAGTGGGCAGCAAAATTTTCCCCTGGGCCTTTTCCATTAAGCTCTTTGCCAAATCAATTTTGTCGTCTTCGACGAGGGAACCACCGACGGATTTCCCTTGAGCTTTATAGAACGTAAAGATCATCCCGCCGCCGATCAAGAGCTTGTCGCACTTTTCGAGGAGGGTTTCGATGACGCCAATTTTGCTGGATACTTTAGAACCGCCAACAATCGCCACGAGGGGACGTTTGGGGGCTTCGATGGCGCCCTTGAGGAACTGGAGTTCTTTTTCGATCAAAAGACCCGCAACGGAAGTATCAACGTGGTGGGTTACGCCTTCGGTGGAACCATGGGCACGGTGAGCCGTCCCGAACGCATCGTTGACATAGATGTCTGCATTGGCCGCGAGTTGCTTGGCAAATTCGGGATCATTCTTTTCCTCGCCGGGGTTAAAGCGGAGGTTTTCTAGTAACGCCACTTGACCATTGCCGAGGTTGGCGATCGCCTGGTTCACAGCATCTCCAACGCAATCATCACACTTGGTGACAGATTGGCCCAACAATTCAGACAAACGAGCGGCCACAGGCGTTAAGCGCATCGAATCAACCACCTGACCCTTCGGACGACCCATGTGGCTCCCAAGAATTACCTTGGCACCTTTCTCAGTCAAATATTTGATGGTGGGGAGTGCTGCCCGAATCCGGGTATCGTCAGTGATTACACCACTCTCATTGAGGGGTACATTAAAATCAACCCGGACAAACACGCGCTTACCGCTTAAATCTGCCTCTGTTAAATTTGCAACTGATTTCTTAGCCACAATTAGGATCCTCCAAATGCTTGCTTTTTATAAAGTTCTGTCATCTTGTCATCAGAAGAAGACCATTTTTCCGAGAAAATTGAACTAGAAGTTCCAAATCCAGAAAAATATCTCCATGCAGATTTTACCGGAGCCTGTGTCTAGGAGGTAGAGCTACCATGTTTAAAACTATTCTTTTTCCCGTTGATAAAAGTCGTGAAGCCCGTGAAGCGGCGGAGACAGTGATTCAGCTTGTGAAATCTTTCCAAAGTCGTTTAGTCCTGCTCTCCGTGGTCGAACCGACAGAGCCAGAGGAACGCCAGGGGGTGATGAATTCCGAAGAAGCGGTGGCCAAGCTCCTCCAGGGAGCCCATGATCTCTTTGCCCAAGCGGGGATCGAAGCGGAGATTATTGAACGGGAAGGGATGCCATCTTTTACTATTTGTGATGTGGCCGATGAAATTGAAGCTGATCTAATTGTGATGGGCTGTCGGGGTATGGGCTTAACCCAAGAAGGAGTCGCCGAAAGTGTC
This sequence comes from Picosynechococcus sp. PCC 7002, assembly GCF_963860125.1. Lineage (NCBI taxonomy): Bacteria > Bacillati > Cyanobacteriota > Cyanophyceae > Chroococcales > Geminocystaceae > Picosynechococcus > Picosynechococcus sp. PCC 7002. The sequence continues at coordinate 1,669,032 of NZ_CAWLFA010000001.1, forward strand.
ACGAGCAAAGTTACGAATCTTTCTCCTTGTCCGGTCTTGATTATCCCCTAGGGATTTGCTCTGCCAGTTAAATATCCAGCTTGAGATCACTGCTCTTTTTTTCTACAGGGCGGAGGCGATCACCTTTTGCTGTTCAGCCTTTTCGCCCATGGCAATGTCAGAATTTTGATTTTTAATGAAGCAAGACTCAAAAAATCATTAAGTATTTATATTTATTCCAGTGCTTCTGTCTCTGAGCAGAGAATGATTAAATACAGATCAAAATTGCGACAATTTTCGCAGATAAAAAATTGATCATCTTGTCTATGGCGAAAGTAGGAGTCGAAATTAACATTCATCACTTATGATTGCATTAAGATTGAACAAAATAGGTACTGTAGCGTCCCAATTAAAACAATAGATGTCTAGTTATATTTCTATGGGGAAAATAAAAAATAAAAGAGCAATCCTTTAACGGCAATGAGTATCACTGGGTCTGTAAAGTATTGTTCTTGCATCGTCACAGTAGGTTGAAATAGCGCTTATGAATGCAGCATCTACCAACAATGGTCCGAAAATTCAGTTGATCGGCGAAGTCCTTGAAGATGCAGGCTTAATTTCTGAAGCCCAATTACAAACGGCTCTTTTTGATCAGCAAATTTATAGTGATTTAAAATTTGGTGAAATTTTGACTTTGCGGGGCTGGATTCGTCAACCCACGGCTGATTTTTTTGCAAAGTATGCTAAACAAGAGTTGATCTTAATTGATAGCAAACGGCTTGGTGATTATTTACTTGAAGCGGATTTACTGACCACTGAGCAGCTCGCTCTAATTCTTGATGAGCAACGGCTAAACCATATGTTATTCGGCAGTTTAGCGGTGTTGAAAGGTTATATTCCCCAGAAAACCTTGAATTTTTTCCTGCGTCGTATCCTAAATCAACATGTTGGCGATCGCCGATTTTGGCAGACCACCCATCATCCCAAAACATCTCTCGCCCAGCAGCCCAACGCGAAAGCGACTCAACCCCCACTCTCTAAAGAGACCCTAAACACGGCCAAGGAGACTGATCCCACAGAAATTAACTGGATTGGTTAATTTACTCTTGATTGTTTTGAAAAATAGGACTTAATCCTGAACAAGTCTGACCCATGGCGATCGCCACCCACGCGGATCGCCGCATTCTAATGGCGAAACAAATATAATGTAGCGGACAATAAAAAAAAGAGAGGACTAAAATGCCTCTCCGGAAATGACCAGAATGGTTGAAAACGTTAATGGGATAGTGTTTTAATATAACCCAATACAAAAAGGCTTGTGTTAAATGGGCGAATTTAGTAGGCCAGACCCATACTACGAGTTGTCTCGGCACCGAGGTAAACCCGGATACTGAGAAAGTCGGTGGGGCAAGCAGTTTCACACCGCTTACAACCAACGCAATCTTCTGTTCTAGGAGAAGATGCGATCTGACCCGCTTTGCAGCCATCCCAAGGAACCATCTCTAGGACATCAAGGGGACAGGCACGGACGCACTGGGTGCAGCCAATGCAAGTGTCGTAAATTTTAACGCTATGAGACATTGAGTGTTAACTCCTACAAGAATGTGGTTTGATTATGTCAGCATTCTGGATTATGGGTTAGTTTACCGCAGGGCTAGAAGTCCCTTGGCGAAAAGGTGATATAAGTTTACGTTGCGTTACATATCCCTAAAAAACCGGCGTCTCTAGGCAATTTTGAGCGTTTTTTGAAATTTTCTGGGGTGCTTTTTGGGGGCAAAACCAGGGTTTCTATTGATTCGATGTTGACTACAAAATTTTAGGAACAAAACTTTACTATGGCCATCCGCTTCCAAGCTCTCGAAGTTGTTGCCCTCTCCGTACCAGAGGCACCCCGTCCGATTCAAGAGTATCTCCAAGACATTGATTGTCTGGTGGGGGCGATCGCCGATCCAGAACGCACCGAAAAAATTGCCCCGGATCAATACCAACTCAAAATGCGGCCCATTGGCTTTTTAGATCTGTACAAATTTCAGCCCATTGTGACCTTGAAAATTTGGTGCGATCGCCACTACCAAGTCCATATCAAAAGTTTGGACTACCAGTTGCGGGGTCTAGAACCCTTTATGAAGGGCTTTAAACTCGATGTGACTGGTCGGTTACAACCCATCGCCGATGAACAGGAGCAATGGTTACTCGAAGGTGAAGCGGATCTCCAGGTTAAACTCGAATTGCCGCCGCCCCTCTGGTTTACCCCCAAAGCACTGGTGAAAAAAACGGGCGATCGCCTTTTGCGGGAAATTCTCCAACGCATCAAGGGGCAACTCCTTGACCAGTTAGTGCGTGACTACCAAGTTTGGGCCAACGGTACCCGCGAAAATTCTGCCTGTGGCGATCGCCTCGAAACTCACCCGTAAATTTCCCGAAGGATACAGCCTGGTGCCATGGGTCAAAATTCCGTAAAATCCAAAAATTTCCTATAAAATAGCAGATTTTGCCGCCACAAAAGTTAATTTCCGCTCTCTGGAAAAATCGCTATGATGAAATTGAATGTACAGTTACCCTAATCCTATGGATATCAAATTACTTTTATTGGCTTTGACTGGTGTCTTTACCGTGGCTTGTCTCTTTTTCGGTACCCAAAATGGTTTTTATGATTCCGATGATTACCATGGCAATGGTTCTGCCCACTAATGCCCCTATCCACATTTTTTTGGGAGTTTCGCCACAAGTTCCCTTAACCATGTCTTTTATTGTTCGTTGAGATACTCTAGGATCTCCTGCGGCGATCGCCTCCTTGGGATTCTAGAATTTTTTGTGCCCAATGCCCCCTGTCGTCGCGCCTGATTTGCCTCAATTATCCTGCCTGCCCTACGCCACTGGCCAACAAGCAGAAGGTGTTTGTCTGCTTCTGACATTGGGGCCTTATCAACTGCTCCTCGACTGTGGTGTCAAGGATTTTGAGCATTTTCTGGCCCGGGACAAAATGCCCGATGCTGTTTTTTGCAGCCATGCCCACCGGGATCACGCTGAGGGAATTCTCGCTCTACATCGCCATTTTCCAGCAGTCCCCATTTACCTCAGTGCCGCGACCCAAGCATTGTTGCCCCTCAATTGGCCTGGGACAAAAGTTCCCGCTGAGTTGGGTCAAGTGCTGCCCTGGCGATCGCCCGTAGAAATTGCGAAAAATTTAACCCTGCAACTTTTCCCTGCTGGACATTTACCAGGGGCGGCGGCGGCCTTGTTTACGCTCCATACCCCAGAGCGAGATTACACGGTATTTTATACGGGGGATTTTTCCGTTTCCCATTTTCAGTTGGTGAATGGTTTGTCTATCGAGGCCCTGCGGGGTCTCCAGCCCGATGTGTTGATCATCGAGGGTAGCTATGGCACCATGCGTCACCCCCATCGCCGTCAACAGGAAAAGTACCTGACCCAACGGATTCTCGACGCCCTAGACGCTGGTCAATCGGTAATTTTGCCAGTACCGCGCCTCGGCCTCGGCCAAGAAATCCTCAAATTACTGCGATCGCATCACCAATTTACGGGCAAAAAAGTCGATATTTGGGTGGAAGGCCAAGTGGCCCGTGGTTGTGATTTGTATCTAGAGATTTTGCCCGAACTGCCAAATCCAGTGCAAAATTTCGCCCGTCACCAGGCCCTCTTTTGGGACGACCGGGTTTACCCCCGGATGCACCGCCTCGCCCCTGGTGAATATCCAGATCTACACCAGGGCAACCATGTGATCATCACCGATTACACCAATGATTTCGCCAAATATTGTGAGGCAGAGGAATGTTCTTGTTTACTCCTGTTACCGGAACATCCAGGGGTTTGGTTAGACATTGAAGCGCCTCCCCTCGCGGCGATCGCCCCTAAAAAACACGTCCAAATCGAAACCTATCTCCTCGCCGAACACAGCGATGGTCGCAATACCACCCAGTTAATCCATAACTTGCGGCCCCAACACGTTGTCTTTTTCCATGGATCTTCCCAAGACCTAGAAGATCTCACCGCCCTCGAAGAACTCCAAAGCCGCTACCAACTCCATTGTCCCGCCGCTGGCAAGTTAGTTGAGCTTCCCATTGGGGCCACTTTTATCCAACCAGCAGGCCCCCACAGCACGGAATACGAAGGGGAAATCAATGAAGTGGGGGCTTGGATCACTATCAGTTTGCCCAATAACCTCAACGATGATCCCCGTTGGCAAACCTTTGCGGATACAGGCCTGGTGGAAGCGCGCTGGCAAGGGGAAGAACTCGTACTGCGGGGCATTAACGAACGGGAACTGCTGCACCATAATGTCGATGCCCAACGATTTAACAACTTAGATTGTTGCCTCAACTGCCGTTTCCAAAAAGGATTGCGCTGCCAACAACCAAAATCCCCCCTGTATCGCTTTAAGGTGACACCAGAGGGGTATTGTCCAGAGTTTCAGGCGATCACCCAGGCTCCAGATCTGTCGGAAGAAATTTAGTCTTGGTTTTTGGAATCGGGGAAATGGGGGAAAATTTGCTCCGCTTCTGGGCAATCTTCGGCGATCGCCAGTTCCACGTCCATCTTCGGCACCGAGGCGAGTTTTTGGGTAATGGCACCGACGCTTTCTAGGCGCACTAATTCTTCCCAGGAGGAAATTTCATCATCTTCTTCCGTTTCATAACGGATTGTGAGAATTTCTCCCTCAAACGCTGTAATGGTTGCATTTTCAATCCAGCGCTGTTGATCCCGCAAGAATATACAAACTTCTTTTTCGTCGTTGCAGATTTGGTTAATCTTGCGGTGTAGCATAAGCTTCTCCAAGGTTTGGGCAGAGCACAGTAACATTTCTCTACTAAGCATTGTAGACAATCTCCCTGCACTTTTACAGTCTTTTTAGGGGTGATATTGATTTAAAATTTTGCGGATATTTTCTTCTACCGAGACGACTTGTTCAACCATCGCTAAATGACCGCAGTGATCAATTTCTCGGACATTATTGCCCATACAACCAAAACTAGGATGAAAGCTGGCTAAATGGCGCACATACTTCAGTTCCATGACGGGATCTTGCTGTCCTGCCAAAAAGTAAACCGGTTGGCCTAATTGCGCCACCAACTGCGGTAGGTAATGCACTTCTTGTTCGGTGGTTGTTTCGAGGAGAGCGCCGAGGGCGGCAGTGGCATCGGCCTGGAGAAAGTCATGAATTCTCTGTTTTCCCCATTGTCTTGAGAGGGGACGATGCACCATTAACCGGGCAAAAAATAAGTCCAATAACGGTAAATGTTTCAGGAAGGGCCAACGGTTTTTGACGAGGTTCTGGCCAGCATTGCGAAACTTTTCAAAGTCTTCTTTGAGATAAATGCCCCCCCCAGCATTGATACAGATAATTCCCCGCACCCGTTCGGGACAAATGGCGGCCCCCCACAGAGCAATACTCCCCCCTAGGGAATGACCCACAAGCCAAACGTTTTTGAGGTTGAGGGTGTCGAGTAAATGTTGGAGATCGGTGCCGTAATCTTGGAGAGTGTAGCCTTGGTCTGGGTAGCGATCGCCTTGGGTCTTCGCGGCAGATTCCCCAAAACCTCGGAGGTCGTAGGCGAGACAGGCATAATCTTGTTTTAAAAGATCAATGAGGGGCTGCCAATAGGCGCGACTCAGGAGCCAACCATGGATAAAAACAAGAGTGGGATATTCGGTCTCTTCTCCGGCAGGATCTGCGGGGCGATCGCTGGGGGTAAAGTCATAGGCATGGAGCACATTGCGAATTACCGTTGTTGCCATAAAGTCTTGTTACCAATGGGCTCACATTTCGATCATTTTTATATTTTACCCAAGAGCGTTCTCCCAGGTTGCCCTGTCTAGGGACATCATGAAAGGTGCAACAGGCGATCGCGCACATTACTCGCAATCCGTTGACCTAAATACTCAGGAATCGCACTTTCATTGGGGCCAAAAAGATACAAAATCAGCCTTGCATTGCCGCGCCAAGACACCAAATTCGCATTAATCACTAACAAATCTTCCTGCCAAATCGCATACATGGCCCGGTATAACAAACCTTCCTGCCCCTTAGCTTCGATGATTAAAGTCGGCAGATGGAAAACAGGGTCAATGTAAAATTCCGTATGCACCTCGGCGAGCCCCTCTGCAAAATCAAACTCGACGGCCAACATTTCCTCTACTTCAAAGCGCCCAGCCAGGGCTTCCCGCACCGCTCGACAGACGTTTCCGGCGGTATTTGGGGCGAGGGGCTGATTATTGCGATCAAGACTAATTTTAATAAAAACGAGCATCGGCGCTTGGATCTGCCCATACAAACTGAGGCTATGGATCTTCAAACCGTAGGCTAAGAGAATGCCGAAAATATCACTTAAAAGAAAAGATTGGTTTCGGTAGGCAAACTGGAAGATGCTCCGGTTGCCTTCGGGATTAATCTCAACAATCGGCTTCTTGGCCCGGTAGAGCTGGTAGGCTAACTGGAGATTTTGAAATTGCGCTTCGCTACTGACGAATTGTTCGTAAAATTCGGGAAATGAACGGTTGAAACGTTTCAGTAGATCTAAATTAGAAGATTTGAGGGTGGCGGCCATAGTTAATGGGGGGCAGTGGGGCTAAAGATACTCAACGATAAAGACGATGATGCGTTTGTGATCTCCGAATAACCCTTATTTTCTACAGTGTACTCCAGGAATTTTGCTCTTTCTGCTCCCTAGTGCCCCGGCAGCCCACAGTCAGCCTTCGCAAAAGATCTTGTAAGATTATCAAGAATATTTATTTGTCATGTCCTGCGACTTCATCCGAGGCGATCGCCCCCATAAAATGAGCATGGGTTTCCTAAAACGACTATTTAATCCCACCGTTGATGTTCCAAATGTCCAGATCAGTGATTCACAACTTGAGTCTGCTGGCCAACCGCGTATTTTCTTTAGCCTAGATCGCGACCTAGATCTCTACGAACTAGAAGAACTCTGTGATCAAGTCGGTTGGGCCAGACGCCCGATTCGTAAAGTCCGCAAAGCGATCCAACATAGCTTTCTGGTGGTCACCGTCTGGGAAGTGCGCAATAGTAAACGGCGGCGTCTCATTGGGTTTGCCCGGGCCACCTCTGACTGTGCCTTCAATGCGACGGTGTGGGATGTGGTGATTCATCCCCAGTTCCAGAGCCAGGGTTTAGGTAAAGGCCTGATGCAGTTCATTATCAAAAAACTGCGAGAGTCAGATATTAGCAATATTACGCTTTTTGCTGATCCCCAGGTGGTGGAGTTTTATCGGCGGTTGGGTTTTATCCTTGATCCAGAAGGGATTAAAGGGATGTTTTGGTATCCAAGCTAAAAATGATTTCGCAAACCGCCTGCAGCTAAGTTATACTAGCTAAGGTATTTCACCGGGATGTAGCGCAGCTTGGTAGCGCGCCTGCTTTGGGAGCAGGATGCCGCAGGTTCAAATCCTGTCATCCCGATTTTTTAAGTTTTAAAACTTTCTGGTGGCGATCGCCGCCATTAATTTGACCATCCCAGGTCAGCCAAGACACTTCAATCAAAAGCCTAGATCGCCCCAGAATAATTGAATTTTTTGTGTTAGAGTCGAAGTCGTTGGCCAGCCTATGCCGATACTTTTCTATCTGCAATGGAACTTGAGTATAAACATTTACGAAATGGAACTCCAATTTACGGAGTCACGTCTCTAGAATACATTGATAAACTGCAACATCCGTCATCCATGGGAGACCCCAGTTCATCTAGATCATGGCGTAGACTGCCGCTTTTTTAATGGGGATTTCTAAGACGTAAACCAAAGTATTTTGACGGCTTATTTTTTTAGGATTAATTTTTCTAATCTTGCAGTTATTTTGTTTGAGGTTTTATTTATGAAAAGTCTGGTTCGTTTGGGTCAAAAAGCCCTACTGATGGGCACGGTAATCGCCGGAACAATCTTAGGTGTTAATGGCAGTGTGTTGGCGCTCCCTGAGGCAGCCGTCGTCGAAAAGCTCCGGCCAATTCCGATGTATATGCTGATCAACGACGAAGGGCAGCCCATTTTTGCGACAGTCACCGACCAGAATGGTGGCGAGTCGGGGGTTACGGGCGTTTTTGTGAGTCTTTCGGATGCTGAAAACCTCGTGGCGGCCCGCCAAACAGAATCGAAAAGACTCCTCGATGCGGAACGGGCAAAACCCAATGCCGATCCCCAAATTGTCGCTGAACTAGAAGCTCAAGCGGCCCTGTGGCAAGAGGCTAATGTTCTTCCCATCGGTTTAGATAAGATCTACCAGTTTGCCCAAAGCGATGAAGCAGAAGATTTGACCTTTAAGTTTTTGCCGACCATGGCGCAGTTAAATGCGGCGGCCCAAGTGACGCAACAGGAAAACTTCCCCGGTGTGCCTTTATTTTTCCTCTCGATTCAGGAAAAGGATGCCAACGGACAAGATATTGTTTCTTTCCCAACTCTGGCAGGGGATGACAACAATGGCAACGGTGAGATCCCTGTTTTCTTTGAAGTGCAGCCGATTCTTGAGCAATTAGATGCTTTCCCGGAAGATGAAGAGCTGAGTATTAATGTAATGCCCCTTGAGGTATTTATCGCAAAACTGCTCGATGAGGATCTACCCGCAGAGGAGCAGGAATTTTTGGAGTCGATGACCCTAATTCCCTCGACGGAATCGGCCCAGTTGATCCAAGCTGTCATTGAGCAGCAACGGCAACAACAATAGGGTATTGGGAACGGTTGATTCTTGAGTGAGATTATTGCGGCTCAGGATTTAGTACGGTGGCGACAGTGGGCCAAAACCCAGGCGATCGCCACCGATATTTCTGTTGAGGAAGTGGATTGGTTTCTCCAGGGGCTGACCACTGTGGATCGGTTGAGTTTGTGGCTGGGGATTCGGGAAGCTGTGCAGAGTCAGGTGTCTTTGGTTGAACTTTCACGACTCTGGGAACGGCGCTGCCAAGAGAAAATCCCGGTGCAATATCTCGTCGGGAAAACGCCCTGGCGCAATTTTGAGCTAGTTGTTTCTCCTGCGGTCTTGATCCCTCGACCCGAAACGGAATATTTAATTGATCTGGCCCAGGCGAGTCATCGTGATTTACACGCAGGTCATTGGATCGATCTAGGAACGGGCAGTGGGGCGATCGCCTTGGGTTTGGCCGACAGTTTTCCCAACGGAAAGATTCATGCCGTTGATCAGAGTGCCGCCGCCCTTGAGGTCGCCCGAAAAAATGCGATCGCCTACGGATCACAAGATCGAATTCAGTTTTACCATGGCAATTGGTGGGAACCGCTGCAACACCTACGGGGACAGGTGACGGGTATGGTCTCGAATCCCCCCTATATTCCCGCTGCCCTGCTGCCGGATTTACAACCAGAGGTTTATCGCCATGAACCCCATAGCGCCCTTGATGGGGGCATGGATGGGTTAGCGGACCTACGAATTTTGGTAAATGAAGCGCCGGACTATCTTATTTCTGGTGGCATTTGGCTCGTTGAACTGATGCGTGGCCAGGGGGAAACGGTGGCGCAATTACTCGCAGACAATGGTCATTACACTCAAATTCAGATCATTCATGACTTTGCTGGGGGCGATCGCTACGTATCTGCTCAGCGCAAGTAAATATTAGTTTCATCGTGATCAGAGTCACGATAGCTTGCTTTAGGAAAACTTAATTTTAATTTGGGCTAGATATTTACTCTAGGACGGGAATACTCATTTTAGATAAGATAATAATAGTCGGTACTATGGGTTGCATCAGGATTAGGTGCGCGCTATGAAGTTTTTTCTCTTCCAAGCATGGTTAAGAATACGGCGACGGAGACTTAACTCTCAGATTAATGAGGATGGCTTTGTTTTGCCATTAGTGTTTGGGATCGGACTATTCATGCTTATTGTTGGGGCAACAATGATTTTCCGAAGTCAGGATGATCAAACTACGGCGATCGCCCAGCGTGAAACATCTTCTGGTTTAGCGGCAGCAGAAACGGGGATTAACCGGGTCTATAATTTTCTCACTGCAAACCGTGTTTTTTCCCAATATCCATCAGATGATAGCCTCACTTCCTACAGTTGGCAGAATGGTCAAACTTGGGAAACATTAGTTCTTAATGCCAGTACCAATCCAGTGATTGTTGATCAGTGTCTAACAGAAACTGCTATTGATGAGTCTATTGATGAACTAGAACGATATATTGACGATGTATGGGTAAATGTCGATGAAAATCGACCAGAAGAAGGGCAATTTCAAGTAGTTAGTTATGAATATGTTGGTGTCTCCAAAGATGAAGAATCAGATATTGATGCAGGCATTCTTATTGGGCGCGGTCTTCTCCAAGTGAAGGGACGAGTAAATACCGACAGTGAAGATGATACTGGTGATAATGAACTAGGCACTGCAGTCAGTTCTGTTTATGTAGAAATTCCAATTCTCAAAAACCAGCCTTCTATTCAAGGTGTTCCTGGACTCTGGACTTTTTCTCCTTATCTAGCCGGAAATCAAAAAGTAGAAGGAGATATTATGATTAGCGGCATTACTGGCTCAGGCTGTGACATTTTTGCCGATGGAGTCATCGAAGACTTAGAAGATGCCATCGTTGGTCCGGGAGAAGTGATTCCTGCCCCAGGTCTTCCCTTTCCAAGTGTGCCTCCTCTTCCGGCTCTAGCAGATCGTAATGAGCTTGCCGCTATCAATGGTAATGGCCTTGATTTGACGTTCCCTCGCTCAGGAGATAAACATATTCTGCGAACTATCAATGGCGTTCCGACTGAAGTTTATCACTACAATATCGGTACTGCCCCTGATGGCTCAAAAAGTCCTGTGAGTATTAATCTAGGGGGCAACGGACGCATTACGGTGCGGACGGGAACAAAAACAGTTTCAGGACAAACCCGTCAGCAAATGGTTATTTTTCATGCAAATGGGAGTGTCAATATTGGCGGGAGTGCTTCCATCCGCCACTTAGAAATGAATACTGTCAATGCAGCCCAGAACAAATCCTTTTTCCAGCTCTATGGCAAAGGAAATACGGGAACACCCGCTGGGTCATTTGCAACTCCCGACTATTACCTTTGTATGAACGGGACTCCAGAGTCGAGCTACTTTGTTTTGGGGCCTGACTACACCTATGGTGTAAATGGTGGTGGTGGAGCGGAAGCAACCATTTATGGCACAGTTTGGGTAAAGCAAGTTTCTAACAGTGAACTTACCCTACTTGATGGTGCCACTCTCCCTTGTGGGTCAAGTTCTAACCAAATTATTGTTAAGCAAGAATTGACTGCTGATGACCTTGTAGAAGTGGAAGCCATTCTTGGGGAAGCGCCAATACCAGAAGGCAGCAATCCCAATCCGCCTATTCTCCGACCTTTTATCAATTGGAGACGTTTACCCAATGGCTAATTTCTGGTCGCTACTGTTGTATCTAAATCGGCGACAAGACCGAGGATTTACTTTCATTGAAGTCCTTGCAGGAATTTTAATCGCACTGATCTTTACTCTAATTGCAACTCAGGCGATCGTGATCGGTACAGTGTTTAAAGTTCGAGCACGCAGAATTAGTGAAGCCACTAATGTTATCCGCGCCGATCTCGAAGAATTGCGATTTTTATCCACTTCTGCAAATCCTGAAAATATTAATAGCCAGTTAATTCAACTCTGTCGTCAAAGCTTCTCCACTGCCTTTATTAATTCTTTTGCTAGCACTTTGCCTCCAGTAGATTCTCCCGTTACTCTTCTCAATAAAAGCTATGAGTTACGCCGAGAAGAAAGCTATCCCGAATGGAATGTCCTTCGCTTAAGTTACTCTGTCAGAGATACAGATAATCCCAACGGTGTTGTCATTGCGGAGCTACAGGCAGAAATCACTCCGGAAGCATCTACTGAATGTCCTTGGATTAGATGAGGAAAAACGAATAACTTAATGATTAATCAACCATGCATTGTTCCCGCTGAAAAAGGCTTTACGCTAATTGAACTCCTTACAGGGATGTTGATTGTGGGGATTCTAGCTTCAATTTCAGCCCCTAGTTTCTTGGGACTCGTCAATCGTGGTCGAGTGAATGAAGCGCTTAATCGTACTCGAGGCGCTCTTCAAGAGGCACAGCGAGAAGTTATTAAAAAAAGCAATACTTGTAATCTTACTTTTAGCCCATCCGGTCAGACTGTCAATATTACCGGAGGATGCTTAGTTACTGGCCCCAGAGTAATGTCTCGAGTAACCTATCGTCATACCCTTGCTAATAACGACCCTGCTAATGTCATCGAATTAGATTTTAAGGGTGTGCCAGTAGAGGATAACTTTAATGATGGTCAAGAAGTATTTGTCTTTCGTGGAAATGGAAACTATGAACGCTGTTTGGTTATCTCGCGGGCTTTGGGATTAATTCGTGTCGGCACCTATAATACATCTGGAACAAGTGACACATCCACTGACGCAACTAAATGTATTACAGGTCAAGTATAAAATGAAAACTCTATTACAATCTAAATAAAGCTATTCCGATTAGTTTTAGATTTTACCCATAAAAACTATTTTGCAATCATCATTTTCTTTCCTTTTGAGTCTCCTAAACCATGAAAGTCGGTAAGTTTGCACGCTACAAATCTTTAAAACATCGCGGCTTTACGCTTGTGGAAATTCTTTTGGCGATCGCCATGAGTTCCATTGTGGTGAGTGCAGCAGGCTATGCCATCGTTTTTGTCAGTAAGAAAAATCAAGTCTCTGAACTACAGTCAGTACGTCGGATTGAACTAAACCGCGCCCTAGACTTTATCGCCGATGATGTTCGTGAAGCAAGTAGTGTGAGAGGAAATGAGGATAGTCCCGCTGATACTCGATTACAAATTATCAAAGCAGATAATAGTGTTGTTGAATATTACTACGATCCAGTTGCTTCTAGTGATGTTTGGTCAGGGCCCGGAGTTATTCGTAGGAAAGAAGGCGACAGTCCAGCCGAAGTACTGGTAGACGGTATTGCTAGCGACATTAGTAGTCTTTCTGGTACTGGCTGTTCAGGTGATGATAATCTTATCGCGATTCCAAATACAGGATTTGTGGTTTGTATCAACAGTGCTTTCCGGACTGCGGATCTTGCCCTTTATGGTCGCCTTAATGTTGAGGATAAAGCCAGTCTTTCTGAAGAAGACTTTCTAATTGTTGCGACAAAATTTGTGACCCGAAATGCACCGCCTCCCCAAAGATGCATTATTCCCGATTTAGTTGGGAAAACAAAAACTGAAGCCCAAGATCTATGGGATACTGCTGGTTTTATAAATAATTTGAATCTCATTGGAACTGATGATGAGATTGCGATCCAAGGGCTTCCTGCCAATAGCGTTCAGGACTGTAGCAACACAACGATGGACGCAGGTGATGACGATGACATTTGCACAGTGCCGAACTATGATAATGGCTCTACAACGATTAGTTCAGCTTACAGCAACTGGAATAGTAGTGATTTTACTGGGAGTTTTACGGCTAACGGCTTTGAAATCGATTCAAGCACCGATCTAAGCACTATAAACCGAACCATCGAAAGCCAAGCTCTTTCTCCTCAACCCTTCCAAAATAATGGCACAGAAGTTATCTGTACAGCCTCTATTAAGGTGACGGAAGAAACCTGTACTGTTCCGGATGTCACTGGTAAGCTTGAACTTCTGGCAATTGCTGAACTAACAGCTGCAGGTTTTACAAATATCGATAAGGAAGTCCGTGCGGGCATCATAAACTTTACTGTTGATTACCAGTCTCCCACCGCAGGAGAAACAATATTCTGTTCTGCTCCAGTCACCATTGGTGAACCGAAATGTACTGTTCCTGAGTTCCGGGGAACAAACTCTGATAATCGTGCAACCCTTTGGAGTAGCGCCCAATTTACTGGAACCCTAACCTACACTGGCCCAGCTAATACGAACCTAACTTGGCAGAGTATTGCTCCTGGGACAATTGAATTTTGTGATGCTGATATCGAAGTTAAGCCTGCTGCAACCTGCACAATTGATCCTGACCTCTTAGTCGGTCAAAATGTGAGCACAGCTCAAAGTAACTGGAGCAGTGCAGGTTTTTATGCTGATACTTTTGATTCTACTGAGGTTGCCAGTGGAGCCAATATTGCGGGTTTTGAATTTAGAGATCCTATTTCGGGAGATGTTATGACCGAAACCCTAAATGCTGATGGTGAATACGAAATAGACTGCGGCACTCTCATCAAAGTGGATGATCAAGTCTGTACTGTACCGATTATGGAGCGTACAGGAGTCGCCGATCCAGCAAAAATCAGTTTGAGTACAGCCAGAACCAGATGGACAGGTGCTGGTTTTCCTGCAGGAAACCTAATCGAAGAGAAATTCTTAAGTACTACTGATGTAGTAAATGCTCAAAGTATTGCGGCTGGGACTGATTTAATCTGTAGCTCATCTGTCACAATTACTGGGACTGGTTGTGTGGTTCCAGATTTAGTGGGCAAAACTGCTTCGACAGTACAAAGCATTTGGACAGGTGCTGGGTTTACCACAACCCTTGGCTCTTCTCTTACTGGTTGGCATAATGGTAGCACTCTCAATGTTTCTAATAACTTGTCTAGTACCAGTTGGAATACTTTTACAACCTTTGGCCAGACACCAACACGAGGAGACCTGAGAGCTTGTACTGCGACAGGCACTGTCTCTAACAATGCCCCTACCAATGTAACTGCAAGTCTTACATCAGCTAATGCTAGTAATAATGTAACCGAGTACACCGTTAACATTACCTGGGATTTCTCACTCTCGGCAGGTCGTTATTATGTCTTTACTTGTGAAAGCAACAACAAAAATCAGACTTGTAATCCTACAGTAAACCGTAGTGACATCGAAAACTCAACCTCAATTGTGCGCTTTAATGGTAATCCCATCTTTACAGATAAACAAGCAACTCATATCTTCACCACTTCTTCTACGAATAAACAAAGATGTTATACAGTCGTTGCTAGAAATATTAGTGGGGATTCTCTAACGCCTCAAAGTATAGTCACAACAACGCCAAAGTCTTGCATTGTCTACTAGGTAGTTGATATATATTTGGCTTTAAAATGATGTATCCATTAAAGCCTATAGATGCCACTTGCTCAAAATGAAAATAAAATGATTATTTTTTTGAGAGGCTGAATTAGATTCCCATACCCTATACGAACGACTAACAAAATTTGATTGTATGATTGACTTAAGTCAAGTCTAGGGAGTTCATCTGCCAATGAAGATAGCAAACTTTATCAGCAGAAAAAATATAAATCTAAATTATGGCTTCACCTTATTTGAATTATTAGCAGGGTTAGTGATTGTTGGAATTCTTGCCGGAATTTCTGTCCCTAGCTTTTTGGCGTTTGTAGAAAGGGGCAGGGTCAATGAAGCGGCAAATATCTTACGTGGGGTGATTCAAAGTTCCCAGAGAGAAGCAATTAAAAAAAGTACAGACTGTACAATCCAATTGCCAGCCAAGCAAACCAAAAACCCGACCATTTCTTCGACTTGTTCAATTGATGGCCCTCGTCGTTTAAAGAACGTTGTAATTCAGTATAATCAAACAGATCAAATTTCGATTGACTATCAGGGACGATTTAACCGAAAGCGAACAATTGTACTTTATAGTGAAAATACAAATTATAAACGTTGTTTAGTCGTTTCAAGTTTTATCGGTATGACGAGAACCGGGATTTATACAGATCAAGATCTCAATACAGTCAGTGCCGACTATTGCCAGAAAACAAATGTAGGTTGAGATACGTGAAAACTGCCAATAAAAAAGGCGATCGCCTGACCGCCTCATTACTTTCACAAAGGAATTTTTAAAATCTAGAAACTGCAATTAGCTTGCTTCAGAATCACTTGGGATCAAATCCAAGAAAGCATCAAAATCAGCAATGGCATTGTTATATTCCGTCGATGTGGCTGCCTCATTTTTGTTTTGGGCCGCGACATCAAGGCGTTCTAGGTGGGCAAAGATTTCATCAATGAAGTTCTTCGCCGCTTTTTGATCACTCGGCAGCAAGGTATTTGCTAAGTAGGTGAGGTCACGACGTAGGAACCCCAGAGGCCCGTGGATATAGGTGCGGGTATCAATCCAGTTATTTTCCTGGACAAATTGACCAAGAGTTTCCATCCCTTGGCGCGCCTGATCGACTGGGGTGGCATAAAGTTGAATTTGGGCAAGCCGATCAGGGGTGTAGGTATCAGGTACTTTGGCCGCGGGGCCAGAGCAGCTAACGAGAAAAGTGGTGATGACCACTAACAGCAAGGACAAAACTGACCGCAAACGTAGCATCATGGTTATGTATTAAAGCTTAATGACGTTATCAGGTTTTCAATTGCCAACATCATCTCACAAATGGGACTGAGATCAGGTTTTCGACTAGCGCCATTCATATTTTTTTATGGCTCCCCTGGTTCCCTAGCCGAGAAATTCACTTAGTACAGGGGCGATCGCCTCCGGAAAATGCTCCTGGGGATAATGTTTCGCTTCAGGCAGGGCTTCCCAACGGTGGGCGGTTTCTGTTTTGACCCAGTTTTCGATCTGGTCATTGTCTAACCAAGGATCTTGAGTCCCCCAAAGAAACAAGGTCGGCGCAGGCCGATTTTTGAGGCGATCGCCCAAGTCTGGCAAAACTTTGGCTAACTCAAAGCGACGCACCGTCGTCATCAGGGCACGACCCACGGCAGAACTGGTTTTGTAGGGTTTGCGGTAGGTGGCGAGGTCGCTATCACCAATCACGAAGCCACTGCCTTTTTCGAGGGTGCGGTCTACCAACAGCGGATCCTGAGTGAGCATCTCCCCAGCGAGAGGTAGCCCCCACTGCTGCATCACCCAGGGCAGTTTACTCCCCGGCAGGATTGGGCTATTGAGAATTACCAGGCGATCGCACAATTCCGGTTCATTGAGGGCAAATAAAACCCCCACATGGCCGAGAAATCCCTGGGTGACAATGTGACAACGCTCAATTTTTAAAGCGGCGAGAAAATCCTTTAATGCCCCTTGGAACACCTCGGCTCGGTAGGAAAACTCCCGACTGCTGGGGTAGCTCGAAAAACCAGATCCAGGCCAATCCGGGGCAATACAGTGAAAATTTGCGGCCCCTAAACGTTCCAGCACACCGCGCCAACCGTAACTGTGGGCAGGCAGTCCATGGAGAAAGAGGATCGGCAGGCGGCCATTGTCTTGTTTTTCGGTCTCGCGGTAGAACCAAGTGAGGTTGCCGACGGTAATTTTTTCTGTGGCGATCGCCATGGTTTGATTGGCCCCCATAACAGTGAAGTAAAAATTTCACTGTGGCATACTCCTCGACTAAAACAAAGTCCCCTAGATGAGGCGAGATAGAGCCAGGGAGATGCTATCTTTTTGGGGAGTTTGATCAACGCCAAATAACCCCGTGGAAAGCAAATCTTCTTCACTGCCTTTATTTTTCCAAAAACCTTCCGGCACCCAACTGCTGGGTCTCTTGAGCGTCCTGCTCGTGGGCCTCGCTGTGTTGATTAGCCATCAGCCCCAACTGAACCCTAGCAACATTTTGCCCCTGTGGGTTCCGGTCTTGGTCTCGGCGATCGTGGCGGGAATTTTTGGGATGTGGATCGTGCCCCTGTTGCGGCGGCTTAAAACCGGCCAAATTATTCGCGAAGAAGGCCCCCAGGCCCACCTCAAAAAAGCGGGTACCCCTACCATGGGCGGTCTTATTTTCCTGCCCGTTGGTCTGGCGGCTGGGGTGATCTTTGCAGGGTTCGATCCAGAGGCGATCGCCGTGGCCCTCGTGACCCTCGCCTACGGGGTGATTGGTTGGGTGGACGATTGGCAAGTGCTGCGTCTCAAGTCCAATAAAGGCATTTCCCCCCGGATGAAACTGATCCTGCAAATTGCGATCGCCGTGGTGTTTTGTATTTGGCTTGCCCTCACTGCTCCGGAACTGACGACAATTACCTTTTTTGCGGGACTGAGTTTACCCCTCGGTGTTTTCTTTTGGGCTTTGGCTGGTTTCGCCATGGTCGCCGAAAGTAATGCCACGAACCTCACCGATGGTGTCGATGGGCTGGCCGGGGGCACAGGGGCGATCGCCTTCCTGGGCGTGGGTGCCCTCGCTTTGCCCGCACATCCTGGCCTGAGCTTACTTTGTGCTTGCTTGAGTGGGGCTTGTCTCGGTTTTATTTACCACAACCGCAATCCCGCAAAAGTTTTCATGGGGGATACCGGTTCCCTCGCCCTGGGGGGAGGTTTGGCCGCAGCGGGAATCCTGAGCGGCAACATTTGGGGGCTGCTGATTATCAGTGGCATTTTTTGTATTGAAGCCGTCTCTGTCATTGCCCAAGTCACTTATTACAAAGCCACCAAAGACGAAACCGGTCAAGGGAAACGACTCCTCAAAATGGCCCCCATTCACCATCACCTAGAACTCAGTGGCTGGCCTGAAACCCAGATTGTTGGCGCTTTTTATCTGATCAACCTGGGCTTAGTCCTACTCAGTTTTATCTTGACCTAAAAAGCCTAATGCGCACGCTAAAATTAGAATCAATTTTCCTTTTTTCCTAGGCACCCATGACCCTCATCTCTCCCCTTGCAAAAGCCTCACGCAAAGAATCGGGTCGCACCGTTGGCCGGGGTGTTCGTCCCTGGGGAATTATGTTTGCCGTTAGCTTGGCACTCCTGGGCGGCATTGGTTCCCGCTTGGCTTTTTTGCAACTCGTTAAGGGAGATGAACTGCGACAAACGGCCCGGAATAATAGCGTCCGCATTGCCCCCAAACCACCGATCCGGGGTAATATGTTTGACCGCCATGGCAAGGTGCTGGCCACCACAAAACTTGCCCATGCCGTCTATGTGTGGCCCGTAGCCCGCACGAGACCCGATTGGCCAAAAACGAAACAATTGCTCTCCCAGTTGGTAGGCATCGCCCCCGCCGAAATTGAAAAGCGCCTAGAATCCCAAGATATCTACGCCACTGAACCCTTGGCGATCGCCCGCAATTTGACCCTTGCCCAAGTCACCGCCATCGAAGAACATCACCAGACCCTCGCCGGGGTAGAGGTGATCATCGAACCGGTGCGTTACTATCCCGAAGGAGATACGGCCTCCCATGTCCTCGGTTACACGAGAGAATTAACCCCCGAAGAATTTGAGACCCGCCAAGCAGAAGGCTATCGCCTCCAGGATTACATCGGTAAATTAGGTCTAGAAGCGTCCCTAGAATCCCGTCTGCGTGGGGAATGGGGCGGCCAAGAAATTCAAGTGGACCGCGATGGCCGGTTTGTGAAAATCCTGGGAGAAAAACCAGCCCAGGCCGGGGAAGACCTCCGTCTTACCCTAGACGCTGAACTTCAAAAGGTTGCCCAGAGGGTTTTGGGACGACGCAAAGGGGCGATCGTCGCCCTCGATCCGCGCAATGGTGATGTCTTGGCGATGGCGAGTTACCCTAACTTTGATCCGAATATTTTTTCTGATCGCATTTCCCCCGAAAAATGGGCCGCCGTCACTGCCCAGGGCGATCCCTTTATTAACCGTGCCATTCGTGGGTTTCCGCCAGCATCGACTTTTAAAGTTGTGACCGCCGCCGCCGGGATGGAATCCGGCAAATATCCAGCCAACACAGTGTTGAGCACCAGTCCTTACCTCGCCGCTGCTGGGGTTCGTTTCTATGAGTGGAACCGGGCTGGTTTTGGGGCCGCTGGCTACGTGAAAGCGATGGCCTGGAGTAGTAACACCTTTTTTGGCCAGGTGGGGCGGGGTGTTGGCGGTGAAACCCTGATTGATTGGTCGCGCCGCTTTGGCTTTGGTTCACCCACTGGCATTGAACTCAACGAAGAAACCAGCGGTCTAATTCCGGATGATGATTGGACCCAAGAGCGCCTCGAGCGCCCCTGGAATGTGGGAGACACTGTAAATATGTCCATCGGTCAAGGCTTAACGTTGGCGACCCCCCTACAGGTGGCCCAGATGTTTGCGGTAACAGCGAATGGCGGCTATTTAGTGCAACCCCACCTCGTCCAAACCGATACTCCGGTGAAAACGTCCCTCAAAATGGCCCCCAGTACCCTAGAAACTATTCGTCAAGGCTTGCGGGCCGTGGTCACTAACGGTACTGGTACAGTGCTCAATATTCCTGGGATTCCAACGGCAGCGGGAAAAAGTGGCACGGCTGAAGCTCCCCCCCGGGAAAACCATGCTTGGTTCGGTGCCTTTGCTCCCTATGACGAGGCAGAGATCGTTGTCGTCGCCTTTGCAGAACATTCTGGTGGTGGTGGTGGCTCTGTGGCTGGGCCGATGGTGCGCGATGTGATGGCGGCTTATTTTGAATTGAAGGAAAAGGCCGAAAATCCTGAAGCCACAACCGCAACCCCAGAATAGGCAGCTTATCGCTTGGCTGCATTCAATAATCTCAGCAGAATATGGCACAATAGGCAGGTTTAAATTTCCACAATTGAGTTAACAAAATCCCCTGTGAATATGTCTGCGAATCTTGAGTGGCTAACCCGTGGCACCAGCGAAATTTTTCCGGATAATCCTGAAGAAAATTTAGCCCAGGTTCTCCAGACAGGCGATCGCCCCTTGAGGGTCAAATTAGGCGTTGATCCGACGGGTTCAGATCTCCACCTCGGCCATAGTATTCCGTTCCGTAAACTGCGTGCATTCCAAGACGCTGGCCACACCGCAGTGGTGATTATTGGTGACTTTACCGCCCAGATTGGCGACCCCACCGGCAAATCAGAAGTGCGCAAACAGCTCAGTGCCGCCGACGTGCAACAAAATGCCGAAACTTACCTAGAGCAACTGCGACCAATCCTCGATTTTGAGACCCCAGGCCGCCTCGAAATTCGCTATAACTCCGAATGGCTCAAGGATTTAGATTTAGCCAAGATCCAAGCACTGCTGGCGACAATGACGGTGCAGCAAATGCTGGCTAAAGAAGGCTTTGCCAAACGTTACCAAAGCGAAAACCCGATTTATATCCATGAATTTCTTTATCCCCTAATGCAGGGCTATGACTCGGTGGCCGTGGATGCAGATGTAGAACTTGGGGGCACTGACCAAAAATTTAATATTGCCGTGGGGCGGGATCTGCAAAGACACTTTGGGAAAAAGCCCCAATTCGGCCTATTGCTGCCTATCTTGATCGGTACCGATGGCAAAGAAAAAATGTCCAAAAGTCTCAATAACTATGTGGGCCTCAAGGACAATCACCACACCATGTACCAAAAGTTACAGAATACCCCCGATAGCTTGCTGAAGGACTATTTTGAACTGCTCACTAAACAAGACCTGCAAACCTTGCCGACAAACCCCCGTGACCAGCAGAAACTCCTGGCCCGGGACATTGTTACTCAGTTCCATGGGGCTGAAGCGGCGGTAGATGCGGAGAAAGCTGTACAGGATGTCGCCGCCGCCAATATTCCCGAATTTTCCCTGGGCGCAGTGGAATTCCCCTCGCCTCTGTTTTATATTTTGGGGGCTTCTGGCCTGTGTTCCAGCGGTGGGGATGGTCGTCGCCAAATTAAAGGAGGTGCAGTTCGCCTCGATGATGAGCGGATCACGGACATGAATCTCGCCTTTGAGAAGCCGGAGCAATTAGTAGATAAGGTGCTCCGGGTGGGGAAAAAGAAATTTGTCCGCCTCGTGCCCTAGGATTGGGACTCTGATTTTTGGGGATTTCGTGAACAGTTGTAACATTTCCGGTTGTTCTCAGAAAAAATTCTGCGATTAGGGACGGACAACGCGATACCCTAGTTTGAGTCAAAATTTTAAGATCATTTTTATAAATCCGAATTGATATGACCGCTGAGACCCCTTCGAAACGCACTGTGCGGATTGGCTCCCGCAAAAGCCAACTTGCTTTAGTCCAAACCTATTGGGTACGGGATGAGCTCCAAAAGGCTTACCCAGAGATCACCTTTGAAGTCCAAACCATGGAAACCCAAGGGGATAAGGTGCTGGATGTGGCCCTCTCGAAAATTGGCGATAAGGGGCTATTTACCCAAGAACTCGAAGACGGCATGCTCAAGGGAGAGACAGATTTTGCGGTGCATTCCCTGAAGGATTTGCCCACGAATTTGCCTGAGGGGTTGATGCTCGGCTGTGTCACGGAACGGGTTGACCCGGCGGATGCCCTGGTGGTTAACGAAAAGCATCGGGATAAAAAGCTAGAAACCCTCCCAAGCGGTTCGGTGATTGGCACTTCTTCGCTACGGCGTCTGGCTCAACTGCGGCACCACTTCCCCCATTTGGAATTTAAAGATATTCGCGGCAATGTGAATACGCGCCTAGCGAAGTTAGACCGGGGTGAGTATGATGCGATTATTTTGGCGGCGGCGGGTCTGCAACGGCTTGATTTTGGCGATCGCATCCACCAGATTATTTCCAGCGATATTTCCCTCCATGCCGTGGGCCAAGGGGCCTTGGGTATCGAATGCCGGGATGGGGATGAAGAGATTTTGGGTCTGTTACGGCCTGTACTCGAACACGCCGAGAGCCGCGATCGCTGTTATGCAGAACGCTCTTTCCTGCGTCAGTTAGAGGGGGGCTGCCAAGTACCGATTGGGGTCAACACAACCATTGAAGGTGATCGCCTAACCTTAGTGGGGATGGTTGCGAGCCTTGATGGCCAAACCTTAATCCGCGATGAGGTCAGTGGTAGCCGTGCCGATGCCGAGAAATTGGGCATTGAATTAGCCCAAAAGGCGATCGCCCAGGGAGCAGACAAGATTTTGGCTGAAATTAATGAGGCGAACCGCGCCTAATTCCGTAGTTGAGTGATCAATTGCCCCCTCCTCCAGGCGAGGGGGGATTTTTATTACAGCTTTATAACTGGGGTTCTGGTCGATCGGCGGGAATTTCTGGCGATCGCAGTCGATTGTGTTCGCCGTAGCCAAGCTGATTCAGGGTCTCGATATCCCCCTTGGGTGATGGAGACTTGGCAGCGGATGGATTTTGGGCGATCGCTTTACGCTGTTTTTTTAGTTTAGATTTTCGTCCCATGGTAAAGATTCCCTCACAATATGCAGTGCCGCTTTCAAACGTTCATTGAAGATGACATCGGCTTGCTTTCAGTTACTCAAACGCCCTTCATTCAAGACTTGTTTACCGATTGTCGGTGGGCATCATGATCAGAATGGTGGCCCACAAATTTAGAGCCTTGCAGATGATTGGCAAAATCTATCCCTCGACAAGCCATTCATAAAATTGGCACAATGGTTTGTGGTTTCAAGTTTTTCTAGAAAAATTTTACCCTTGTTTCCGGAGGCTTGGTGAATCCTCGTCTTTCTTCTGTTTGGAATATCCCGCAACTATCCTCAGTCGATGTGGCCCTCAGCCAGAGTACCCTGAGTATTCGGCCTGCTACTCTGGAGGATGCCCGCGCCCTGGCAACGGTCTTGACCCATAGTTTCCATCACTATCAAGGCACTTGGGGCTGGCTGACGCCTCTCCTGCGCCTGGGGGTCTATGAAGATTTACACCATCGTCTCAAACAGACCAAAGAGCACCACGCTTGTTTTGTGGCAGCAATGCAAACGGCGACAGCCCAGGAAATTGTCGGCACAGTGGAGATCTCTGTACGTTATTTAAATGCGCTGGCGATCGCCCCCGCCAAAGCCCCCTATATTTCTAATTTGGCAGTAAATCCCCAATACCGTCGCTTGGGCATTGCCCGAAAACTTTTGGCCCGTTGTGAAACCCAAGTGCGTTACTGGCACTACGGCAGTGTGGCCCTCCATGTCTTGGAAAATAATGAAGCTGCCAAACAACTCTATCTCAGTTGTGGGTATGATATTAAATATGCAGAACGTCCCCTAAGTGCTTGGCTCCTGCGTCGGCCGCGCCGTCTCTTTGTTCAAAAGAGTTTATCTCCCTAAGTCTTTTTGTTTCTTAGTTCACCGCCGCTGATGTGGCGATCGCCACCGTTCTTTATCCTTTGCCATGGGCTCTACTCCCCCCTCAACGACAAATTCTCCCATAGACCATCTTGAAATTTTGGCCCAATTGAAGCAGGGAGAACTTTTGATGGTAAACCCCCGCCGTAAAAATGGACTGATTTTGCGCAAAGCCTACCACGGCGATTTTGCTGGCCCAGGGGCGATCATTGGTGGCGTTTTTGATCAAGATGTAGAATCGGTAATCCCCGTGGGTGCCCTGTCCCTGTTGGTGCCAGCGCCCGGTACTGAGCGGGAAAAAGCCTACCTCATTCGGCGGCAGTGGGTCCGACTCCTGAAGCAAATCACCGACAAACCCGTGCCAGAACAGCGGGCCCAAATTATTTTAAATCAGTTTGAAAATTGGTTTGACCTCGACACGGCCGCCCAACTGTCCGATGATGTCTTTGCTGAGTTGGTCGGGGTACTGCCCCAAACTATTGCTAAAGTGCGTAACCGTGTTAACCGCTCAGAAATTTGACGGCAAAATGTTCACCTTTAGATTGTTGTAAACCTCACCTTTAGGGGATGATAGAAACCAGTCACCAAGAGGAGAACAGTTGCTATGGGGGAGAGCATCCCAGAACAGCAGGCGATCGCCGAAACGATTGCCCTCTTAGAATATTATGGCTTTGAACTCAATGGTCAGACCGCTGCAGCCACCATTGAGCAATGGTGTGCCCATAGTCCCGTCGCCTGGGTTCGTCTAGCTGTCCTCGAAGCCCTATATCGGGGGCGCTATAAAAAAATTTCGGTCACGGCAATCCTCCGGGTTTGGCAACGCTGGGAAAAGCCCCAAGTCCAGTTCAATCGAGAATTTGAAAGCCTGATTTGTGCCGAACTGCCGACCAAAGTCGCCCCCACTCCGCCTGCACAATCTCGCCCCGAAGCCTCTATCGCTTCAGCACTACCGTCCCCAAGTTTCGGCATTGCCACCTTTTCGCCACCACCGGAGTTAGCAAATTCCGATGCTTATCAAAAACTCAAGGCGATCGCCACTCAGCCAGACACTAAAAAACCCTAGGAATACGCTAGGGCTGAGTGCAAAAGCCGGATGTTAAATGATGCCGTTGGTGGCTCGTAGTGCGTTGAAGTTATTAAGAGAATTTTTTTAAAGTTCTTTATCAATCGCAGCAGCGAGGGTTGTTTTGGGCACAGCACCGACTACCATGCTGACCTTTTTGCCCCCTTTGAAAATCATCAAGGTCGGGATGCTCCGAATACCATATTCGCTGGCGACACCAGGGTTTTCGTCAGTATTGAGCTTAAACACCTTGATTTGATCTTGGTATTGTTCGGCGATCTCCTCCACGACGGGAGCAACCATACGACAGGGACCACACCAAGGAGCCCAGAAGTCGACGAGTACAGGGACGTCACTTTCGAGGACTTCTTCTTGAAAGGTTGCGTCTGTGACTGCGGCAGTTTTTGACATGCCTCTAAATTCCTAATTTATACAAGATTTTTCTAAGGATACCTAGGGATTCTAGCATAAAGGCTCCGACCCATCTGGAACTTTAGGCAAAATGATAGAAAATTTTGCGTTTGATGCTTTCTTGAAAACTGAAGGAAAACCAATGCTAGGATATAGCGAGCTTTTTCTATGCTCCATCGCTTAGGGGAATATGACAGCAGCAAACCCTACCAAGAAATGTGATTGATCCCAGGGAGAGTCGGCAACTTTGAGCGCAACAATCTGGTTAAATTACTGACAAAAAAAACGCCCGAATACTATGGCGATTCGGACGAAGTATGGTGTGAGGAGTGAACAAAAACTTTCATTCTTTATCGCAAAAGTTTTTGCCCACCTCTATTGTAAAGGAAAAAAGAGCGTTTGTTCAGACCCACTCGGCGAGCTGTGAAATTTCTTTAAGGGATTAAATGAATGGGGAAAGAAAGGGTATTTTTGCAAGCGGTGAGGGAGATGGAATAATGCGCATCTTAGTACTCAGTTGGGAGTTTCCCCCCCGGGTTGTGGGTGGAATTGCTCGCCATGTGGGGGAACTGTATCCAGAAATTGTCCGCCTGGGCCATGAAGTGCATATGTTGACCTTGGCCACAGGGTTAGCGCCAGTCTATGAAATTGTCGAGGGCATCCATGTGCATCGGGTTGTTGTGCCGGATCACCCTGATTTTTTCCAGTGGGTGGGGGCAATGAACCGGGAAATGCTGGCCTATGGTGCTGCTTTTTTAGAAAAAACAGGCTCCTGTGCATTGATCCATAGCCATGATTGGTTAGTCGCTGATGCGGCGATCGCCCTCAAACACCAGTTTAAAATTCCCCTATTGGCCACCATTCACGCCACGGAATATGGTCGCCACAATGGTATTCACACCGATACCCACCGCTACATCGCCCGCAAGGAAAAAATGCTGTCCCACGAGGCCTGGCGGGTGATCGTTTGTAGTCAATATATGCGCCACGAGCTGGAGCGGGCCTTGCAAACTCCCTGGCCGAAAATGGATGTGATTTTTAATGGGATTCGGCCAGAAAAAAAACAACATGCGGTTAGTTTTGACCGTCAGTCTTTTCGCCGTCAGTTTGCCCCCGATGACCATCGGATTGTCTATTATGTGGGACGTTTAACCTACGAAAAAGGAATTAATGTGCTCCTGAGTGCGGCGCCTCGGATTTTGGAGGTGATGCGGGGGAAAGTCCGGTTTGTGATTATTGGGGGCGGCAATGGCGATCGCCTGAAGGAACAGGCTTGGAATTTAGGCATCTGGGAACAGTGTAATTTCACGGGATTTATGTCCGACGAGGATTTGGATAAGTTCCAAACCATCGCCGATTGTGCCGTGTTCCCTAGTTTGTATGAGCCGTTTGGGATTGTTGTCCTCGAAAGTTTTGCGGCGAAAGTTCCCGTGGTGGTATCCAATACGGGAGGCTTACCGGAGGTGGTCACCCACGGCGAAACGGGCATTGTCACCTACGCGAATGTGGCCAGTTCCCTCGCCTGGGGAATTTTGGAGGTCTTACAACACCCAGAATATGCCAAAATCCTCGTAGAAAATGCCTACGCGGATCTGCCCCGGCGTTTTAATTGGGCAAAATTGGCGATCGCCACGGAGCAGGTTTACCAACGTGTGGTTCAAGAGCGGGCCGCCGTGCTTTGGGAGTAGGACAAAACCTTAGCCCAAAAAGAGCTTGTAGGCGGGATTTTGATTTTCGTCCCAGTAACGATAACCGAGTTGGTCGAGGAACGTTTGCCAATCGTCCATTTCTGCCGGGGGCACCTGGACGGCGATCGCAATCCGTCCATAATCAGCACCATTATTGCGATAGTGGAACCCACTGATATTCCAATGGGGGCTCATGGTATCGACAAATTTCATCAACGCCCCTGGATATTCAGGAAACTCAAAGCGATAGAACAACTCATGGGTTGCCTTGGGACTGCGGCCACCGACCATGTGACGCAGGTGTAATTTCGTCAGTTCGTCATCGGTGAGATTGAGGGTTTTAAAGCCATTCGCTTCGAAGGTTTCGGCGAGGGTCTTAATTTCACTGCGGTCAGCAATTTGTACCCCCACAAAAATATGGGCTTCCTGTTCATCGGCAATGCGATAGTTGAATTCCGTTAAATTGCGATCGCCCATGCAACGGCAAAACTTTCGTAAACTGCCCGGTTGCTCCGGGATCGTCACGGCAAAAATTGCTTCTCGCCCTTCCCCTAATTCGGCTCGCTCGGCCACAAACCGCAGGCGATCAAAGTTCATATTGGCCCCACAGGCAACGGCTACTAAGGTTTCGTCCTGAATGCCTTCCCGCTCCACATAGGCTTTCATCCCGGCGATCGCCAATGCCCCAGCCGGCTCCAAAATAGAGCGGGTGTCCTCAAATACATCTTTAATGGCTGCACAGGTATCATCGGTGGATACCAGAATAATTTCATCGACATATTCCTGGCACAGGCGAAATGTTTCTTCCCCGACATAGCGCACCGCCACCCCATCGGCAAACAACCCCACTTGGGATAACTGCACCCGTTCCCCTGTTGCAAGGGATTGTTTCATAGCATCGGCATCCACAGGTTCGACGCCAATAATTTTGATCTCCGGCCGCACCCGCTTCACATAGGCCGCAATGCCTGCAATTAATCCGCCGCCGCCAATCGCCACAAAAATCGCGTGGATGGGCTGTTGGCACTGGCGTAAAATCTCCATGCCGATGGTGCCCTGGCCAGCGATGACATAGGGATCATCAAAGGGATGAATGAGCGTTAAGCCCTGTTCCTCCGAGAGTTTGCGGGCGTGGGCGTAGGCATCATCATAGGCATTTCCATGCAGGATCACCTCGCCACCCCTGGCTTTAACGGCATTGATCTTGACCTGGGGCGTCACCACAGGCATTACAATCACTGCCCTCGTGCCCAACTTTGTCGCGGCAAGGGCCACCCCCTGGGCATGGTTTCCGGCGGAGGCAGCGATCACGCCACATTGCAATCGCTCTGGGGTTAGGTGCGCCATCTTGTTGTACGCGCCCCGCAGCTTAAAAGAAAAGACCGACTGCATATCCTCCCGCTTCAATAGCACATGGTTGTGCAGGCGGCGCGAAAGATTGGGGGCCACTTCGAGGGGAGTTTCTTGGGCTACGTCGTAAACGCGGGCATTTAAAATTTGGATCAAATAATCGCAATGCATAGGGCGATCGCCAACGGGAATTTTAGGACAGATAAAGTGTGAGGATTTTACTGTAACCCCATCCCGTCAATCCACGAAAGCCTAGTTCAACGAAAAGGTTAATTTCTTGAGGGGCGATCGCCAATCTCGCGTTGTTTTCTTGGGGAGAGGTGGGGCTTGGCATTCCGGTTGTACCACGGGGACTAGGTGCTGCTCTTCAACCACCAGTTGCCCATTATCTAAAGCTTGTCGCCATTGTTTGCCTTGTTTCCAAGCCTGATATTTGCGGACATTCCAACGGGGATTACTGGGATAACCCGCAAAGCCAGACCGCAGCGCAGGATGACTTTCCCTAGGGATCGCAGTTTCGATGTAAATGCCTTCGGCCAATTCCACCAACCGTTGTACAGCATGGTTTGTCATCATCTGACTCTGCCTCCCTAATGTCAACGAATATTACAAGATCACATTACCCTTTACTAAATGCACCAAAAAACAAGACTGGCTTTTGGTATCAATGGTTGAGAAAAACGCCAGGCGAAATTTCTCACATTCACATATGTAACGATGGGCCGCCACAAAAAACAAGCCCAGTTCTTTTATTAACGAAAAAGTATTATTCCGGTATCTCCCCTTTAGTCTAGACGGAAAATGTTGTTTTTACAAATTTTTAAGATTGTGAACAATAAAAATATTAGATGGCATTCATCGGTGTGATTGTTGAAATTTTAGGAGGCGATTCTTGCCCCTAAATCAGCCTTGAGGGCCGTGAGGGTTGCTTGTAATTTTCCGGTTTTGACCCAGGTTTGGGCTAAATCTAAACCACTTTGGAGATCTTTGACTTGCCCACAATGCCACAAATAAAAGCCCCCATTCCACACAGCAGAATCGGTTAGCGGTGAAGGCTGTCCCTGGAGAAGCGCGGCGAGATCTTGATAGTATTGCTCCGGGCTTTCTAAGTGAATGTCTTCACCCCCTAAACCATAGTCATAGGGATTGGGTTTGAGATAGACAAATCCATCGGCGGATTCGGTTTGATTGGTGACCACAATGGTGGTCTGGGAAATCCGTAGATCGCCACTACCCTCTAAGCCCTTGATCAGGGTGTAGGGAGGATTGCCCCGCTCGGTAAAAGTATCGCGAATAATCGCTTCGGTGGGGGGGTGTACATAACCCGCGATGGTGTGGGCTTGGCGATCGCCAGAGGGCGACCAGACCAATTCGAGGGTTGCCAGGGACGGGCGTTTGCCTAATTCTTCACGGTAGGAAATCAGGGTTTGGCTAGCGGGCAGGAGCGTCGGCGTATAGCAGCAGGCAAAGTGGGTGCGCTGGAAGTAGCTTTGTAGTTGCACAAAACTGAGGGCTTGGAAATCGAGGCCCAGGGCTTGCCAAATTTCTCCGAGGGGGAGGCCATATTTCGTCGGCAGGCGATCGCCACCGTGCATGAGCACGGGCACCCCAGCGGTTTTAAGGATCAAAGCCGTGATTGGTGCAATGGGGGCTGTTTTTGTGCGGCCATCGTAGGGAATCCCTAGGATAAATACTTTTTCTCCGTTGGGGAGGGGGTCTAATTTTTGGCTGCGGCGGTCATAGGCATCGAGCATCCCTGCCAGTTCTACCCCGGTGGGTCGTTTAATCCGTTGGGAAATGAGGAAGGCCCCGATTTGGGCGGGAGTCGCGGTACCATCGAGCATCATGTCTAGGGCGATCGCCGCTTCGGCACGGGTCAAACTTTTGCTGGTGTGTTTACCGCTGCCAACTTTCTTCAGTAGCTCACGAAATTCGGTACTCATGGGGCCTTGCTGTGGGTGGGGAATGGATGTTCTCAGATTAAGAAATAATTAGCTTAACTGATTAGCTTCTAAAAATCAGCTAACTTCGGAACTTGCGGCGATGCCAATTTTTTTCAGGGCGGCGATCGCATGGAGTTGGATCGGTTTTTCGAGGCTTTGGCTAAAGGCAGTTAGTAAAGCCTGGGCGCGGGGATCCTGGAGCTGGCCGAGGGCATAAATGAATGCTTGTTGAACTGCCAAAGGTTGGGGCTGGGAAACCTTTTGCCAAAACTGCAGCAAAATTGTTGTTCCCTGCCCCCGCAGGTTAGGTTCGGTGATTCGGCCAAATGCCTTGAGGATTTCTAAAACTACTGTGTCAGCCCCATGGTAAAGCAAGGGTTCGAGTCGGGTTAAACTTTCTGGGATGGCTAACCAGCCGAGGGCTTGGATCAAGTTACATTGCAATGGTTCGGGCGTATGGGGAGACTGCAGCACGGTGGCGATCGCCTCGGCAGCTTGGGGAATCGGGAAACGACTGAGGGTAAACCCGGCTTGGGCACAAACCTCCAGGTTGAAATCGTAGAGCAACGGCTGGACTTTTTCGCACAACAAAACCGGATCAACGGACTGGCCCCAAAAGCCCAAACCCTTAACTGCTTCCCGACGCACTGGGGCCGCCGTATCTGTGAGGGCAGACAACAGGGCGGTAAAAATTTCTGGTTGGCGAAATTGACTAAGAGTTTCAATGGCTAAGGAACGGATTTGCGGATCTGGATCATCAATGACCGTCAGCAGGGGATCAATAATTTGCGGATAGCGTAATTTACAAAGGGCGTTTACGGCGAGGCTACGACTTTCTGGCTTGGCCAACAGCGGCACTAAATAATCCACGGCCTTTCCTTCTAGCTGCACCAACGTTCTCATGATTTCTTCGAGGAGGAATTCTTCTGAACAATGGTCAATGAGCAAGATCAGACGGGCGATCGCCTCAGGATCTTGGTACTGTCCTAAGATGCGAATCGCAAACCAACGTAATTCTGTTTCGGCGGTGTGATCTTCAGCGATGCTCAGGAGAGGGGCGATCGCCGTTGAGCCTAATTTTGCAAAAACCTTAACCAGTCGCCAGCGTTCTTGAAATGTCCCTTCCCGGAGTAACTGAAAGGCCCAGGCTTGGGCGGTGGGTTCCTGGCGAAGATCCGCCGTTGTACATAACTGCAAAAATTCCTGGAGTGTTGGCTGTTGGGCAACATCAGACAGTGCTGTATTTCTTCGCCCCATGAATTCACTCCCCTTACCAAGACATAAAAAGTTGACAGACCTTCAAGGTAAGTTCCTCTCGCCGGAAAACTGGTATCACAATTTACAGGGTGCCTGAAATGGTTGCATAAATTACATAAACCCTATGTATTCAACAAATCTTCTGCTGCCAAATTACGGAAGGCGAGCATCTCTTTAGCCGGAGTGCGATCGCCGTTGCAGGCAATGCGTCGTGGGGCGCTTAAGGTCGTCACGGTGAAGCCCAAACTTTGATACAGATCTAAAATTCTGGGCGTGGCTTGATTAGAGGCAATTGTTGGCGCGGTTTGTGCTGCTAGCCAGGTGGCTAATCGCTCTTGATCGGCCCAACTAAACCCCCCGGCGGCATACTGACGAAACTCAACATCATAGGGCGGATCAGCATAAATAAAACTATGGTCAGCAACTGGAATTTTCTCAAAATCTCCCCATTGAAACTGCCAAGCTTGAAATAACTTTTTGTAGGCAAAAAAATCATCCCTATAGTTAATCGAACGATATCGCCCGAAAGGGACATTAAATTTTCCCTGGGAATTGAATCGACACAAGCCATTAAACCCAGTCCGGTTTAAATAATAAAATAAAATAGCGGCTTCTTGGGTCTCGCTCTGATTATTTTCAATTAATTCATTAAAACGGTCTCGGCATTGATAATATAAGTCAGCATCATTTGCCATTAAAATACTACTTTTTAAACCTTTTTTGAGTTGCTGATAAAAATTAATCAAATGGAAATTAACGTCATTTAAAATTGCTTTTTGCGGAACCAAACCCAAGGCGATCGCCAAGCCACCACAGAACGGCTCAATTAATTGATAGTCTTGGTAGTCTTGCCAAATTAACCGTAATTTAGGGACTAACCAACGCTTACCCCCAGCCCACTTTAGGGGCGGTTTTAACTGCTCTGAATTAATCATAGCCATAAAAAAGATGGGGCTTTTTGGTCATTGTTCCCCATCCATCGTCTGATTTCACTGTGCAATGGTCGATCGATACTAACGACTAACGGTTTAAAACATCATTGCGGTGCTGCACTGAACCCACAATGGTGACGACTTCATCGATTAAATCTTGGGACACATTTAATTCCTGGAGGGTCAATACTAGATTTTCGGCGATCGCATCGAAATGGACATCCGTTAGACCCGCATTTTCAACTAAGTCCTGATGGGCAGCCCGCATCGAACGACCCGGAAATCGATCCGTGCCCCCAAAAGCATAGGTCATAAAATCCTTTTGGTGTTGCTTCTGTTTGGCCATGTCAGTATTGACAAAAAAACGATTAACTCGTTCATCGGCCAGAACCTTACCGTAGAATTTCTCCACCGCCAGATCAACTGCCGCTGCGCCGCCTAACTTTTCATACAAACTAGCCATGGACGAATCTCCGTTTATTTGGCACCATTTCATTCATCGTAGCAACGAAAACCTAGAGGTCAGCAAAACCTTTTTTCTTTTTCACCTTTTTCTTTTTCTTCGGTGCGCCACCACGACCGGGACGTCCCCCCATCCCAGGCATCCCCCCACCGAACAGATCACCGAGTCCTCCCATGCCGGGTAAACCTCCCCCTTGACCCATCTGCTGCATCATTTTCCGCATCCGGGTAAAGTCAGCAATGAGTTTTGAGACATCTTTTTCTGATAACCCAGAGCCCTTGGCAATACGGGTACGACGCTTGGGCGTTTGGGCTAATACATCCGGATTTTTGCGCTCCTCTTTGGTCATGGAGTTGATCATGGTCTCCACGCGCTTCAGTTGCACTTCCCCCTGTTCGAGCATATTTTTATCAATCTTGTTGCCCATGCCAGGGATGAGCTTCAGCATGCCGCCCAGGGAGCCCATATTTTTTAACAGGCGCATCTGCTTGAGAAAGTCATCAAAGTCAAAGCGGGCTTCGAGTAACTTGGCCTGCATTTCCTCGACGTCGGACAGATCAACGGCTTCCTGGGCCTTTTCGACGAGGGTCAGCACATCGCCCATGTTAAGGATACGGGACGCTAAACGGTCTGGATAGAATGGTTCTAGGGCTTCTACTTTTTCACCAACCCCAATAAATTTGATCGGTTGGCCAGAGATCATTCGCACAGATAGGGCCGCACCACCTCTGGTATCCCCATCCATCTTGGTGAGAATGGCCCCGGTAACGCCAATTTCTTCGTGGAAAGTGCGGGTTAAACTAGCAGCCTCTTGGCCCGTCATCGAGTCAACGACTAGCAATGTATCGTCGGGATTGATGCTTTCTTTAATTTGCTTGAGTTCGGCCATCATGTCGGCATCGATCTGCAAGCGACCCGCCGTATCCACGAGGACGACATCAACACCGAGTTCTTTGGCTTTTTCAACCCCTTGTTTGGCAATGTCAACGGGATTAGCGTCACTGCCCAGGTCGAACACGGGCACGTCAATTTGTTCACCGAGGGTTTTCAGCTGATCGATCGCCGCTGGACGGTAAACGTCGGTTGCGACCATCAGGGCGGTTTTATTTTGCTTGCGGAGATAGAGGGAAAGTTTGGCGGTGGCAGTGGTTTTCCCCGTCCCCTGCAACCCGGCCATGAGAATTACGGAGGGCTTATTTTCTGCTTCGGCGAGGGGAACGTTGCTTTCCCCCATGATTTTGACGAGTTCGTCGTAGACAATTTTGATGAACTGTTGCCCTGGATTAACGCCAGAAATAACTTCTGCACCGACTGCCGCTTTTTCCACATCAGAAATAAAGCCCTTGACCACCTGGAGGTTAACGTCGGCTTCGAGGAGGGCGCGACGAACTTCCTTTAAGGCTTCTTTGATGTTAGATTCGCTGATT
The DNA here is from genome assembly GCF_963860125.1 of Picosynechococcus sp. PCC 7002. Classification (NCBI taxonomy): domain Bacteria; kingdom Bacillati; phylum Cyanobacteriota; class Cyanophyceae; order Chroococcales; family Geminocystaceae; genus Picosynechococcus; species Picosynechococcus sp. PCC 7002. Next base: position 1,703,382 of record NZ_CAWLFA010000001.1, read on the forward strand.
TTGTCCTGGCCCCGGAGGGATTTCCAGGCATCTTCTAGGCGTTCGGCTAGGGCGTCAAACATAGGTCTTTTCTCTGGGTGGGCTGTTTAGTGACTGTCTAAATACTTTACCAAGTTGCGGACTGTAGCAGGTTCGGCAATCTCTCTTTATCAGGGGCGATCACCTTTTTGTCAAGAAAGGCAAAATTTTGGACAATAGGGAAAGGTAAAGAATTGTAACGGATGTTTCGGGATGAGTAAGAGCAAGATTGCGGTCATTGGGGCGGGCATTGGCGGTTTAACGGCGGGGGCTTTGTTGGCGAAACGGGGCTACGATGTCACGGTTTATGAACAGGCGGCGATCGCCGGGGGCTGTGCGTCCACTTTTAAGCGTCGGGGTTTTACCTTCGATGTAGGGGCGACCCAGGTGGCGGGCTTAGAAGTAGGAGGGATTCACCAGCGTATTTTTCAAGAATTGGGCGTCGCTTTACCCGAAGCAACGGTTTGTGATCCGGCTTGTGCGGTGTTTTTACCGGGCGAAACAGAACCCATCAACGTTTGGCGTGATGCGGAAAAGTGGGAAGCTGAACGACTCAAACAGTTTCCCACGAGCAAAAATTTTTGGCATTTATTAAAAATTTTATTTGCGGCGAGTTGGCAATTTCAAGGCCGCGATCCGGTGGTGCCACCCCGTAATCCTTGGGATATTTTGCAGTTAATCAAGGCATTTCGTTTAAATACGTTGATCACAGTTCCCTTTGCTTTGATGACGGTTTTAGACGCGTTGAAATTATGTAATGTTGCCGCAGATCAAAGATTAAAAACTTTTTTGGATTTGCAGTTAAAGCTGTACTCCCAAGTTGATAGTTCCGAAACTGCACTACTCTACGGTGCGACGGCCCTCGCCGTTTCCCAAACGCCCCAAGGTTTATTTCATCTCCAGGGTAGTATGCAAGCCTTGAGCGATCGCCTGATCGAAGCCCTCGAAAAACATGGGGGGAAATTACTCACTCGCCACCGCATTAAGGAAATTAACTTGGGTCAAAGCAAGCCTCAATTAACAGTCTTTGATCAGCGTCAAAATGAAATTGTTACACAAGCTTTTGATCATGTAGTCGCGAACACCACGGTTCAAGATTTAATTAAAATTTCAGAGCATCCGCCCAAATCAATTTTTAAAAAAATCTATCAAAAACGCATTGAAAATTTGCCAGATCCATCGGGAGCCTTTGTTGTTTACTTAGGGGTTAAGGAAGCGGCAATTCCCAAGAATTGTCCACCTCACCTGCAATTTCTCTATGATTATGACCAAGCAATTGGCGAAAATAATTCCCTCTTTGTTTCGGTGAGTAAGCCGAATGATGGTCGCGCCCCAGAGGGTCACCGGACGATTATCGCCTCCTCTTTTGTCGATCCTGATCCTTGGTTTGGGAAAGATTACGCCGAACTGAAAGAGCGTTACACCCAGGAGGCGATCGCCAAATTAAATCGCTATTTTGACCTTTCCCCAGAAAATATCATTGTTCAAGAAGCCGGAACGCCGCGCACCTTTGCTTTCTATACGGCTCGACACAAAGGCTTTGTTGGTGGCGTGGGACAGCGAATTTCTACCTTTGCGCCCTTTGGATTCGCCACCAGAACACCGTTTAAAAATGTTTGGCTCGTGGGAGATTCTGTCCATCCGGGAGAAGGTACAGCTGGGGTAAGTTATTCTGCCCTGACCGCTGTACGCCAAATTGAACAGGTCAGCTAAACAGCCAATAGATGAGCTTCAATTTTTTTCATTCGTTGATTAAATTCTCGCCAATGATCTCGATGAAAGAGATATTGATTAATATCTGCAATTTCTTGGGCGATCGCCACTTGTTCTTCTGAAACTAAACCTTGTTTAAATAGCCATTGAGAAACCCTTGACCAACTCCAGATCATTGATTTTTGACTCATTCCAGAAATAGGTAACGGAAAATTGCCTGTACCTCTTTCACCATTAATGAGCAAACGTACATATTCACGACTTTTTTGGATACGACGCGCTATTTCAGACACTGTCACTAAATCATCTGGCTGAATACTATCGACACGAATCTTAGGTTGAGCAATACTTTCAACTTGACGAATCGCCGACCAAACGGCTTCAGTAAAAGAAGTTGCTTCACGATCAAAATCCAAATAAACCACACCATTACGAGTTAATAATGAGGCATCGTCGCAGCCTGCTTCAAAAATGCGATCAACAAGCTGTTCATCAAAGTCGCGAACATTTGCTAAAACCAACGAAAATTCATAATTATTCATTGTTTTCTGAATGGGAACATTGTTTAATGGCTTTTCTGATTTGCTTAGCATGATTTTCAGGATTGCGGGGTGTAGACAGAACTGATTTTTTACAACCCAAACGATTATGTTCTGGACAAAGCAAAACCCCAAAAGCATGGGCAGAACCACTAGATTTTTTGAATGTCCAACCTTGCTCTAATGCTTCTTGTATGGCGGCCGCGATTTCTTTGTTGTGGTGTAGCTTGCCCATTGACGTCCCATGTTACTGGTCATCTGTATTTTGATTGGAATAGTAATACTCAATCTAGCTCTGCTGTTGCCATATGTCAACTGCCAATAACGTTGTGGATGAAGAATGTACTTCTTGATTTCTTTACGGGCGATCGCCCCTGACCACCCTTGCAGTACCATTTGGTTAAAGAGACGACATTTTTTAGGACAAGTAATCGTGAGCGAACAGCCCAACCCCAAAGTTTTTTTTGACATCACCATCGGCGGCGAAAGTGCCGGACGCATTGTTTTTGAACTACGGGCCGACGTTGCCCCCAAAACCGCTGAAAATTTCCGCGCCCTCTGCACTGGTGAAAAAGGCATCGGCAAACGGGGCAAACCCCTCCATTTCAAAGGCTCTAAATTCCACCGGGTGATCCCTGAATTCATGTGCCAAGGGGGAGACTTTACCAACGGTAACGGCACCGGCGGTGAATCCATTTATGGAGATACTTTTGAAGACGAAAGCTTTGAACTGCGCCACAATGTCCCAGGTTTGCTGAGTATGGCGAACCGTGGCCCCAATACCAATGGCTCCCAATTCTTCATCACCACGACCTTAACCCCTTGGCTCAACGGTAAGCACGTGGTCTTCGGTAAGGTTATCGAAGGGATGGATGTAGTCAAAGCTATGGAAGCCCAAGGTTCTGGTAGTGGTGCCCCGAAACAGGAAATTGCGATCGCCGATTGTGGTGAGCTCTAAATCTGGCAGCACGGGACGCATTTAAAAAAATACTGCTGTTTTTGTTACGAAATGGGGGGAGAATTCCTGTCTATGATTAGGGAACCAATATTCCCCCTTTTTGTTTTCCTGAAACCATGACCCAAGCTAACGATGCCCCAGTTCTGAATGTTTCTGATCTCAATGTCTATTACGGTGAAAGTCACATTTTGCGGAATGTGGATTTGAATGTGCCCCAAGGGGAGATGGTTTGTCTAATTGGTCGCAATGGCGTCGGCAAAACAACGCTTCTGAAAACAATTATGGGATTGTTGCCGCCCCGCACCGGAAAACTGCGTTTTATGGGCCAGGAAATTAATTCCCTCGCGACGGATCGCCGTGCCCGGTCTGGGATTGGCTATGTTCCCCAAGGACGAGAAATTATTCCCCGGGTTACGGTTAGGGAAAATCTCCTCCTCGGCCTAGAAGCTTTACCCAAGGGCCGTCGCAATAAGAGCAATATTCCCTCAGAAATTTTGAATTTATTCCCAATGCTCAAGGAGATGCTGCACCGGATGGGGGGCGATTTGAGTGGGGGTCAGCAGCAGCAGTTGGCGATCGCCCGCGCTTTAATGGGCCGACCAAAGTTACTAATCCTAGATGAACCCACCGAAGGAATTCAGCCGTCGATCATTTTAGAAATCGAAGCGGCTGTGAAACAAATTATTGCGGAAACAGGAATTTCTGTGCTGTTAGTGGAACAACATTTACACTTTGTGCGCCAAGCTGACCGTTACTACGCAATGCAGAAAGGGGGCATTGTTGCTTCTGGGAGTACCCATGAACTCAGCCAGGCTGTAATCCAGGAATTTTTGGCCGTTTAATAAACATCCCGCGCTGCCCGATGGAGCAGGGAATGGCGATATACAAGGTCATGGATATTTTTTGCATAGCCCCCACCAATCACACAGGCCACGGGATAACCCGCCGCCAAGCAGGTACTCAGCACCAGCCGCTCCCGTCGATACAGACCCGTGTTCGTCATCGCTAATTTGCCGAGGCGATCGCCCACATGGGTGTCCACCCCCGCATCGTAAAACACCAAATCCGGCTTCACCTGACTCAAAAGATCTTCTAGATGGTGCGCCAAAATTTGCAGGTAGCCATCGTCGTCCAATCCTTCCGGTAGGCCGAGGTCTAAATCACTGCGCTGCTTTTGGCTGGGAAAATTCACCTCGCAGTGCATCGAAAAGGTAAATACCGTCGGGTCATCTTGGAAAATAAACGCCGTGCCGTCCCCCTGATGCACATCGAGATCAACGATTAAAATCCGCTGCGCCAAGCCCCGTTGCTGAATTGTCCGGGTGGCGATCGCCAAATCATTCAAAATACAAAATCCTGACCCATAGCCCGGAAAAGCATGGTGTGTTCCCCCCGCCGTATTACAGGCCAACCCATGCTCTAGGGCCAACTGTGCCGTCAAAATCGTTCCTCCCACCGCCGTCAAAGTCCGTTGGACGACCCCCGCACTCCAGGGCAAACCAATGCGCCGTTGGGCCTTTGGGGTCAAGGTTCCCTGGCAATAGGCCGTCACATAGTCCGGCTCATGGACAAGTTCTAGCCAGGCTCGATCTGGCAATTGCGGTTGGTAAACTTGCTCCGGTTGAATCACCCCATCCTCCAACAGCAACCCATGCAATAATCGGAACTTCGGCATCGGGAAACGATGCTCCTCCGGAATCGGCGTCACATAATCAGGATGATAAACAACCGGAAACCCCATACAATGCCCCCCCCAAATCAGCAACTTATCCTCCCAGGATTGTAAAGAATTTTTGCAGTAAGAGTCGTAGGATTAACTTTTCCCTGCCCAAGACCCTCAAAAATTGAAACATCTGATTAAAAATCAAATCGAGCAGCTATAATCAGACGTAACAAGATAAGGATTTGATCCAGTTAAGTAAGATTGTCTAAAGTTTTCCTGACTGCGTAGCTTTCCGAATCTCTGCCCTCTACGATTCTCCGATTCGGAAGAATATTCGTTAATTATGTCGATTTACATTGGAAATTTGTCCTATCAGGTTACTGATGAGGACCTAAAAGAAACCTTCGCCGAATATGGCAAGGTAAACCGTGTCCAAGTTCCCACTGACCGGGAAACTGGCAGACCGAGAGGATTCGCCTTTGTGGAAATGTCTAGCGAAGACGAAGAAAATGCGGCCATTGAAGCCCTAGATGGTGCTGAATGGATGGGTCGTGACCTCAAGGTTAACAAAGCAAAACCCCGTGAAGACCGTCGTCCGGCTTCCCGTGGGGGTGGCCGTAGCCGCTACTAAAGCATTTTTCGTAGCATTACTACTCGACACAGCCATTTAGTCTAGCTGTCGTCACAAATAAATTAATTTGTTTCCCACTACCATCGGCAGTGGGATTTTTTATGGAGCTAGGTTGCCGTTTAGCAATCGTAATAAAGGGCAAATTCGTAGGGATGGGGCCGTAACCGGAGGGGATTCACTTCGGCGTCTAATTTGTACTCAATCCAATTCTCAATGAAATCTGTCGTAAAGACACCGCCTGCTGTTAAAAAGTCGTGATCCTGTTGGAGGGCTTCGAGGGCAGCTTCTAGGGAAGCGGGGGTTGAAGGAATTTTGCTCAGTTCCTCTGGGGTCAAATCGTAGATATCGACATCTAGGGGATCACCTGGATCAATGGCGTTTTTAATGCCATCAATACCCGCACAGAGCATCGCCGCAAAGGCTAGATAGGGGTTGGCCGTGGCATCAGGGCAACGGAATTCAAGGCGTTTGGCTTTGGGGTTTGGCCCAGACAGGGGAATGCGCACCGACGCCGAACGATTTCCTTGGGAATAGGCTAAATTCACCGGGGCCTCGAAGCCGGGAACAAGACGTTTGTATGAGTTGGTACTGGGATTAGAAAAAGCGAGCAGGGCTGGGGCGTGTTTGAGGATGCCACCAATGTAATGGAGTGCCAGTTGACTGAGATTGGCGTAGCGATCGCCCCAAAATAGTGGTTGACCTTCTTTCCAGAGAGATTGGTGGGTGTGCATCCCGGAGCCGTTGTCGTTAAACAGTGGTTTCGGCATAAATGTCACGGTGCGGCCATACTTACGGGCGACATTTTTGATCACATATTTATAGGTCATCAAATAATCTGCGGCCTTGAGGAGCGTTGCAAAGCGAAACCCCAATTCATTTTGGCCCCCGGTGGCAACTTCGTGGTGGTGCTTTTCGATGGGAACGCCGCATTTCGCCATGGTCAGTAGCATTTCTGTGCGCATATCCTGGAGGGTATCCGTTGGTGGTACGGGGAAATACCCTTGTTTGTAGCCCGGTTTGTGGGCGAGATTGCCCCCCGGTTCTTTGCGGCCTGAATTCCAGCGACCCTCGACGCTGTCAACGTAATAAAACCCTTTATTCTCCGTCTGGTCAAAGCGCACATCATCAAACACGAAAAATTCTGCTTCGGGGCCAAAATAGGCGGTATCGCCAATGCCGGAGGCAGCGAGGTAATCCACGGCTTTTTGGGCAATGCTGCGGGGATCACGGCTGTACCACTCCCCTGTGCGGGGTTCTTTGATGGAACAAATGAGGCTGAGGGTTTTTTCTTTACAAAATGGATCGATCCAAGCGGTTGTGGGATCAGGCACCATCGCCATATCAGATTCGTTAATCGCTTTCCAGCCTCGAATGCTTGAACCGTCAAAGGGCACCCCATCAACAAAGGAAGCTTCGTCCAGTTGATCTTGGTAAAACGAGCAATGTTGCCAAATGCCTGGCAGATCAACAAACTTGAGGTCAATAATTTGAATATTTTCCTCTTGGATCAGCCGTAAAACATCGGTTGCTGTCTGGGTCATGGTGGGGTGCCTCACAAACAATTCTTAATCTTCACTGCTAGGATCCGGCAAGCGATGGGATTCACGCCGACACAGTTCGCTTGATCCTAGAAAGAGTTATGGCAGTTCGTTGTAGTCTGGGTCACATCTCCACTGGTTGCGGCCCAGGAACTGTTTACTGTCAGGGTAGGTTAGATTTAAAGCTCTGGGTCAGGCGATCGCCAAAATTTCACCAAAATATTTACAGAAAGTCGCCCCATCTGGCATGGATGGCCACAGCCTCGGTACAGCTTGGGAAAAACAAAAATCGTCTTTTAGATCTCAGATTTAGAGCAGTTTTATTATTTTTTTTAAAGAAATGTAATCAATACGGCCCGAAACCTGGGATTATAAATGCCGTATAAAATTACGAGAGAAGACATCCTCCACTCCTTTGGGCGACGTAAAACAGGCTCGTCCTGGGGTCTTTACCCGAAGGAAAAACCATGTACTTCAGTCATGGGAGTATGTCAATATAAAACGAAGCTTCTCATCCCCCTGGGATGATCCTTTTCTAAACGCGCTTAATAAAACTGCTGTTCGGAGAAAATTTAATGCGGGACGCTGTTACAAGTCTGATCAGAAATTACGATACCACCGGGCGTTACTTTGACCGTGATGCCATCGAGAGCCTCAAAGACTACTTTGCTTCGGGGAATGACCGAATCACCGTTGCGGCGATGATCAATAGTCAATCTGCGGAGATCGTCAAGGCCGCGGCCAATAGTCTCTTTGAAGCGGTCCCTGAACTGCTCTTAGCTGGGGGCAATGCCTATACGACCCGTCGCTTTTCTGCTTGCTTGCGGGATATGGACTACTACCTCCGCTATGGCACCTATGCCTTAATTGCTGGGGATATGGACGTTCTCAACGAGCGGGTCCTACAGGGTTTGAGAGAAACCTATAATTCCCTAGGGGTGCCCATTGCACCGACGGTTCGGGGAATTCAATTCCTCAAGGATGCGATTAAGGAAATGGCGGCGGCGGCTGGCATTGCGAATACGGCTTTTATTGATGAACCGTTTGACCACATGACCCGTGAACTGAGCGAAGTGGATCTCTAAATTAGTTGACGGCAACTAACTTACACCAATGGTGGGCTGTCACCTCAGTTCCTTGCTCTGACCCTGGTCGGGGCAATTTTTTTATGGGTCTTTTTCTAAACCGAGACCTAGGCACTGAGGGTATCGAGGCGCGGTTGGGAAAGAAGTTGGGTAATGAGACTACAAAAATATTGAATTGGGGGAATCTCTAGGCGATCGCTAGTCGTGACGAGGACAACTTCCCGCATATCCATGGCATCGGGCAGAGGTTTGACCACGAGGGCAGAATCAGTACGGGCTTCGACGAGAGCAGATTGGGGCAAGAGGGCAATCATATCACCCTGGCGTACCAGGCCACGGAAGGCATCGAGGCTATTGAGTTCAACGGTGGCCGTGGGGGCGAGGCCGTGGTTGGCGAGCTGATCTTGCACGTAGCGTTGCATACCGTAGCCGTCCTTAAAGACCACTTGGGGGTAGCTCGCGATATCGATCCAGCTTAATTTCTCCTTTTGGGCGAGGGGATGATGTCTGCTGAGGAGGACTTCAACGCTTTCCTTGTAGAGGGGCATCACGACCATATCGGGGCTGGCGGTGAGAAAGCGATTATTCATGACAATGGCCACATCCACAAGGCTATCCCGCAGCACTTTTAGGGCGCGATCGCTACCGAGGGCAGTGACTCGCAGTTGGGTTTGGGGGTACATCCGACAAAATTGTTGGAGTACGGGCGGCAGATGGTAGGCACAGACGGAGTGAATGGCAGCGACGCAGAGTTCCGATTGATTACCCGCGAGGAGATCGTTGATTTCGGCACGGGCATTGTCCCAACTGCTACAAATTTTGCGGGCGTAGGGCAGAAACCGTTCCCCCGCCAGGGTGAGTTTAACCTGGGCACTGCGGTGAAAAAGGGGCATCCCGACGGCGGCCTCAAGGCTTTGAATTTGGCGACTGACGGTGGATTGGGTGACGCCACATTGCTGGGCTGCTTGACCAAAATTTCCGGTGGCGGCGATCGCCAAAAATGCTTGCAATTGCTCCAGGCGCATGGGTCATCCCCTTGGTTAAATGTTTTCCTGTCATGTGCCCAATGAGTTTACTGCATTGATTTTGGGGCTTTTTGTTCCGGATGTTACAAACCTCAAGAAAGGAAAAGGGCCAGAACTCAATAATCTGACAAAAATCTGGCAAGTCCTGCGGAAGAATCTATCATGGGGACAATTTGCGCCTGTGTTCAATCCGTGGCCGAGTGATTTGCCTCGGTTGCATCCCTAGCTATGCCCAATATGAATCACTCAAATCCTGATCCCCTGGTTCCCTCCCTTGACCATTGGGCCATGCCGTTTAGTAATCAGCTTGCCACCATTAAAGGTTTAGGAGCTTGGTTTGGGTCTGGGTTTGATCCGGCTCGACCACTGACCCGGACTGAGTTTGCCAGGGTGCTAGCCCAATGCTTTGATCTGCCACGACCTTGGGGCACTTTTGTGCCGGAATTCCCAGATGTTGCGCGCCAAGACCAAGCGGCGATCGCCCAAGCGGTCTCCATGGGATTTTTGACGGGTTATCCCGATAACACCTTTCGCCCCCAAGCTGTGCTGAAACGGTTTGAAGTGCTAGAAGCGTTGGTACGGGGTTTAGGGTTGAGTCCAGGGAATCCAGCGGTATTACGGGCTTTTCGAGACTATGTCCAGATTCCTTCGACGGTGATGGGGGCGATCGCCGCTGCAACCCAACACCATTTGGTCGTGACCCAGCCCCAAGTTGATCTGCGACCCCTCCAGCGAATCACCTGGGGAGAAATGGCTGCTTTTTTGCACCAAGCCTTGGTTTTACAGAGGGAATTACCCGTTTTGGCTGCGCCTGGGTTGGTCGATCCGCTGCCCTATCTGCCGACTTTTACCGATGTGCAAAACCACTGGGCCAAGCCCTTTATCCAGGCGATCGCCAATCTTGGTTACATTCACGGTTCAGCCCAGGGCCAATTTTTCCCCGATCAGCCCCTCAATCGCGCCCAGTTTGCCCTGTGGATCCAGGCCATATTTCACCCTAGTCCCCGACGGCCCCGGAAACAATTTTTCGATGTGCCGTCCCATTTGCCTGCCGCCGAGGCCATTCAACAGGGATATCAAGGCTGTTTTTTCTCTGGTTTTCCTGACCATACTTTCCAACCCCAGCAACCCTTACGGCGCGTCCATCTCCTCGTGGCGATCGCCCAGGGCCTGCGTTTACCACCAGGGGACATCGCCCTAACAGAACACTACGCAGATCAGGAAGAAATTCCCCCCTATGCCCAGGCAGCGGTGGCGACAGCTCTCCAAGCGAAAATTGGTGTGCTCCCCCAGGAAAAATTAATGCTCAAACCTCAGGCGATCGCCAGCCGAGCCGAAGGACTCGTTTATTGCCACCAAGCCTTGGTTTACGGCCAACGATTACTGCCCCTTACTGAGTAATTTGGGTTGGGCGCACGGGCACTTGATGCTGTTGGAGGTAGGTCTTGATTTCGGCGACGGTCAGTTGACCATAGTGGAGCAACGAGGCTAAAAGGGCGGCCTCTGCTTTCCCCGTCGTCAGGGCTTCGTAAATATGCTGGGTGTTGCCCGCTCCCCCGGAGGCAATGACCGGAATTTCGACGGCATTGGCGATCGCCTTGGTCAGTTCGAGGTCGTAACCCGCTTGGGTACCATCAGCATCCATACTCGTGACGAGCAGTTCCCCAGCGCCCCGTTGGGCCATTTCCTTCGCCCAGCCCAGGGCATCAATGCCGGTATTTTCGCGGCCTCCCCGCACATAAACATCCCAACCCGGATTTGCCGGATCTGGCCGACGTCGGGCGTCAATCGCCACCACAATGCACTGATTGCCAAACCGTTCGGCTGCTTCATTGATAAAATCCGGGTTCCGCACCGCCGAAGAATTGATACTGACTTTATCGGCCCCGGCCCGCAGGAGGTTTCTAATCTGGGCCGTGGTACTGATGCCACCGCCGACGGTGAGGGGAATAAAGACCTGTTCTGCGGTTTGGTAGACCACATCGATAATGGTGTCGCGGTCTTCGTGGGTGGCGGTAATGTCGAGGAAAACCAATTCGTCAGCCCCCGCATCGTTATAAACCTTCGCCAACTCTACCGGATCGCCAGCATCCTTGAGATCGACAAAATTCACACCTTTGACAACCCGTCCAGCATTCACATCGAGGCAAGGCAAAATTCGTTTGGCGAGCATTTTAAAGGGGGTCTCCTAGGTCGGGGGGCAAGGTCATATTTTACCCCTTGCTCGCAACACCACAATTGCGATCGCCCCCAAGAAATTAGCAGAAATTTCACGCATCGTTGATTACAAAAATTAGTCGCTGCCGCTGCTCGGCTTGACCTTGAGAATTTTGCGGTGATTTAAAATGGGCCTGTGTGTGTTTCGCCGAGCAGTGTTTATGCGTGTTGTAGCTCTCCAGGATGACATTCTCTGTATTCACCAAGATGATCTGCCCCCCTACAAAAAAGGCGGCTCGGTGGTGCGCAATAGTTATTTTTGGGCATTGAAATCCATTGCTTGCTATACGCCGCGCCAGGGAGATTGGGAATTTGACCGGGTGGTGTGGGTTGCTTTAGGGCGGATGTTGATGGCCTTTACCACCTCCGGGTACCTCGGCAGTTCGGAGACGACTTTAGAATTTCCTGAGGCGATCGCCATCCCTGACTCTTTACGCGCCGTTGCCACCTATCTCTAGGGGGTTTCCCGCCAAAAGACAATGGACTCATCCAAGGGTTGGAGGGTGGTGCCAGGATAGTAAAACTGGAGAATCCGCGCCGCTGACCAGCCCAAGTTAGCGAGATTGTAGGAGCCATATTGACTCATGCCGACCCCATGGCCGAACCCACCGCCCACAAAGGTATAGCCCGTGAGTTGATTTTGGGGATTGAGGTTGGGTTGTAGGTAAAACAGGGTACTGCGGGGCGGCCCCAGGGCACTGCGAATTTCATTTTTCAGGAGTTTGACAATGCCCCGGTCGGTGGTGACATCCAACTCCAGGACACGACCCGAAGGCGATCGCCGCTTAATCTCTAATTTTTGTACCGTTTGAATGCCCGCGAGGGGATTTTGGGTGCGCTCTAGGTAGGTTTGCAGGGTTGTGGCTAATTCCTGGAGAGTGGCGGATCTTTCCCAGCGAAAGACAGTCCGCCCCGTTTCGTTAAAGCCTTGGTTGAGAGCGATAAATTTCCGAAAAGCCTGTTCATCAGCGAGGGAGTTGCCTTTTAGATCCCAGACTGGATTTGGAGAATCAATCACGGCTTTGAGATAAGGCCGCTCTGCCCCATCCCACACATCGCTAAAGGAAGCGGTTACGCCGCCAGTGGTAGAGGAATACAGGGCATCGACTAATTCGTTGTTGTAGGTGAGCACTAAACCTTTAGTGCGGGCGATCGCCTGGTCAATGCGGGGACTAGTGCCCTGGAGACCTTTATAAACTTGGCAATGGATCGTGGCACAAAGTTCGTAATCGTCAGCTTCAAAACGCCGTAAATTGCGCAGGGCGTAGGTGCGGGCAATGATTGTCTGGGCTTCGACGGCATTATCAGGGGCATTGGGGCCAATTTCGTGGGGCACAACACCCCGTAAATACACCTCAATATCGACGTCATTAACGAGGGTAAAAGTACCGTAGGCGTTGGGCTGGAGCCTCAGTTCCCCGGCAAAGCGACTTTCTGGGCCGCCATCTTCTTGGACATTAAACAAACCGTTGCGCGAACGGATCGCCACATTGGCCCGATTGTACCGGTACCCCCCCACCACAAAGGAGGCGATCGCCTTTTCGGTACGCACCGTCGAACTGAGATAAGGGGTGGTGTAACCCTTCGCTTTTAATTCCTGGAGCAACAACCGCCGGAGGAGAGGCGTTTGGTAGACATCCCGTTTCGCCCACACTTGCCAGCGACCGGGTTGGGTAATTTCTACTTCAATGCCGAGGGAACGCCAAAATTTGGCGCTGTCCTCTGCCGTCTCAAAGGTACCCTGGTCACTGAGGACGATATATTCCGCTAATTCCGCCTGGGGCAAGGGTTGCTGGGCGACCTCTAGGGTGACTTGATTGGTCTGGAGCGTCTGTTGTTGGCCGCCGCTGATAATGTCCACCTCAAGGCGATCGCCCGACAGACTGGAGATGGTCAAAGTATCGTTTTGCTCTTCTCCGAATCGTTGGACAATGCCCACTTCGATCTCAACGGCATTACCGGGCAAAGCCCCCGGCCCCCATAGTCCAAGTCCGATCCATAGCCCCAATCCGAGCCACTGCCCCTGAAATTTAGCACTGCGCACCATGGCGAGTCCCCTGACACCTAAAACAATTGATGAAAATATAGACGGCGATCGCCAGCCCAAAGTTACGCCACCACCTTACCATTTTCGTCTAGTAAAATTTCCCCAGCCATTAACCGGGCCGCTGCCTCTAGCAAATGATCTTCCACATAGGGCTTTGTGAAATAGGCCTTTGCCCCCCGGTCCGCCGCAATTTTCCGGTGTCGTCCGGCCCCGCGCGAGGTCAACATCGCAATGGGAATGTGGGCCAATTCAGGATATTGTTGAATTTCTTCGAGCAACGCTAAACCATCTAGGCGCGGCATCTCAATATCACAGAACACCAAACTAAAATCGGGATTTTCCAACAACTGCTCTAGAGCCTCTTCTCCATCCCGGGCCCGCTCCACATGGTAGCCCGCCTTTTGGAAGGTAATGGCTAACAATTCTCGCACCGTCACCGAATCATCCACAATCAAAATCCTTGGGGCCGTTATTTTTACCGACGCATCATCTAGGGGTTCAAAATCGCCCATCCCGTCCCCAGGCTCCGAGACCGTGGGCTGTTTCGTACTGCCCGGCAGTAACACGTCTCCTTGGCGCATTTTTTGGGCCGCATCCAACAGCACTTCTTCTAAATAGGGTTTCGTGAAATAGGCACTCGCCCCCAGTTCAGCGGCCATTTGTCGGTGGCGATCTGCCCCCCTTGATGTCAGCATGGCCACCGGAATTTTTTCTAAATTCGGGTCTTTTTGAATGCGAGATAATAGCTCCAAGCCATCCATGCGCGGCATCTCAATATCGCAAAAGACCAGTTCACAGGGTAAGCCTCCCCGCAGTTTTTCCCAAGCTTCCTGGCCGTCCCGGGCCTGCTCAACCCGATAGCCAGCCTTTGTGAAACTCATCGAGAGGAGTTCGCGCACCGTGATCGAATCATCCACAATCAACACAATGGGCTCCCTTTGTACCATCTCTGGTACGAGCAAGTGTAAGGCCGGGTTATCTTGCCAGGTGGTAGCCTTGGCCCTGACCCGTCCCTGGGCCGCAAGTTCAATCAGCTCTAACACATCAACCACGGGCATAACTGTGCCATCCCCCAGGACTGTCGCCCCGGCGATCGCCGCTGGTTTCGGAATCGGCCCCTCGATCTGTTTAATCACGATTTCCTGTTCCCCTAGCACCTGATCCACCTGAATCGCCAGGAGATTGCCCGCACTGCGTAGGATCACAACGGGAATTTGGTCAGGATCCCCAACCCCTCCATAAATTGAGCCCCGCCCAATTTGTCGTTGGAGCGTCAATAGATTACTGAGGGGATACACCCGCAATCGAGAATCTCGCCAGCGAATATAACGTCTGCGGCCTTCCTGTTCCACTTGGTCGAGGGTGTAGGTCTGCATATCTTCAACCCCATCCATGGGCAGAGCAATGCGGGCGTGGCGATTGAGACAAAATAAAGCGCGGCAGATATTGAGGGTGAGGGGTAGCCGGATGGTAAACGTTGTACCTTTACCCAGGGCGGAGTCAATGGTGATTGTGCCTCGAATACTACCGAGGGCCGTGCGGACCACATCCATGCCAACCCCCCGACCCGAAAAGTCATCGGCCTGTGCCTTGGTGGTAAAGCCAGGATGGAAAATAAAATCATAAATATCCTGTTGACTGAGATCCGATAATTGATCAGGGGTAATCAGGTTTTTTTCAAGGGCTTTGTGGACGAGGGCTTCAGAATCCATCCCCGCACCATCATCGGCAATGGCAATTACAATTTGATTCCCCTGAATATAGGCTTTGAGGGAGACAACCCCCGCCGCAGGCTTACCCTTACTGAGGCGTACTTCCGGGGACTCAATCCCATGGGTAATGGCGTTGTTGATCAGGTGAGTCAGGGGATCATAGAGCTGCTCTAGGATCATTTTGTCAATGAGCACTTCTCGACCTTCGACATTGAGGGAGGCTCGCTTATTGAGTTTGAGGGAAATTTCCCGGACGGGGCGCACCAGGCGATCGGCTGCTTGGGCAAAGGGAATCATCCGTGATTTAGTCAAGCCTTCCTGGAGCTGCGTACTGACCTGCCGGAGATTACGGGCAACTTGTTCATTGTCATCGACTAGAAATTCGATATCCGAAGAAGATTCTCGCACCCGCACAATCAGTTCAATCATCTCCTGGGAGAGGAGGTGAAAGCCGGTGAACTGATCCATTTCTAGGGGGTCATATTCTTGGGAACGATGGCGACCGGGGGCATCCGCCTTATCGGTGAAACCTGGGGGAAAGTGATATTCACTACTTTGACCACGACTGGCTAGCAGGGAACGCTCCAGGAGAGAGCGTTCGTAAAGATCTTGCATCTGGCTACCAATGTCGTTGAGCCGTTGGACTTGGCCCGTGAGATTGTCGAGGAATTGCCGGAGTTTTTCTTGGCTTTGTTCGAGGGTATTGCGGTTGACAACGAGTTCTCCCATCAAGTTACTGAGGTTATCGAGTTGCTTGACGGGAATCCGCATGGTCTGCTCAAAGCTGTTGACCTTTTGGGAGCGTTGACGATTTGTACTAGGGCCGCTGGTGGTAGTAATGGGAGGCCCTCCCATGGTGTCTGCCTGTTGGAGCAGGGCTTCTAATTCACCAAAGTCCGTCTGTTTGGAAATGGCAATTTGGGGGCGTTTTTTGGGAGAGGGACTAGGGCTAGGAGCGCTCGGAGTTTGTTCAATGAGTTGGGTGAGGGCTTGCCAGTCAACAGAATTGGCCGACGAGCTTGGTGATACTTCTAGGTATTGACCGAGATCCTCTAGGGCAGGGTAGTAGGTGATCTGACCGTTGGTAACCGGGGAGATCTTGGAGGAAATGGCCTTGGGGCGTTTGAGGGGCGGGGAAACGGGGTCTTCGAGGGGAAAATAAGGTTCGCTCTCGGTGGCGTAAGTTTCTGTTTCGGAGGGTTGGTTGGGATCAGTATCTTGGAGGAGAGCTTCTAAGTCGGCTTCGAGGTCTGCTTCGTTTTGGGACGAGGCTTGCTGAGGCGTTTGGGACTGGGGGGAGGTCACTTCCTCGAAGGCTAAAAGTTCTTCAAAGTTATTTGCGAAGCTGATAAATGAAACTTTCGGATCGATCTCCTTGGGAAAATCGGTCGCTGGCTCCTTGGGAAAATCGGTCGCTGGGGGGGCAGAGGTTTCTGCGTCGAGGTCTTCAAACAGTTCTAGGAGTTCGTCTTCAAACTCAGAATCTTGATAGTTATGTGCTTCATTATGACTGTTGTTGCTCACTGGTGCCCCCATCCAACGCTGGTCAAAAAATACAGGAATTGTCAATTACAATCAGGATAACCTAATCTTTCGGGTGGATTACCTAAGGTAAAGTTTTACTGACAGGTTCAAAATCTGCTGTGTATTGGTGGCCTGTTATGGTTTAAGAAGAAAGCAACAGTGATGATTTGATTTGAGCATTCACCATGGCTGGACATAGTAAGTGGGCAAATATTAAACGACAAAAGGCACGGGTTGATGCCAAGAAGGGGAAAACGTTTACTCAGTTATCCCGGGCGATCATTGTTGCGGCTCGCCATGGTCTCCCTGATCCGGCGGGGAATTTTCAACTCCGTACTGCCATTGAAAAAGCGAAGGCTGCGGGCATCCCCAATGAAAATATCGAACGGGCGATCGCCAAGGGAGCGGGTACCTATAATGATGGCGAAGCCAATTACGAAGAAATCCGTTACGAAGGCTATGGGGCCGGGGGCGTGGCCATTTTGATCGAAGCCCTCACCGACAACCGCAACCGCACAGCGGCGGATTTACGTTCTGCCTTTAGCAAAAATGGTGGCAATTTGGGAGAAACGGGTTGTGTGAGCTGGATGTTTAGCCACAAAGGTGTGGTGACGCTCACGGGGGAGATCGACGAAGAAGCCCTACTAGAAGCTTCCTTAATTGGCGAAGCAGAAGGTTATAGTGCCATCGAAGACAGCGATGAGGTGGAAGTCCTCAGTGCCGTTGAGAACCTAGAACACCTCAACCAAACCTTGCAGGATGCGGGCTTTACGGTGAAAGAGGCGGAGTTGCGCTGGTTCCCGGAGACAGAAATGAACCTCACCGACGAAGTACAGATCCAAACGATCCTCAAAATGATCGAAACGATCGAAGCCCTTGATGATGTGCAAACGGTCACCAGTAATTTGGCGATCGCCCCAGCCTTTGCGACCCTCTAAAGGTCATTTAAAAATTGAGCCAAAGTGATCCCCTAGCGACAGAGACTTGATTTGAAGGCTCCTTTGAGGTTTCAGGGGCGCACAAAATATTTCTAGTTTGGGTACCTTGGAGAGAGAAAATAATCTTTTCACAGCAGTAAGGAAATCCTGAAGTGATGCGAACCCCCGAACCTTTGCCCCATGAAGCAGAACGCCTCAAATCATTGTTCCAACAGGATCTTTTAGATACCCCCCAGGAGCCTGAATTTAATCGCATTGTCAACCTCGCGGCGCGACTGTTTGGGGTCAAAATCGTTTTGATTTCCCTCGTGGATGATTGTCGGCAGTGGTTTAAGGCTAAGGTCGGCTTGGCAGCGAGCGAAACCCCCCGCAATATTTCCTTTTGTGGCCACGCAATTCAGAGGGCAGACATTTTTGAAATCCCGGATACCTTAGCCGATGAACGCTTTTGGGACAATCCCCTTGTCACTGGAAAACCCTATATTCGTTTCTATGCGGGTCATCCCATCCGCTCTGGGGACGGCTATCCCCTGGGTACCCTGTGTTTAATTGATGAACAACCCCGTAAATTGACGGCCACTGAACGGGAACTGCTGCAAATGCTGGCGCACCAGGTAGAAGATTTGCTCCGTTTACGCCGTAATCTAAAACGCAAGCAAAACAAAATTAAGCTGCTCACGGTGCAAGTACAATCCCTAGATCGAAGCAATAACCTCAAGGATCAACTGTTAGCGGTGTTGTCCCACGATCTGCGCAGTCCCCTGATTAGTTTCCGGTCGGTGATAGAACTCTTGGCCGCCCAGGCCCTAGAGCCGGAGGAGCTAGAAATTTTAATTCCCGAAGTCTGCAACAAGTTTGACCAAACAGAAATGAAGGTGATGCAGATGTTGCAATGGGCGCAGCAGCAACTCCAGACGGAAGTGGTTCCCATTGAGATGATCAAAGTCGAGGCGATCGCCGCCCATGTGTTGCCCTGGTGCCAGGACTGCGCCCAACGAAAAAATGTGACCTTACAAGTTGAAATGGAGCCCCAATTACAAGTCCTAGGCAATTTAGAGCTTATCGGGGTTGTGCTGCGTAATTTCCTGGGCAATGCGGTGAAATATTCCCGTCACGGTGAAACGATCACCTTGTTCGCGCGCCGGAGTGGTCAATATGTAGAATTGGGGGTTCGGGATACGGGGCTGGGAATGAAGCCCGAAACCCTTAAAAAAATTCGTAGCCATAGCTATCAGCTGTCAGCCCCAGGCACCGACAATGAAAAAGGGACTGGCCTGGGGTTATTGCTCTGTCAGACTTACCTCAACCAGATGGGCACTGCCCTAGAGATTGAAAGCCGTTGGATGGAAGGATCGACGTTTTCGTTTCGCTTGCCGATCGCCCCCAGTGCCTAGAGGGTCACTTGACCCTGGAAGCTAATGGCTGCTGGCCCGGTCATATAGATGTGATTGTCTGCTGCTGACCATTCGATCTGGAGACAGCCCCCCGGTAGTTCTACGGTACAAAGGCGATCGCAATGGCCCGTTAAGACCCCAGCCACCACCGACGCACAGGCCCCTGTCCCACAAGCGAGAGTAATCCCCGCGCCCCGTTCCCAGACCCGCATTTTGATGTAGTCGGGACGTACCACTTCAATAAACTCGGTATTGATCCGTTGGGGAAAAGCCGGGTGGTGCTCAAAATCTTTACCAATCACCTCTAGGGCGATCGCCGCCACATCTTCGACAAAGGTAATGCAGTGGGGGTTCCCCATGCTCACACAGGTCACCATCCATGTTTTTCCGGCCACTTCGAGGGGCTGATTAACGGCTTGGCCATTACTGTCTTTTAGGGTGGTGGGAATATCCGTTGCCGTGAGAATCGGTTCACCCATATCAACCCGCACGAGTGCGTCAGTTTCTAAACGGGGTCGAATCATCCCCGCCAGGGTATGGATGCTGTAGGTTTTGCCGGGGGCATTTCCCCCCTCTAGGTGGTCAATGAAGCGGGCTAAACAACGAATCCCGTTGCCGCACATTTCCGGTTCAGAACCGTCGGAATTGAAAATGCGCATGGTATAGTCGGCACCAGCCTGGCCTGGCAGAGCGAAAATCACACCGTCCGCACCAATGCCGAAGTGGCGATCGCATAGTTGAATGGCTTGCTCCGGGGTGACGAGGGGCGTCGTCTGCTGGCGATTATCCAGCAGAATAAAATCATTACCCAGACCTTGATATTTCGTAAATTCCAGCACCATACTTGTCGGTTAAGCTAATCAATAAAAGTTAATTCGCCATTATGACAGAATTTAATACGGGCTATCCGAGTGTGCGTCGCATCCAGAGCTTCGTCAAAGTAAAGGGGGAAGTGGAGATTAAACTCCTTACCAATGATGTCATCATTGGCAAAATTTTATGGCAAGATCCCCACTATCTTTGTGTCGTAGACCGCAGCTCCACTAGGGAATTTATGATTCCTCGCCAGGCGATCGCCTACGTCAAAGCTTAAACTGTCGGTAAACTTTTTCGTCTGCGATCCGTCCCTGTAATCTGTTGACCTAACGCAATTTACCATGACTGTTTCTTTCCCCCGTTTTCTCCCCCTCGTTGCCAGCCTTGCCCTAGTTGTGGGGTTTTCAGAATCAGCCACCAGCGAACCGCAACTCCAAGTCACAGTCAATCCCAGCAGTCCCAAACTTGGGGAGAGCATGGCCGTAATTATTGATCCCCCCGGCACCCTCGATCCCCAACAGGCCGATACTTTAACGGTACGCTTTACTAAAAGTGGCGCGACCCAGGCCGATACTTATCCTGTTTTCCCCCTCGATCCGGCCGGCGATCGCTACCGAGCTTTAATTCCGACATCTCCCCTCGAATCCCACGGCAAAACCCTCCTCCAGGTGAGTGATGGCAACGAAACCCGCAACCTCGCCGTTTGGATCCAAGACCGCCGTTTTCCGACCCAGCGCATTACCCTTTCTGGCAGTGGCTCTGGCCCTGCAACCCAATACGAACTTGACCGCGTCGCCGCCCTCAAAGCTATCGTCTCCCCCACAAAACATTGGAATGGCCCTTTCCTGCGGCCGAATAGTGGTCGCGTTTCAACGATTTTTGGCGTACGGCGCTACTACAATGGCGTTTTTGCCCAGGATTACTACCATCGCGGCATTGACTATGCAGCAGGCTATGGTTCCCCGGTGGTCGCTCCTGCCCCTGGCAAAGTGGCCCTGATTGACTTCGAGAAAAATGGTTTTAAAGTACACGGCAATACCGTCGGTATTGACCATGGCCAGGGCGTCATTAGCGTTTTCCTACACCTCAACAGTATTCCCAGCAACCTCAAGGAAGGAGATTTTGTCCAAGCAGGTCAAGCGATCGGCACCGTCGGTTCTAGTGGTGCTTCCACCGGGCCTCACCTCCACTGGGGACTCTATGTCAATGGCGTGGCGATCGATCCAGAACTGTGGCGTAACCAAACGGTTCAATAACCTACTTACAAAAATCTGCTGCCATTTGTTCTGGAGCCCAAGGTAAAGTCTGGGCTAGGCATTTTTGGGGACAAATGAATAACTTGATGGAGGCGCTTCCCTCTAAAAAAACTAACGTATAGTAGAGACCAAGCTAATTCTACATCGGGTGTTCCATGGTTTTTTCTCTGACCCAGAGCAGTTCACGCCAGCGGGAAATTATTGAAATTGTTTTCAGTAATGGTTGGGACTTCATGAAGAGTCTCCTGACTGGTGGTAAAGCCGATAAACCACAGATCCCCCCCCCTGAAGTTTTTCGCAATATTCTGGTGGAGCTAGGGCCTTTTTATGTCAAGCTCGGACAGCTTCTGAGCACTAGGCCCGATCTTCTACCCCCGAAATACATTGAGGCCCTCACTGCTCTCCAAGCCAAAGTCCCCACGGTGCCTTGGTTTGAAATTGAGCAAACCATTCGTCAGCAACTTTCCCAACCCCTCGAAGACGTTTTTCAAGAAATTAATCCCAACCCCATTGCAGCGGGTTCCATTGCCCAAATCCATCGGGCGGTTCTGCGGAATGGTCAAGCTGTCGCCTTGAAGGTACAACGGCCAGGCATCGATCAAATCGTCGCCCAGGACATTGCCCTCATCAAAGGGATTGCAGAACTCGCTGCTCTCACAGAATTTGGCCAAGATTATGATGTAATTGCCCTCGCGAAAGAGTTTACAAAAGCTGTCCAGGCGGAGCTCGATTTTCGTACTGAAGCAGGTTATACCGATCAGCTCCGGCGCAATTTAGCGAAAAGCAGTTGGTTTGATCAACAAAAACTGACGATTCCAGAAATTTATTGGGAGCTGACCACCGAAAAGCTGCTGGTTATGGAATGGCTCGATGGCAAGCCCTTGCTGGAAGCGGAGGTCACTTCAGAAAAACAACGTCAAGCAATCACGACAATTTTGTTTCGGGCTTTTTTCCAGCAAATTTTTGTGGATGGTTTTTTCCATGCTGATCCTCACCCCGGTAATATTTTCTACCTCGATAGTCAGACGGTGGCGTTAATTGATTGTGGGATGATTGGCCGCCTCGATCCGCGCACCCAAAAACTACTGACAGAGATGCTACTGGCCATTGTGGATATGGATGCCCAGAGCTGTGCCCAGTTGACCCTAGAACTATCCGAAGGGGCGCACACGACGAACTTAGCCCGCCTAGAAGCCAACTATGATCGCCTGCTGCGTAAATATTACGACCGGAGCTTAACGCAGTTAAATTTTAGTGAGGTGTTCTATGAAATTTTGCAGGTAGCCCGCAACAATAAGGTTAAACTGCCGGGAAATTTGGGTTTGTATGCCAAAAGTCTCGCCAATTTGGAGGGGGTCGCCCGCAGTTTTAATCCAGAGGTTAATTTACTCGATGAGATTAAGCCGCTGATCACTGATATTTTCCGACGGCAATTGGTGGGGGATACTCCATTTCAGACCATGTTCCGCACGGTCCTCGATCTGAAAACGATTTCTTTGCGATCGCCGCGCCAGATTGACGTGATTCTCGACCGCCTCAGCTCAGAAACCCTCCAGTGGAATTTAAACCTGCGGGAACTCGATGGCCTGCGCCGTAGCATTGACGACTCCGCTAATCGCCTATCCTTCAGTATTGTGGTGGGGTCGTTAATCATGGGAGCCGCGATCATTACCATTTCGCCGAACCGTCAGTTAATGATTGTGAATGAAATTTTGTTTGCGGCAGCCAGTCTTTTAGGATTGTGGCTAATCATTAGTATTTTGCGGTCAGGACGCCTAAAGTAAATATCCCCTGGGTGATGAAATCTAAAAAATTGCCCCAGGCAGAACAACCAAAGGATACTATAGAAAATGGCCTTGACCTTTGGCATGAATTATCGCTCTGATTAGAATTCATTATGCTCTCCACCCTCTTCGCCGACTTCCGCATTATTTTTGAACGGGATCCTGCTGCGCGTAACTGGCTTGAAGTTCTATTTTGCTATCCGGGCCTCCAAGCGCTGTTGTTTCATCGCGTCTCCCATGCCCTCTATCGCTCTGGTCTGCCGTTTATCCCCCGGTTTCTTTCCCACATCGCCCGCTTTTTAACGGGAATTGAAATTCACCCAGGTGCCCGTATTGGCCACGGGGTTTTCATTGATCATGGCATGGGCGTTGTCATTGGCGAAACAGCGATTGTTGGTGACTATTGCTTGATCTACCAAGGCGTCACCCTCGGCGGTACAGGGAAAGAGAGTGGAAAACGCCACCCGACCCTCGGTGAAAATGTCGTTGTTGGTGGGGGAGCCAAGGTACTCGGCAATATTGAAATTGGGAATAACGTGCGCATTGGGGCCGGGTCAGTGGTCTTACGCCATGTCCCTTCGGATTGCACAGTAGTCGGCATTCCGGGGCGGATCGTCTATCGTTCTGGGGTCAAGGTCAATCCTTTGGAACACGGCAGCCTACCCGATTCGGAAGCAACGGTGATTCGTACCCTCTTAGACCGCATTGAGGCCCTAGAAGAGCAAGTCCAAACCCTCCAAGGTCAACAGCAGCCGGATCTCGTAACAGCCCACCGTCGTCAGAATCACAAAGATAGCTGTCGCTTGTCTGACCGAGAAATTCAACAATATTTAGATGGTGCGGGAATTTAATTTAGCTGAGATCATTTAAAAAGTCGTCGTCTAGTTCGTAGCCTAATAATTGGGCGATCGCCTTTACCCGTGACTGAGGTTGAATGCCGAATTTCGGTAAAGTCTCACTGAGGCAAAATACTTTACTCATCACAAAAATTTCGAGGGCTTCGGGATTATATTGAATCCCTTCGGTGCGATGAAATTGATGGGGCACGAGCATCGCCGTATAACGGCCTAATTCCCCTGCTTTCCAGTCGAGGAGGAACGGAAACCAAGGAAAGATCGCATCGAGACGCACAAACCAGAGACGAATTTCTGGGATTTCTGAGAGTTCACGGGGATCATTCGCTTCCTGGGGAAAATCAATCTTTAACTGAAACTTTTGCTCATGGTCTGCGAGGGCCTCATCGAGCAGGATCGATTGCACCAGGGTTTTCAGGGGGGCCAAATTAAGACTGAGGATGTCGCGTTGGGGAATTTTGATCTCTGCCATGGTTGCTTCGGTCAACAGCTTTCCCATTGTAAAGCTTGGAGATGGGCGCTGAGTGCTCCAAGGCTCATGAATTGCATTTGCGATTCGCCTTGGGACAAAATCCAACAAGTCGCCTGTTCCTGGAGATCAAGACGCAATGGCCAGGGGGTCTGTACGGCTTCAAACCCCCAGACGCGTCAAGGCGCGTTCTGTCCAGGTGGCCGCCAAGCCTTGGCCGGTGAATTGGATGGGCGATCGCCGCTGGTACTGTAACTGAAACTGACCACTCATTTGATCAAAATAAAAGCGATCGCTACTAAAAGTTGTCCCCAAATATCCCTCTAGGGCTAATTCCTCCGGTGTACCCACTACTAACCTTTGGCTGGGGGTAATGAGCCAGAGCTGATCCGCACTCCGCAGGGCTAAATCGAGGTCATGGGTAGACATCAAAACGGTGCGCCCTTGTTGGTGCGCCAAAAACCGCAACAATTGCATCACTTCCACTCGACGAGGTACATCGAGATAGGCCGTCGGTTCATCCAGCAACATTAAATCCGTCGCCTGGGCCAAGGCCCGCGCAATCATCGCTTTTTGTCTTTCCCCGTCGCTAATGTTATTCAGGGGTTGGGCCTGGAGGTTCGTTAAACCAACAGCGGCGATCGCCTCCCGGACAATCTGTCGATCCGTTGGCCCCAAACGCCCTTGCCAATCGGTATAGGGATAACGCCCCAGGGCAACCAGTTCTGTAACCGACATCCAAGGGAGATCAACCCGTTCCGTTAAAACCAAGCTCAGGCGTTGGGCGCGCTGGGCCGCATTGAGGGCCGTCAAGGGTGTCCCATTCAGCCAAACCTGACCCGCTTGGGGGGACTCCAGACCCGCCAACGTCCGAATCAAAGTCGATTTTCCCGATCCATTCGCCCCCACTAAACAGACAAACTGTCCCTGGGCGATCGCCACATTGAGATCTTGAAGTAAGGCACGCCGTTGGTAGCCCACCGTTAAATTTTCCGTCACCAATAAAGATTGGGACTGCAATGTTACCGTCAAATGCGATCGCCTCGATTAATGGAGATGGGTTTGGGCTTTTTCCCGCGAACAGACCCAATCATGGGGGAGCGCCGAGGGCCAACCCATCAAGCGGGCCTCCGGACAAATGGTGGTGATGGTTAACTGGCAGTCGAGTAACTCAAAACCCTGCTGTTGGCATTGGGCAATGCTGTGTTTGTTGATCGCGACATCCTCAAACTCAATGGTTTTATTGCACTGGACACAGACCAAATGGTGGTGGTGGGCTTGGGATTGGTTCAGCTCATAATGTTTGTGGCCCTCGGCGAGCTCTAGCTCCCGTAAAATGCCCATGCGGGTCATGAGTTTTACGCTACGGTACACCGTTGAGAGACTAATTTTTTCCCCTTGCTCCAATAACTCATTGTGCAAATCTTCAGCGCTGAGGTGTTCACCCTTCGGCAAATTTAGAAAGGTGCGGAGAATTTTTTCCCGCTGGGGCGTTAACCGCCATCCTTTAGCATTGAGTTCGGTCTTGAGGGCGCTTACGTCGTAGGAAGGTACCAGCATATTTTTCAACAAGTTCAGCTTATTGACAATAATAAACGCCCTTTTCTACTTTTGCAACAATCTGGCCTTATTGCAAATAAATACTAACATTCAGGTCACCATCGGCCCCAAAAGGCGATCGCCTGCTGTAATCTACGCCAACAAAAATATTGCCCCTTTTTTTATCAACCGAGGACGATTAATCGGCATCCTCTAATAAAATCGTCGGATCAACATATTGCTCAAGGTGATTGGCGAGGGCTTCGAGGATTGCTTCTTGCCGTTCGTTGAAATTAGCAATACCTGTCGGTAGAGAAGAGAGGCCCCGTTTTTGGCGGAGGGCATTGAGCCAAAAGCGACACCAGGGGCCATTATTAAACAAACCTTGCAAGTAGACGGCCCAGATGTTTTGACTTTGGTTAACAAGACCCAAATTTGGGGTTTCAAAGAGTTGGGTATAACCGCTACTGGGAGCATAGTTCAGGATGTCACAGGGGAGGGTCATGCCGCTCAGGGGAAGATTTGGAAAGGGGAACCGCGAAAATGTTTCGGCGGGGAAGAGGGCGGCCTTGGTATGGGGTTGGCTATCAAAGGGCGTTAAACCGAGGGCTGGTTGAAAATCGCCACTGGGGAGGGCAATTTTTTTACTGAGGAGATTAGCACCATTGCCGATCCCTATCACCGTGCCGCCTGCATTGACATATTGCTGCAGCTGTTGGGGATAGCCGTATTTGTGGAGATAGTCGAGGTCGGCGATCGCCTGGCTGGTGTGGGGCACAATCACCGCATCGGGATAACCCAGGGTCTCGGTCGGATTAATAAACTCCAACTGTACCGAAGCCTCACCCATCAGGGCATCAAAGTCTGCATAGGGACAGAGGTGAGGGAGCTGGATTACCTGCAAGCGCAGTTTATTTTGGGGTAAATTGACAGGGTTATGGGCAACGGTAGTACAGAGGCTTTCGGGGTCAAAGGCCAGATTTTGGAGAGGCCGAATATAGCCGAGGACGGGTCGTTTGAGATACGTTTTGACCCACTGACTGGTTTGGGTTTCTTGGGGGCGATCGCCTTGCCACTGATTGAAGATTACCCCCCGAATCAGTTGACGATTTTCTGGGGAAAGCCGTTGCCAGAGGCCCCAAAGCTGATTAATGGCCCCTTCATGGGTGCAGTCAATCAAAATAATACCCGTGACGGGCGCCTCTAAACCCTTGAGAATCTCAAAATTTTGGTCGGTATCGCTGGTGAGGGGATGGTAAAGACTGTCGCGATAGCTATCGAATAGCAGCACATCGTATTTCGGCGGCAATGCCATCAAACATTCTCGAATCAGCGGTCGCGCAATATCGTAATAGCTATCGTAGTAAGCTGTTCGTTTGACAGTACCAATCCCCCGCCCTTGAATCAGCAGTTGAAATTTAGGCTTTGATTCACCAGGGGGACTACAGGCTTTTAGTAAAACTGGGTTGAGATGGGTTGTTGGTTGAATTTTTGCGGCCCACGCTTGCCAAGCCGCTGATTGACTGACTTCTGCGTCGGCACTGACCCGATAACCTTTTGTGATTTCCGTTTGACTTTGGAAAGGAACAACTCGCAACCCCTGCCGAGTTAGGGAACGGGCCAGCGCCGTAATTAACCATGATTTTCCAGACCGACGACTAGGGCTAAAAATGGCGATCGCCCGCATGAAGCTTCCTCACATTAAACCGAAAGATAGATGCATAGATTTAGATTGTACAGTCTAGACCGAAAACCGACTCAGCCAACGTTGTAAAGCATTTTGGCACCGAGCCAACCACGACACCTTTACCGCCTGGGGGGCCGCTTGCCATTGGGCCAACACCTGACGACCCAGAGGCGTTAAGCGAAAACTATCTGTCAAACCTTGACCATCGACCTCCCGCCGGAGCAATCCCACTTGAATCAGCCACATCATCAACTCTTCCACGGCCCCTTCCGGCAGCGATCGCCCACTATAACTCGCCCGGAGTCCAGCTTCTCCAGCAATATCAGGGAGCGCCACACTCTGATCTTTCATCGCTGCCAGCAGTTCCCACCGGAGCGGTGTGCAAGCAAAAGCCACCAGTGCCCGCTGTATTGTTTCAGGAGCGTATTGAATGGGTTTTGGTGTAAAAACTTGGGTCATGGCTAGGAGCAGAGACAATTGCAATCAAACGAAATTCATTAATAAAGTGCATTGTATATCCTTCCCCAAAGTTCTTGACGGCGAATCATCATCGAGGCAGAGCTTGAAATTCGTTGAAAGAAACAGATGATGAACCTTTATTTGTAGAGATATCCCTTGAAATGAAACCATTTTCTTTGCGAGATACATCGTTTTATTGACTTTTGTTTTCTTCTCCGAGAACCCGAAAATCATTTGCGAAAATGACACTGACTGAGATCACTTTTGATCACAAACCAGTTTTTTTTGGGAGTAAAAATACCTATGAAACTTGCCTATTGGATGTATGCAGGCCCAGCCCACATCGGCACATTACGCATTGCCAGTTCTTTTAAAAATGTCCATGCGATTATGCACGCTCCCCTAGGCGACGATTACTTTAATGTGATGCGTTCGATGTTAGAACGGGAACGCAATTTCACCCCTGTCACCGCCAGCATTGTGGATCGGAATGTTCTGGCACGGGGCTCCCAAGAAAAAGTTGTTGATAATATTGTCCGCAAGGATCAAGAGGAACGACCCGATTTAATTGTCTTGACCCCCACTTGCACTTCAAGCATTCTCCAGGAAGACCTCGAAAATTTCGTCGCCCGCGCCCAATTGGATGCCCAGGGAGACGTCATCTTGGCGGATGTGAACCACTACCGGGTTAATGAACTCCAGGCTGGCGATCGCACCCTCCAGCAAATTGTCCAGTTTTATATCAATAAAGCAAGAAAAAAAGGTGACTTAGCCACGGAGAAAACCCCGCAACCGTCGGTGAATATTATTGGGATTTCGACCCTTGGTTTCCACAACAACCACGACATCCGCGAACTAAAGACTTTGATGGCCGAGTTGGGGATTAGTGTGAATTTAGTAATTCCTGACAAAGCCTCTGTCCACGATTTGAAAAAATTGCCCCAGGCCTGGTTTAACCTTGTGCCCTACCGGGAATTGGGCCTGCCCACGGCAAAATATTTAGAACAAGAATTTGACCAACCCTATGTGGACATTACACCGATGGGCGTTGTGGAAACGGCCCGTTGCATCCGCGCGATCCAGGGAGCGATTAATGACCAGGGAGCCACGGCAGATTATGAAGCCTTTATCGAAGAACAAACCCTCCATGTGTCCCAGGCCGCTTGGTTTAGTCGTTCCATTGATTGCCAAAATTTAACGGGCAAAAAGGCGATTGTCTTTGGGGATAATACCCACGCTGTGGCAATGACGAAAATTCTGGCGCGGGAAATGGGCATCCATGTGGTGCTGGCGGGAACTTATTGTAAATATGATGCTGACTGGTTCCGTCAAGAGGTGAGCGAATACTGTGATGAGATTTTAATTAGCGAAGATCATGGCGAAATTGCTGATGCGATCGCCCGCCTAGAACCTGCTGCCATTTTCGGTACCCAGATGGAACGCCACGTGGGTAAGCGGCTGAATATTCCCTGTGGCGTGATCGCCGCCCCGATCCACATCCAAAACTTCCCCATTGGTTATCGGCCTTTCGTGGGTTATGAGGGCACTAACCAAATCGCGGATCTGGTTTATAACTCCTTTACCCTAGGCATGGAAGACCATTTGCTCGAAATTTTCGGCGGCCACGATACCAAGGAAGTCATTACCACAACCATGTCGGCCAGTTCTGATCTGAATTGGACAACGGAAGCCCAGGGACAACTGAACAAAGTCCCCGGATTTGTGCGGGGCAAGGTGAAGCGCAACACCGAAAAATATGCCCGCGCCCAGGGACTGAGTGAAATTTCCCTGGAAGTGCTCTACGCCGCTAAGGAGTCTGTCGGTGCTTAACAAGGCCCCCCTGCCCCCAGTTTGGGGGAGATTTAGGAGCAGTTCAAAAGACCGATGAGGTTTGCATAATCGCTAAGGTCGGGGGAGATCTGCGCTAAAGTGAAAGGCTGATCGCACGCTTGGTTGCTCTTTTTCCCATGCTTAAAGTTGTCTTTTTCGGTACGCCTCAGTTTGCAGTGCCCTACCTAGAAGCCCTTTTGAACCACCCGGACATTGAAGTGCTGGGGGTCGTTACCCAACCGGATAAGCGGCGAGGTCGGGGCAGTCAACTGATTCCGTCGGCGGTAAAAAAGGTGGCGATCGCCCATGATCTCCCCGTCTGGCAACCGAAGCGCATCAAAAAAGATCCTGAAACCTTAGCGATTCTCGAAAACCTCCAAGCCGATGTGTTTGCGGTGGTCGCCTACGGGCAGTTGCTCTCGCCGCAAATCCTCCAGATGCCCCGGCTCGGCTGTGTCAATGGCCATGGTTCCCTGTTGCCGAAATATCGCGGCGCCGCGCCGATCCAGTGGAGTCTCGTCCAGGGGGAAACGGTGACGGGGATGACCACCATGCTCATGGATGAGGGGATGGATACCGGGGCAATGCTCCTCAAGGCTGAAACGCCCATTGATCTTTGGGACAATGCCCATGATTTGGCAGTGAAATTAGCGACCTCCGGGGCGGCTTTATTGACAGAAACGCTCATTCAACTGGCTCAAGGAAAAATCACCCCCATCCCCCAGGATCCAGACCAAGCCACCTATGCGCCGTTGATTCAGAAAGAAGATTTTCAGCTAGATTGGCAAAAAGGGGCGATCGCCTTACATAACCAAGTGCGCGGTTTTTATCCCAACTGCCTCACCACCTGCCGCGATAAACCGTTAAAAGTGTTAGAAACGATCCCCCTCGTGCCGGAATGTTTTGCGCAATATCCCGCAGCATATGAACCCCTCAAGGAATTTGTTGGGAACACAGGGAAGGTTGGGGAAATTGTGGCGATCGCCAAAAAATTTGGGCCAATCATCCAAACGGGGGACGGACTTTTGTTGCTCAAACAGGTGCAACCCAGCGGCAAAAAACCCCAGTCCGGTTGGGATATGGTCAATGGGATGCGCCTAACTGTCGGTGAATCCTTGGGCTAGAACGCAAAAAAAGTCCCCAGGTTGTGAACCCGGAGACCTTGGGGGAAATTTCAACTTAAAGAACTTATGAAACCCCTTGCATTTGTGCTGTTCTCAAGGTGAGCTCTGAGGTGCGATCGCCCCGGCGCAGTTCCACCTTCAAGCTAGCATCAACGCCACTCTGTTCAACGGTTTCCTGGAGTTGTTGGGCATTGGCGATCGCCTTACCGTTGATTTTTGTAATCACATCGCCCCGACGCAGACCCGCTGTTTCCGCTGGACTACCCGGCACCACACCCAGCACCAGCGCTCCGTTCACTTCCGGTAAGAGCACGATGGAATTGGGGTCAGCATTATTTTCCTTGGCCATTTCTGGGGTGAGGCTCACCATCCGAATCCCGATGAAGGGATGGGGTACTTCTTTCCCAGCGGCGAGGGTGGGTTCAAGATCCTTGGCTTTGTTGATCGGGATCGCAAATCCAATGCCCATGGCATCCCGGCGGATCGCGGTGTTAATCCCAATCACTTCACCGTCGGCGTTGAGGAGGGGGCCACCGGAGTTACCAGGGTTAATGGCGGCATCGGTCTGGAGAAAATCGACCCGCTTATCGGGAATTCCTGCCTGGGCCGAAGACCGTTCTAGGGTACTGATAATGCCGAGGGTAACAGTATTGTTTAAACCCACCGGATTCCCTACGGCGATCGCCCAGTCACCCACCTGCACAGACCCAGAATCACCGAGGGGAGCCACGGGAATAGACTCATTTTTGGGGTCAATTTTCACGACGGCCAAATCAGTTACTTCGTCGGTACCCTTTACTTCCCCTTCAAAGCTGCGGCCATCTTTTAGCGTTACGGTAACTCGATCAGCACCGCTCACAACATGGGCGTTGGTGAGGATCACCCCAGACCGATCTGTAATAAACCCAGATCCTTGTCCGGTGAGCACCTGACGTTGTTCATCGGGAAATTGCATCCCAAAGCGATCGCCAAAAAACTCCCGGAAAAATGGATCATTCATAAACGGGTCCTGGAAGCGGCGCACCACGGTTTTTTCTGTGTCTAGACGCACTACCGCTTGCCCTGTCCTGGCCACCGCATCGGCGACAAAACTTCGACCTGCTGCTACGGGTACCGCTGCCACTTCCTGGGGCGGATTGGTATCAGCTAAAGGTTGGTTGAGGGTTTGGCTAGAGCCTTGCATTGCCCCGAAGGTAATGGCACAGCCCACACAGAGGGCAACAATGTGGGTTGTAAATCGTTGGACAAATTTTGATCGTCTCATAGAAGTTTTTCTATCCAGTCTGTATAAAGTTTTAGGATGATGGCCACATCGAGCCGGGCGTTAGGGGGACACCGCAGGAGGTTTTATCGTCAATCTTAGCAATTGAATTCTCCCGGTTTAGGTGAGGTTTTCCCGCCATTACTAAACCCTGAGTCACAATTTTTGACGTAAATTTGCTGGTTTTGGTTCACAAAAATGGAGATTGTAATGGCTTAACCCAAACCAAGAATCTGTTCTAGATCGTAGGGAGATTCCTGGGGAAAGCTGTCTTGGGATAAACCTGTTTCTGCCTTTGTCCGTTGCCGTGCCGTGGTGTAGGCAGAGGCTAAAATCTGCTGTAAATAGGGCCGCAAACTCGGAGAATCTTCTAACTCGTCAATAATGCGGCGACGGTGCTCAATGATCGTTGACTCCCAGCTACCAGAACGTTTCTCTGCCTGAAAGTCCCACTGTAGTAAGTGCATCAACAAAATGATCAAATTACTCTTGAGGCGGTGGCGATCGCGTTTACCCATCGATTCTATTTCATCAATTAGATGTTCCCAATCGACGGCCATATAATCCCGGAGGCGCAATTTTTCGAGGGTCTGTTGCAGCCAAAGTTGATAATCTTGGTCGTAGGTGATGTCGGGAATCCTAGGCGTTTGAACCATGGCTAAAAAAGGGGAAATCGCTTAACCCTAGGGCCATTATAACGATTCCCCAGGGGCTTACTGGCCTGCGGCTTCGACCCAATTTTTTAAGGTCGCAACCACAGCATCGAGATCAAGATCTTGGCGATCGCCTTCTTTGCGGCGCACCACTTCCACCTTGCCATCCTTGAGGGATTTCCCTGTGACAACCCGGAAGGGAATACCAATCAGTTCTGCATCCTTAAACTTCACCCCAGCTCGTTCGTTGCGGTCATCAAGGATGGTTTCAACCCCAGCGGCGTTGAGATCAGCATAGAGTTTTTCTGCGGCTGCCATCTGTTCTTCACTCTTAACATTGGGCACGACTACCACGGCATGGTAGGGGGCGATCGCCACGGGCCAGATAATGCCATTTTCATCGTAGGATTGCTCCACGGCGGCCTGGGCCAGACGGGAAACGCCAACCCCATAGCAGCCCATCACCAGGGGGTGTTCTTTACCATTTTCGTCGGTAAAGGTGGCCCCCATAGCCTCGGAATATTTTGTCCCCAGTTGGAAAATGTGACCCGCTTCGATGCCCCGCGCTGTTTGGAGGATTTGGGTCGGATCATGGACAGCGCGATCGCCTGCCTTTGCTAACCGCACATCCACTTGCAATGGAGGTAGCTTAAACTCTGTGCCCCAGTTTGCACCGAGGACATGGTAATTCGTTTCATCGGCACCCGTGACAAAGTTTTCTAATGTCGCCGCAGTGGGATCAACTAAGCGCAGAAATTCGCCTGAAACCGCTTTATTTTTAGCAATACAATCATCTGCTAAAGCTGGGGAAATGTAGCCTAAAGGTAATGATTTTGCGGCCCATTTTTGTTGAGCATCGGCATCGGGAACTGTTAAGGAAATGACAGTTTTGGCATCGTAATTAGGCGCTAATTTTGTCAATTCATTTTGCAATTTAACTTCGTTGACATCTTGATCGCCTCGAATTGAAATTAAGGCTAAAACTGTTTTGCCATTGTTATAAACCACCTGATAAAGGACATTTTTAACGACACAAGTGGGGGAACAATTTAGGAACTTACACAGGGATTCGATGGTGGCTGTGTTCGGGGTTTCACGCTTTTCAAAACTGTTGAAGGGAGAGGCGATCGCCTCAACGGGTAGAGACACGGCTTTCTCGGTATTGGCGGCATACTTTTCGTCTTCGGTGTAGAGAATTTCGTCTTCCCCGGCATCGGCGAGGATCATAAATTCCTGGGAACCAGAACCACCAATGGCCCCAGAGTCTGCTTCTACCGCCCGGAATTGTAAACCACAGCGACGCAACATATTGCGGTAGGCCTGATCCATGTCTGCGTAGGTTTTTTTGAGGCATTCCTCGGAAGCATGGAACGAGTAGCCGTCTTTCATGATAAATTCCCGCCCGCGCATCAGGCCAAACCGGGGTCGAATCTCATCGCGGAATTTCGTCTGAATCTGGTACAAATGCTGGGGCAACTGCCGATAGGAGCGGATCATGTCCTTGGCAATGGTGGTAATCACTTCCTCGTGGGTCGGCCCTAAACCCAACTCTCCATCCAGGCGATCGCGCAGGGAAAACATAATCCCTTCTGCCTGGGTATAGGTATCCCAACGGCCCGATTCTTGCCAAATCTCTGCGGGTTGCAACTGGGGTAACAGGGTTTCCTGGGCACCGGTGGCATTCATCTCTTCCCGGACGATCTGGGATACCTTCTGGAGCACGCGCCACATTAACGGTAGATAAGCATAAATCCCCCGCCCAATCCGCCGGATATAGCCGGCCCGCAGCAGGAGCTTATGGCTAGGAATCTCCGCATCGGCGGGATCTTCTCGGAGGGTAACGAACAGACTTTGGGAAAGGCGCATGGTTATTTTGAGTTTTTCGTGACAGCTAATGGAATGAACCATCGCCCATTATGGATTACTTGCTGCCATTTTAGAATCGGGGGCCTGGTCAAAATGTCGTCGGCAGCCAATTTTTCTCCTTAAAAAAACAAGGGAACTTAATAACTTAATTGGCAATAAAAAGATAAAAAGAAATCACTTTTTGGGATTTTCAAAAATTAGCTTCAAAGAAACCGAACAGGCTTTATCACTGAGGATTTGACAACAAAAAAGTCCATAAAGAAATTATTGACAAGTTGAAAATTGGATTTTTCAAGGAAAATTTAATAATTTAACTACGCAATTTTATAAAACTAAATTGCTAGAATTTGGAGGATCAAATTTGCAGGTTAATTTTTAAGCTTAAGTTATGCCAGTGTCATCATCACTTCCTCCCTGCCATACCCAATCAGAGGCCGAATTAATTCAATCCCTAAAGAGCGATGCAGAACGGGGATTATCGCCAGAGGCAGTGGCCCAGCGTTACGAGCAGTATGGTTGGAATGAGTTGCAATTTCGAGGCGGTAAGCCCGCTTGGTTACGTTTTTTGTTGCAGTTCCACCAGCCGCTTCTGTACATCCTAATCATCGCCGGAAGTATTAAAGCGGCTTTGGGTTCCTGGACGAATGCTTGGGTTATCTGGGGAGTCACTTTCATTAATGCGGTGATTGGCTATATCCAAGAGGCTAAGGCGGAAGGGGCGATCGCCTCCCTGGCAAAAGCAGTCACCACCGAAGCGATGGTTCTGCGGGAAGGCAATACTCTCCGGATCCCGTCGCGGGATTTAGTGCCTGGCGATATTGTGCTGTTGGCTTCCGGGGATAAAGTCCCGGCGGATTTGCGGTTACTCAAGGTGCGGAACCTCCAAGTTGATGAGTCAGCCCTGACGGGGGAAGCGGTGCCCGTCGAGAAAAAGTTAGGCCTTTTACCCCTAGACACCCCCCTCGGCGATCGCCGCAATATGGCCTATGCAGGGAGCTTTGTCACCTTTGGCCAGGGCACAGGCATCGTCGTGGCGATCGCCAATCAGACGGAAATGGGACAGATTTCCCAATCCATGGAGAAGCAGGTCAGTTTAACCACACCACTGACCCGAAAATTCACCAAATTTAGCCATTCCCTGCTGTATGTGATTTTGACTCTGGCGACCCTCACCTTTGCCATTGGTTGGGGCCGGGGGGGCGATCTCGCCGAGATGTTTGAAGCTGCCGTGGCCCTGGCCGTGAGTGCGATTCCCGAAGGATTACCCGCCGTAGTGACAATTACCCTGGCGATTGGGGTGAACCGGATGGCCCGCCGCCACGCCATTATTCGTAAATTACCCGCTGTAGAAGCCCTTGGGAGTGCCACGGTGGTCTGTTCTGATAAAACGGGTACCCTCACGGAAAATCAGATGACCGTCCAGGCGATCTATGCGGGGGATGTTCATTTCAAAGTGAGTGGCAGTGGCTACAGTCCGAAGGGAGAAGTTTACCTGGCCGCAACCGGTGATGATGGGGACGCCAGCTTTGAAACCTTGCCCCCAGTCCTGGCAGAATGTCTCACCGCAGGGTTGCTCTGCAACGATTCCCAACTGAAACAAACGGGTGATGATTGGTCTGTGGTGGGCGATCCAACGGAAGGAGCCTTGATCACCTCGGCAGCGAAGGCGGGCCTCAGTCAGGTGGGTTTAGACGCCCAGCGGCCCCGGCTCGATTCGATTCCCTTTGAGTCGGAATATCAGTACATGGCAACGCTCCATGATGGCACGGGGCGGACAATTTATGTCAAAGGGTCGGTGGAATCGCTGTTGCGCCGTTGTGAAACGATGTTATTGGACGATGGTCAGGCGATCGCCCTCGATCCTGCGGCCATCGAAGCAGTGGTAGAGACCATGGCCACCAAAGGGTTACGGGTTCTCGCCTTTGCGAAAAAAGAAGTCAGCAGTCACCAACACAGCGTTGACCATGAGGATCTCACCACGGGCCTTGAGTTTTTAGGGCTCCAGGGAATGATTGATCCCCCCCGACCGGAGGCGATCGCCGCTGTCCATGCCTGCCAAACGGCGGGCATTAACGTCAAGATGATCACTGGAGATCACATTGCCACCGCCAAGGCGATCGCCCAACGCATGGGGATTCGCACCGGAGAAACAGTCATTGCCTTTGAGGGTCAAGACCTCGAAAAAATGGATCCCCAAAGTCTGGCCGAGGCCGCCGAAACTGGGTCGGTCTTTGCCCGGGTTGCCCCAGCCCAAAAACTTGCTCTCGTCGAAGCCCTCCAGAAAAAAGGTGATATCGTCGCGATGACGGGTGATGGCGTGAATGATGCCCCAGCCCTCAAACAAGCCGACATTGGTATCGCCATGGGGAAAGGCGGCACCGAAGTGGCCAGGGAATCCGCCGATATGCTGCTCACCGATGATAATTTTGCCTCCATTGAAGCCGCCGTCGAAGAAGGACGCACCGTTTACCGCAATCTCCGCAAGGCGATCGCCTTCCTCTTGCCCGTCAATGGCGGTGAATCCATGACTATTTTGATCAGTGTCTTGCTGGCGCGGGATTTGCCCATTCTGTCTTTGCAGGTGCTGTGGCTGAATATGATCAACTCGATCACTATGACTGTGCCCCTCGCCTTTGAAGCCAAGCCCGCCGGGATTATGCAATCCCCCCCCCGCAATCCCAATGAACCCCTGATCACCCCCAAGCTGCTGCGACGGATCGGGATTATTTCGATCTTCAACTGGATTCTTATCTTTGGCATTTTTGAATGGATCAAAACCAGCACCGGCGATCTCGCCCTCGCCCGCACCATGGCGATCCAAGCTCTCGTTGCCGCTCGGATCATCTATTTACTAAGCATCAGTCAACTGGGCCGTAGCCTCCTTCGCTACATCAGCGGCCAAACAAAAACCATCATCCAAGCCCCGCTCCTGTTGGTTGGCATTGCCGTCGCCGTCGCTTTGCAGGTTGCCTTTAGTCAATGGGGCCTCATGAATCAACTCTTTCAGACAGCTCCCCTCACCTGGCAACAGGGATTGATCTGTGTACTGCCGATGTTACCGATGATCCCCACGGCGATCGCCGCCAACTATTTGGATACCTAAAACTTCAGAAAAATCACGAAAATTAGGGGAAGATTCTCTGGCTTCCCCCTTGTCCACCAAAAGCTCCTACCGACAAACCCCAGAGCAGATCCCATCGAGATTCCCAAAATCTCCCAGAACTCCCCTGCCACGTATAGAAAGAAACGTCAACTTTTGGGATAATATGAGGCTTGTTTTCCCAACTGACCCGAGAAAGTTCACTATGCCCTCTAGAGAAATGCCCCGCCGCACTAAGATCGTCGCCACCATTGGCCCTGCGACTAGCAAACCAGACGTTCTCCGGGAAATCATCGAAGCAGGGGCAACCACTCTACGGCTAAATTTCTCCCATGGTACCCACGATGACCACCAACGCAACATCCGTCTGATTCGACAAACCGCCTTTGAACTGAATCAACCCGTTGGCATTCTCCAGGATCTCCAGGGGCCAAAAATTCGCCTTGGTCGCTATGAGAGCGACTTTATCACCCTTAAAAACGGCGATCCCTACATCATCACAAGTCGCGAAGTACCCTGTACCCAAGAAGTGGGCTATGTCAGCTATGACAAGCTAGCGGAAGAAGTCCCCGAAGGCTCCACCATCCTCCTCGACGATGGCAAGGTAGAAATGAAGGTCGAACGGGTCGATATTGCCGCAAAAAATCTCCACTGCCGCGTGGTCGTCGGTGGCAAACTCTCCAATAACAAAGGGGTCAATTTTCCTGGGGTCTATCTCTCCGTCAAAGCCCTCACCGACAAAGACCGCGAAGATCTCATGTTTGGCCTCGACCAAGGGGTCGATTGGGTGGCCCTCAGTTTTGTGCGCAATCCCCAAGACGTCCTGGAAATCAAAGAGCTCATCGCCAATGCTGGGAAAAATGTCCCCGTGATCGTCAAAATTGAAAAACACGAGGCGATCGAACAAATGGAGGCTATTTTGTCCCTTTCCGATGGTGTTATGGTCGCCCGGGGGGATCTTGGGGTCGAGCTGCCCGCCGAAGACGTACCCATTCTCCAGAAAAAACTCATTGCCACCGCCAACCGCTTCGGGATTCCTGTGATTACCGCCACCCAGATGCTCGATAGCATGGTGAGTAATCCTCGCCCCACCCGCGCCGAAGTTTCCGATGTGGCCAATGCGATTTTGGATGGTACCGATGCGGTGATGCTTTCTAATGAAACTGCTGTGGGTGAATTCCCCGTAGAAGCCGTGGCGACCATGGCAACCATCGCCAAGCGCATCGAAAAGGAACCCGACGGCATTCAAAAACAACCTTCTGATAAAAAATCGATTCCCAATGCTATTTCTGCCGCCGTCAGCCACATTGCTGGACAGTTAGATGCAACGGCGATCATGACCCTCACCAAGTCTGGGGCAACGGCCCGAAACGTCTCCAAATTTCGCCCAGCAACGCCGATCCTTGCTGTCACCCCCCATGTGGATGTGGCTCGTCGTCTCCAGTTGGTCTGGGGGGCAAAGCCACTCCTCGTTATGGATTCTCCGTCAACGACCCAAACTTTTAAGGCGGCGATTAATGTGGCCCAGGAGAGCGGCTTTCTCCATGAAGGGGACTTGGTGATCATGACAGCGGGGACGCTCCAAGGGGTGTCTGGTTCCACAGATCTCATCAAAGTCGAAATGGTGCAGGCGGTGCTCGGAGAAGGCATTGGCATTGGTCAAGGGGCGGCCAGCGGTCGTGCCCGGGTCGTGAATCAAAGTGAAGATATTAATGATTTTGGGCCAGGGGAGATCCTCGTTGCTCGGTCTACGGATGCGGCCTATGTGGAAATGATCCGTAAGGCCAGCGGCATCGTGATCGAAGAACCAAATCAAAATTGCCATGCAGCAACTTTGGGGATGCGGTTGGGTATTCCGGTGATTGTCGGTTTTAAGGAAGCAACCCAGTTGATTCGGGATGGCTCGATTATCTCCATTGATGCCCGTCGAGGCACTGTTTATTCTGGGGTCAATGTGAGCCTTGGGGATGCTGTGGGTGGTACCAAAATGTCCCTAGCTTAAGCCCAGGCGATCGCAATTATCACTTTTATCATCCGGCGGCCCCAACAATGTTTGGGGCAATTTTTTTGGGTTGGAACAATTACGATATCCTAGGGGGTGTGTTGGCGATCGCCATCGAGATCAGCCACGCGATGCATCCTGTGGAGAGATCATGCGGCAACTGAATTTTTTATTGTTTTTTGCCCTGTGCTTAGCCCTAGCGCTATTTAGTATCGAAAATACGCAACCCGTCGGAATTAACATCATTCCGGGGTTCCAAGCCGAAGCGCCCCTCTCCATCGAACTCCTGCTGGCGGTGGGCACAGGGGCGATTTTAGCTTGGATGTTTAGCCTGTGGGATCAGTTGCAGCGGCAAATTGAATCATGGAAAGCCCAACGGGAACTGAAGCTCCAGAGTCAAAAAATTGAGGAATTAGAAAAAGCTTTGGCTGAACTGCAGGCCGCCCAACAAAATGCCGCAGAATCATCGGCAGATTCCCCCAGTGCGACGACTGCATCCACCGCAGACAAAACGGTGCCTGAACCTGAAACTTCTACCGATACCGAGACAGGAGACACCCAGGACTCCGCTGAAGCACCCCCAGAAGAATCTCAACCTGAGCAAACGGCCTAATTTTTGACCCTTCGATAAAGCCATGGCTACCCAACCCCAAGCGGCGATCGCCACCCTCATTGAACTAGCCCAACAGGGAGAAATCGATCCCTGGGATGTGCAAGTCATCGATGTTATCGATCAGTTCCTCAGTGAACTAGGACTTGCCGGGGATACAGACCCAATGCTCAGGGAAGCAGACCTACCCCAGTCGGGTCAGACCTTTCTGTGGGCCTCTAAACTTGTCCTCCTCAAGGCCGACACCCTCGAAAGTTTAACGGTCATTGAAGCAGAGGTTCAGGACGAAGAATTCTACGAAGATTGGGACGCAAGCGATACGGAACGACTCCCCCTCAAGCTCGAAAAAAGACTCCGGCGGCGGGCTACGGCACCTCCCCCCAAACGGCGGCGGGTCACCCTCCAGGAATTTATTGAGCAAATTCAGCAAATTGCCAACGAAATCGAGGATCACACCCCCAAAAAACGCCTCAAAACGCCACGTAAACTGTCCAATAAAGCGGCCATTAAACAGATTACCCAGTTGGCCCATGATGAAAATCTCACGGAATTAGCCGCCCAGCTAGAACAATTTTTCCAGACCCAGATGCCCCCTGATCCAGAAACCCCCGTGGTGTTTGCATTAGACGATTTAATCCGTCAGTGGATCGCCTATAAAGAAGCCAACGAATTTTTCCCCCAAGAGATCACCGCCAAACAACATCGCCACGAAAAGGTCGGGATCTTTTGGGCTTTACTTCTGTTGTCGGCTCAATCAAAGGTGGTGCTTTCCCAGGACGATTTTTATGCGCCGGTGTTGGTGCGTCCGCTTTATCCAGGGCGACCACAAGGAGATTTAAACTCTAAACCGTAAACGATTTAAGAATCCAGCCCAATAAAATGCCTACCCCTGTGAAGCGAACAACTTGCCAAAAGGGTTCCTGCCACTTGAGCAACTGACTTTCGAGTTGCAGTTCTAACTTCGCGATTTCGGCGGCAATGAGGTTGAGTTCTGTTTTGAGGGAGGCTTGTTTTTGGATCGTTTCTGGCTCTGCCTGGAGATTCTCTTGTTCTGCTTTCAGCTCTGCGATGCGGGCTTCGGCAGTCTTGACCTGGGCGTGACGGTCTTTTAGGGCGGCAAGGTCAGCTTCCACTTGGGCGATCGCCTGCTCAAATTCAGTGTGGGAAAGTGCCATCACTCCAAACCCCAGGAACTTTTTTTTGTAAATGCGGACGGAGAGACTCGAACTCTCACGTCTAGGACACTAGAACCTAAATCTAGCGCGTCTACCAATTCCGCCACGTCCGCAAAATTAATTAGCTCAGTAAATATATCACATCCATTTTCCGGCCGACAAGGGGAACCTAAAGTCAGCTTATCCCGTCATCAAAACCCATAGGATCCCCCTAAAATTCACTGTGACGCACGAGAAATTTGAAGATGAGTAAAGGTTTGCACACTCGAACTTGGTTAAAAATCGGTATTGTCGGCTTAGAAATTTTAGGGTTTGCCGCCAGCAGTGCGATCGCCCAGGTACCGCCGGATATCGTTGTAGACACAGATTCCAATACGGGGAATACGCCTGGTGATGTGATCTACAATTCTGGCGATCGCCGTTTTGTGTGTCAGTATGATCAGGGACAATACACCGTAATGTACCAGCCCGAAAGTCGTCCGGGGGAAGTTTATCCTTGGGCGATACCCCGCACTATGGGGGGCGGTTGGAATGCAGAGCGTCGCTGTGAAGAAATTGCCCGCCGCTTGGAACTGTACCGGGGTGATGGTCTCGTCGAACTCACCACTGGCCGCGAAAATGGTTACGACATCGTTTGTGTGACCACCGAACTGAATCCCACCTGCCAAATCGTCTTTACGGTGCCCCGGGGCCAAAATGCGATCGCCACACGGGATCAAGTATTCGATAATCTCCTCAGTGCCGACAGCGGTTTCCAAACCCGTGGGGTCAACACCTTCATGGGCACTGGCTCGACCAATAGCCTCCTGGGACAACTCCAAAGTATTTTTGGCGGCCGCTCTACCTCTACCCCTAGTCCCGTAGCCCAAGGTTACTCAAACAGTGGTATTAGCCTCAAGCCCTTCCTCGATCCCGCCGATGGTGGTACCGGAGAATATTTGACCCAGGGTCGCGCGGCAGACCAGTCGAACCCGAATCCAAGCAACAATGGCCTCAGACTCAACACCGATCTCTTCCGTTAGATCATTTAGCATCTAGGCCCCAGAGCATTTAGTTTTGCCCGTAAGCGTCCTCTACTGTGTAATTTTTCCCTAGGCGATCGCCTAGGGTTTTTTCTAGTCTTTAATATTTCGATCGTTAACAATCTAGTAAAGCGGGTCGCTGGCTTTTTCGGAATGGGGCAGAACTCCTTACAATAGAAGGAGGTTTCGTCACGAATCCCCACTGTGTGTGATCAAGGTTTTTGGTCAACTAGAACAGGGTCAAATGACATTGATTCGTCTCGTAGTCCCAAGGAGCAAGATACATTGTGGCCCATAGTTTTTTGTTGGAAGCAGGTCGCTGGACGTTAAATGGTAGTTGGATCGAACGAAATCAGCCCCCCATTCTCATTCGGGGTAAAACAATTGTTGCTTGGGGCCAAAATAATTGGTTTACGATGGTGACAAAGTTAACGTTTCAAGACGGCGATCGCCCCGAAATTTCCTATCAATACAAAGGGCGTTTAGATAGCGGTGAGCGACAATATACCTATGTGTTGCAACAAAGTATTTTGGGACGGGTGGAAGGAGAAGGTTGGGTTGGCTCAGAATCAATCGTTCAGCGATACTGGGTGCTTGGCGATCGCCAACGGCGCAGTGGCTTTGAAATGTTCTACCAGATTAACGACGATGAATATCGCTACTCCGGGGGCATCCTCGCCGGCCATTACCTCACCAGTACCATTGAAGGGACTCTCCTCCGTCAGCTTTAATAGCTTTAATCTTTTAAGTTTTGTCCGGTCTCCTGTTGTTTTGATTGTTTTGTTCGTCCACCCCAAACTATGACTACCGATCCCAATATCAATCGCCTTCTCGCCGGCCGTTATCGCCTGGTAGACCTCGTAGGCCAGGGGGCTATGGGGCGTGTCTACCGGGGTGAAGATACAGTCCTAGGGGGAGTCACGGTCGCCGTAAAGTTCCTAGCCCAGACCTTGCTCAACGACAAAATGCGCCAACGCTTTGAGCGGGAGGCAACCATTTGCGCCCTCCTGAGTGAAAAAAGCATCCATATCGTGCGGGTAAAAGACTATGGCGTCGATGACCAGGATGTGCCCTTTTATGTCATGGAATATTTAGAGGGGGAAAGTCTAAGCGATATTATTGCCCATGCTACCCTCGGTTTACCGCGTTTTTTTCAAGTCGTGCGGCAAATATGTTTGGGGATGGAAGCAGCCCACCAAGGGATTACCTTCAAGGGGGAACAATGTTTAATTATTCACCGGGATATTAAACCCAGCAATATTCTGATCATGCAGGATGCGTCCCTAGGGGAATTGGTAAAAATTCTGGATTTTGGGATTGCACGTCTCAGCCAAGCCGGAGCTGCCCAGACCCAATCGTTTATGGGCACCCTCGCCTACTGT
Source organism: Picosynechococcus sp. PCC 7002 (assembly GCF_963860125.1). Classification (NCBI taxonomy): domain Bacteria; kingdom Bacillati; phylum Cyanobacteriota; class Cyanophyceae; order Chroococcales; family Geminocystaceae; genus Picosynechococcus; species Picosynechococcus sp. PCC 7002. Next base: position 1,747,273 of record NZ_CAWLFA010000001.1, read on the forward strand.
TCCCCAGAGCAAATGGAAGGCAAGGAATTAGATCAACGCTCTGATATCTATAGCCTGGGGATTACGATGTACGAGATGCTTACGGGGGATATGCCCGTGATGCCTGAAAATAATTCCTTTGGGGGTTGGTACCGGGCGCACCATGACACACCACCAATTCCCTTTGATAAAAGTCTGCGGATTCCGGTTCCTCTGGCTGAAATTATCATGTGTTGTATGGCGAAAAGTCCGCGCGATCGCCCCCAGACCGTCAATGATATTTGGCAAGCCATGGCCCCCATCGCCAAATATTACGAGCAACAAGCCGCAGAAACCAGGAAATCCTTTTTTACCACGTCCCAAAATCTGCAAAATTTCCAAGCAACATCTCCGGTGGCAGGCCCCAATGATCCGACCCGGATTAACAATGCCACCACGGCCCCCAGCTTTCGTAATTCAACGGTAAATCGCCAGGGAAGGCCTACAGACAAACTGAATACAACCTTTAGCGATACCATTTGTGCGGCCCAGTCCTGGCCAGCGGATAAACCCCAAAATAAGATTGTTTTTCCACGGATTTTACCGGCTGAACCGACGGCGATCGCCAGTCTTTGGGCGATGTTAGAAGCTGAGGAGTTGGGCAAACGCCGTTTTGATACCCGTTACAATCAATTTCTCTTCATTGAGGCCCCCCATCCGATGTTGTTGTGGATCACGGTGCTGTACAACAGCAGTGAAGGAGCCCGTTGGTTGCCTTGCTATCTGGACTTGAAAACGAAGATTGGCCAACAGATGGCGCGTCTCTTAGCCAGCCAAGGGAACTATCGAATTCTGCTTTTTGCCTTAGGGCAACCCCAGCGGTATTTTCACATCACCCAGGCAACGATTTCCCTGAAGCAACGGGAACAGCTTACCCGCTGGGCAGATTTAGGTCAGCGATTGCCTGCCAGTAATCCTGTGGTAAGTAAGCAAACGTTGAAAAAAGAATACGAGAAAAGCAAGAGCAAAATCTTAATGAAGTTGGCGGCTTCCCGGACGAACAGTAACCTTGGGGAATTTTAAAGCCATCTCTAATCTTCGTTAAAAAGGCGATCGCCAATCAATCATGTTAAATCTAGTACAAGATCTTTGAAGATATTAATACCCAAAATTTTATGAGGTAGAGATAAAGTTTGAGGCTCGCAATCAGCAATATAGAGTTCTGCTTGTTTTTCCTTGCGATTAACTAATATCCCAAAACTACAACCATTGTCTCGATATTCTTCCATTTTATCCCTTGTTTTTTGGACAGCATCACTAGGCGAAACTAACTCAATGACAAAATCAGGACAGAGGGGAACAAATTTTTCTCGCTGATCGGCTGTTAATGCTTGCCAACGAGATTTTTCAAGCCAAGAAACATCAGGAGAACGGGTCGCACCATTGGGCAAAATAAAACCCGTTGAGGAATCGAAAACTTCTCCTAATTGATATTTGTGATTCCAGAGTTGTACTTGAAAAATTAGGTTAGCGTTTTGCCGCCCAGTTTCGCCACCAGTGGGAGGCATAATTACCAATTCTCCTTTAGCTGTACGTTCCAGTTGAAGCTCTGGATTAACCAGACAAAGTTGCTGAAATTGTTCATTGCTTAAGGTGAAAACGGGTTCTAGCGCAAGGGTCATTGTTGTCATTAGCCTTACCCACTGGATTTGTACTTTCTATTGTAATCAGTTAATTAGATTACGGATGTAAACGACGGGCGATCGCCTCACTCCAGTTGGTGGTCATATCCTCGACAGAAACCGCGATTACAGCCTGATTGTTGACGGTAATTTGTAACTGATTGGTGTTGCTCACAGAGCCGATCACCTGCCAATTGTCCGCCAAGGATTGCGTCAGATGGGCTTCAAATTGAGCTTGTTTGTCGGGAGCAACAGAGACAATAATTTTGCCGCAGGTTTCGCCAAATAGGATGGCATCGAGACGGTCAGTGCCAGTAATTTCAACGGTTGCGCCGAGCTTCCCACCGATACAACATTCCGCAAGGGCAACGGCTAAACCACCCTCCGCAAGGTCATGGGCAGAGTTTAACAAGCCAGCGGCGATCGCCTCCCGTACAGTTTTCTGGACGGCTTTCTCTAGCTCAAAATCCACTTGGGGCGGAATACCCGCGACGGTGTTATGAATCGTATTTAGATATTCCGAACCGCCGAGGGTTGTTGTTGCCTGAGTACCAAGGAGATAGACCTTATCCCCAGCATTTTGGAAGGCTAAACCACAGACCTGATTAATATGTTCAACTCGTCCCACCATCCCGATCACAGGAGTCGGATAAATGGGGGTCGGTTTGCCATCACTATCAAGGGTTTCATTGTAGAGGGAAACATTACCACCAGTAACGGGAGTGTCCAATTCTCGGCAAGCTTCAGCAATCCCTTTGCAAGCATTTGCCAACTGCCAATAACCCACAGGTTTTTCAGGACTACCAAAGTTTAAATTGTTTGTAATTGCCAAGGGTTCAGCACCGACACAACTTAAATTTCTCGCTGCTTCAGCGACCGCCGCCTTTGCCCCTTCCAACGGATTTAAATAGACATAACGGGGATTACAATCGGTACAAGCCGCCACACCAATTGTTGACGCATCGGGCTTACCATTGACCGGACGAACCCGCACCACAGCGGCATCTGCGCCACCGGGGAAGATCACCGTATTGTTTTGTACTTGATGATCGTACTGGCGATAAATCCATTTTTTAGACGCAATAGTTGGCACATCTAACAGGGTTAATAAAATCTCATTCCAAGATTTTTCAGCGATGCCATTCCCATCACAATTCGGCAAAGAATCCACCGACCAAGCCCAAGCCGTTTGTGCATATTTGGGAGCTTCTGCCATCAATTCCCGATGATAAATGGGCGTATTATCTGATAGCGCAGTTGCTTGAACTTCTGCGGCTACTTCACCCTTAAACATGATTTTCACGATGGGTTCCGCAATCACTTCCCCCGCAACAACTGCCTGTAAACCCCAACGATGGAAGATATCAATTAACTCCTGTTCCCGTCCTTGGTGGGCAACAAAAAGCATCCGTTCTTGGGATTCCGAGAGTAAATATTCATAGGGAACCATGCCCGTTTCTCGCACCGGAATTTTATCGAGATCGAGCAACACACCGACCCCACCTTTAGCCGCCATTTCCGCTGTCGAACAGGTTAAACCCGCCGCCCCCATATCCTGCGCCGCTGCCACTGCCCCCGTTTTAAAGGCTTCGAGACAGGCTTCAATCAGGGATTTTTCGGTAAAGGGATCACCCACTTGCACCGCAGGGCGATCGTCCATAGATTCATCGGTCAATTCCGCACTGGCAAAACTTGCGCCCCCCATGCCATCCCGTCCGGTGGTGGAGCCGACATAGAGAACGGGATTACCAATGCCATAGGCTCCCGATTTAATAATTTCCTCGGTTTCCATCAAGCCCAACGCCATCGCATTGACGAGGGGATTTCCGGCATAGGCTTTATCGAAATAGACTTCACCGCCCACCGTTGGCACACCCACACAGTTTCCATAATGGCTAATCCCTTCCACAACTCCCTGAAAAATGCGGCGAGTTTGGGCATTATCGAGGGTGCCGAAGCGTAGAGAATTTAACAAGGCAATGGGACGCGCCCCCATCGTAAAGATATCGCGGAGAATACCACCGACCCCGGTTGCTGCCCCTTGGAAGGGTTCGATCGCCGATGGGTGGTTATGGGATTCGATCTTAAAGGCGAGGTGCAGACCATCCCCCATATCGACCACGCCCGCATTTTCACCGGGGCCGACGAGGACGCGATCGCCTTTCGTGGGGAAACCAGACAGCAATGGGCGGGAATTCTTATAACAACAATGTTCCGACCACATCACGCCAAACATCCCCAGTTCAGCCTTGTTGGGATGGCGACCGAGACGGCTCACAATTTCTTCGTATTCTTCGGGTTTGATGCCTTCAGATGCAATTTCTTCGGGGGTGAAGGGGCAAGTGGTCATAGTTTTACGTCGATTCTTTCTGTAACAGCGTTATTGTAAGGCTTCAGGAGACGAGCGGCAGTTAAAGATTAAGGAAGTCTTCTACGGGAATCTGTGCTTGTTGCAGGATGGCGCGTAATGTTCCCTCTTTAATGGTTTTATGGTGTGGGATTGTTGTAGTGTGTTTTGTCGCTAGATTAAACCAAATTTCATGGTCACCCTTACCACTGCGATAGAATTCAAAGCCTGCTCGACGGAGCTTTTTGGTGACTTCTCGATAGGAAAATCCGGATAAACGACCCATTAAACTTCTAAAATCAGCGGATATTGGAATGTATTCGGCAAGGCGGGTGGTTGTTCATTCTGTTGATGCAGTTCCAGTAGCATTTTGGCTAAGTCACTGGCAATCTCAATCACTTCCTCAATGGTTTGCCCCTCGGCGACTAAACCCTGTACATCCTCACTGGTCGCCAAATAGTAGTCCTGCCCTGCTTCGTGAAGTTTCTCGATTTTGAGATGAATCAATGTTTTCATGAGGCGATCGCCTAATCTCAAGGAATGACTTCACTATTCTATGCGATGCAAATTGGGGTTTGTCGTTATGATGATCAGAGAGGTATTTTGAGGAGATTCATGGAGATAGACAAAGTACTTTATGATCATGACTTTGTGATGTGGATCGAGAAGACTGTTGAACAACTCAAAACCCAAAATTTCTCGGCATTAGATTTAGAGCATTTAATTGATGAGGTAGAGTCTTTGGGGAAACGGGAAAAGCGAGAGCTGAAAAATCGCTTAATTACTTTGTTTGAGCATCTTTTAAAACGCCACTATGTCCCCATGCCAGAATGTTATCGCGGTTGGGAGGGGAAGATTCGCAGAACTCAATCAAAACTTAAAGATTTATTAGCAGATTCCCCCAGTTTAAGTAATTTACTCGAAGAAATTTATTTAGACTGTTATCAGGAAGCTGCGGCCAATATGCAACTTGAATATGATGTAGATTTTCCCCAAGATTATCCTTTTCTTAGTCCCTCACAAAACCTATTGAATTAAGTCTAAGCATTGTTGAATTGGGTGACAATTTTGTTTTTGTAGAGGCGATCGCCTTTTTTCAACCAGTGCCATCAAAAGCAAGCAATTCCGAGTGAACCGAACCCAAAACGGCGGGTTTCACTACCCAGTAAGTAAAGTAAGCACTTTACATTTTGTTACAATATAAGCAATGAAAGCGGACAAAAAGGTTTTCAATAGCGCTAAACGTAAGTCTTTTTGGGCCTCAGCAACGATTCGGGAGGTTCATTCATGAACGGCAATTTTCGTGTGGGGAATTTATTTGGCATCCCCTTCTACATCAACATTTCTTGGTTCATTGTTCTGGTACTCGTCACCCTGAACTTTGGCGGCGGCCTGTCGTCCCAGTTTCCAGGCCTCGGCATTAACGCCTTAATTTTAGGATTGGTAGCAGGTTTGCTCCTGTTTGCCTCTGTGTTACTCCACGAGCTGGGTCACAGTTATGCAGCAATTCGCCAAGGCATTGGTGTAAACTCCATTACCCTGTTCTTATTCGGGGGACTCGCCAACCTTGATGAGGAAGCGAAAACGCCCGGTGGTGCATTCTGGATTGCTGTAGCAGGGCCGCTTGTGAGTTTGGCTCTCTTTATCGCACTCTTTCTCTTAACAGGTAGTGGTGTCCTGAGTGGGCCGCCAGCGGCGATCGCCGGATTGTTGGCTTACATCAACCTAATCTTGGCCACCTTTAACATGATCCCAGGTCTTCCCCTTGATGGTGGTAATGTCCTTAAATCTATTGTCTGGAAATTAACAGGAAATCGTTTTACCGGCACCATCTGGGCTAGCCGTGTTGGTCAGTTTATCGGTTGGACAGCGATTATTCTCGGTGCATTATCTATCCTTGGTATTTCTAATGTGGGTAGCTTCTGGACACTAATCATCGGTTGGTTCTTGCTTCAAAACGCGGGTCGTTCTGCCCAATCTGCCACCATTCAATCGGCCCTCTCTGGCTTAACGGCGGCTGATGCAGTGGTTGAAGATAGTCCGATCATCTCCGCAGAAACGACGCTACGGGATTTAGCCAACAGTGCCATTCGCTCTGGTAACCAGTGGAAACGCTTCCTAGTCCAGGATGAAACAGGTCAACTGCTTGGTGAAGTGCACCTTGATGTTCTTCGTGCAGTGCCTACCAATGACTGGCCCCACAATCAGGTGCGCGATTTCATCAAATCTGTCCCTGCGGAAAATCAAGTCCAGTCTGATCTATCACTCCTAGACGTGGCCGCTAAATTGGAACAACAAGGTTTACAGGCCCTTGCGGTCATCCAGACCAATGGCACCCTCGTGGGACTGCTAGAGAAATCAGCGATTATTCAACGGCTGCAAAGTAGTCAACAGGATACAAAAGTTCAGTCTGCTTAATCTCTAACTCACAATCAAAATCAACTTGGGCGATCGCCTTTTGGAAGCACAAAAGTTCCTGGGGCGATCGCCTGATTCTGAGGTTTTCCCCAAGAATCCACCGCAAAGAATGTCACAATACAGACAGTAAAGTTTGTAGCGCAAAAATTTTTCGTAACTCCTATGTCTAGTGTGCCTCCTGTCCTGAGCGGAAGTGAAATTCGGTCAAAATTTCTAGAATTTTTCAACCAGCGGCAACACCCCATCCTCCCCAGTGCATCCTTGGTGCCGGAAGACCCGACGGTACTCCTCACCATTGCGGGAATGTTGCCGTTTAAGCCGATTTTCCTCGGTCAGCAGGACGCCCCTAGCCCCCGCGCTACTACCTCCCAGAAATGTATCCGCACCAATGACATCGAAAATGTGGGCCGCACCGCCCGGCACCATACTTTCTTTGAAATGCTGGGTAATTTTAGCTTCGGGGATTATTTCAAAGAGCAGGCGATCGCCTGGGCCTGGGAACTCTCTACGGAAGTGTTTCAGCTTGACCCGAAAAATATTGTCGTCAGTGTGTTCCGCGAAGACGATGAAGCCTTTGAAATCTGGCGTGACAAGGTCGGTGTAAATCCCAAACGCATCATCCGCATGGGAGAAGAAGATAACTTTTGGAAATCCGGGCCAACGGGGCCTTGTGGGCCTTGCTCTGAACTCTATTACGATTTCAAGCCAGAACTCGGCGATGACAACATTGACCTAGAGGACGATACCCGGTTTATCGAGTATTACAACCTCGTCTTTATGCAATATAACCGCGACGCCGAAGGTCATTTAACACCCCTACAAAACAAAAATATTGATACGGGGATGGGCTTGGAGCGCATGGCGCAAATCCTCCAGCAGGTGCCCAACAACTACGAAACGGATCTGATTTTTCCGATTATTGAAACGGCCGCCAAAGCCGCCGGGATTCACTACGAAAAAGCTGACGAAAAAACAAAGGTTTCCTTAAAAGTGATTGGCGACCATGTGCGTTCTGTCGTCCACATGATTGCCGATGGGATTACGGCCTCCAATACGGATCGGGGTTATGTGCTGCGGCGCTTAATTCGACGGGTGGTGCGTCACGGTCGACTGATCGGCATTGACGGGAATTTTATTAACCAGGTGGCAGAAACAGCGATTCAACTCTCAGAAGCCGCCTACCCCAACACCCGCGAACGGGAAAGTTTCATTAAACAGGAATTAGAGCGGGAAGAAAACAATTTCCTCAAGACCCTCGAACGGGGCGAAAAACTCCTCGCAGATATTATCGCCAAGGAAGAAAAACAAATTTCCGGGGTCGATGCGTTTACGCTATTCGATACCTTTGGGTTCCCCTTTGAACTCACCCAAGAAATTGCCGAAGAGAACGGTTTAACGGTCGATGCTGAAGGCTATCAAGCGGAGATGAAAAAGCAGCAGGAACGCTCTAAGGCCGCCCATGAAACCATTGACCTCACCGTCCAAGGCAGCCTTGATGAATTAGCTGAACACATCCATCCGACGGCGTTTTTAGGCTATACGGATCTGCAATCCCAGGTCAAAATTGAAGCCGTTCTCGTGGATGGCCACCGGGTAGAAACCGCCGAAGCCGGGGTAGTGGTGCAACTGATTTGTAACCAAACACCTTTCTACGCAGAGTCTGGGGGACAAATTGGCGATCGCGGTTATTTCTCCGGCGATCAACTCGTCGTCCGCATTAACGATGTCCAGAAAGAGTCGGGTTTCTTTGTCCACCATGGCAAGGTGGAACGGGGCAGTTTAACGGTCGGCGACACAGTTAATGCCACCATTGATCGGGCCTGCCGTCGTCGCGCCCAGGCGAATCACACCGCAACCCATTTATTGCAAGCAGCCCTGAAAAATATTGTGGATGACTCCATTTCCCAGGCGGGTTCTTTAGTGGACTTTGATCGCCTGCGGTTTGACTTTAATTGCCCCAGGGCGTTAACGGCTGCAGAATTGACTCAAATTGAGGCCCAAATCAATACTTGGATTGCCGAAGCCCACGAAGGCCAAGTGGCAGTGATGCCCATTGCGGAGGCCAAAGCGAAGGGGGCCGTGGCCATGTTCGGCGAAAAGTACGGCGAAGAAGTGCGGGTTGTGGATTTTCCTGGGGTGTCCATGGAGCTTTGTGGTGGCACCCACGTGAAAAATACCGCTGAAATTGGCCTGTTTAAAATCATTTCCGAAACGGGCATTTCTTCTGGGATCCGCCGCATTGAAGCTGTGGCTGGCCCGGCAGTACTGGAATACCTCAAGGTGCGGGATCAGGTGGTCAAAGACCTCGGCGATAAATTTAAAGCCAAACCGGAAGAAATCACCGAACGGGTAGAAAATATCCAGGCGGAACTGCGCAACACCCAAAAGGAATTAGAAAAGGTCAAAGCAGAACTGGCGATCGCCAAATCCGAAGCCCTCGTGAGCCAAGCGGAAACCGTCGGCGAATTTCAGATCCTCGTGGAAAATATGGGCGATCTCGATGCCAAGGCCCTCCAGACTGCGGCTGAACGGCTCCAACAAAAACTGGGTGAGGCAGCAGTGGTCTTGGGGTCAACCCCAGAAGATGGCAAGGTTTCCCTGGTGGCCGCCTTTAGCGAAGGGATTTACAAAGGCAAAAAAGTACAAGCGGGTAAATTTATCGGCGGCATTGCCAAACTTTGCGGTGGTGGCGGCGGCGGTCGTCCCAACCTAGCCCAAGCCGGGGGACGGGATGCCAGTAAATTACCCGAAGCCCTCCACACTGCAAAACAGCAACTTCGTGAAACTCTAGGTTAAGCTCACACCCCAATCGTCGAGATGGGTCGGATTCTGGCCCATCTTTTTTGCTGTTTAGGTTGGGTTGAGATAGCGTTCGACCAATAAAATCGCCACAATATCGTCAATGGGTCGGGGAGGTAAGCGCATTCCCTGGGGAAGCAATCTCTGGAACAAATTGGGCGGATACATCTGCCAATAGCGATCGCGGGCTTCGAGGGTGCTATTGCGTTCATTGACAAAGGCGATCGCCATGTCTGGGGGCAAAACAGCGGTAAGCTTTTGATGCCATTCTTTAGCCGTCGTTTGATTGCCCATGACCACCAGGGAAACACCATACCTTTGGCACCATTCCTTGGCGATGTTGGGCGCTTGATCCGCTGCAATGACGCCATGGTTCAACAATTGCCCTTGGTCATCCAGCGCCGCAAGGCCACATTTGTCACGGCCTGGGTCAAACCCAAGATAAACGCTCATGTACTCTTCTTGTCCTATTGTCTGATGACGATTCTACCGTTACTGAGGCCCACTAATTCTAAGCGGAGGGGGCCAGCCGTAAAACCATTTTCGATGGCGATCGCCCGAATTTCTGTCACGGGTTCTGGTGAGTTGTTGAGGGCTTCGACAAAATTGATAATGTGACCGACATTGCCATCTTTAACTTGAATATCTCCGAGAACCCCGGCTCGCCGCGCCCGGAATTGCGCTGCCCCCAACAGAAAATCCACTGGACGCCGGGCCGCAGTAGGATTTTGTACACTCAGCTCCTCTAGGGACAAAGTGGCAATCACTTCCCCGGCGCGAAAAACCTGCTCATTTAAAGTCACATCCGCAAACACTTGGACGGAACCTTCCCCCTGGAGGTAGTTCCCCGCCGCCAGGAGGCGCACCACGTAGTCCCGACCATCGGCAATTTGCCCTAGGAGTTGTTGCACTTGGGCATTGGTAATTTGCACCACCCGCGCCTCAAAGTCAGGATTAACGCCTCCGGTGGCAATGATCGCGTTGCGATTCGCTTCCCGGAGCAGCTGATCAACGGCTTGGCTGGCTGCTTTGGGATCAATAATCCGCACCACCCCAAAGGCTAAAACTTGCCCTGTGGTGAGGGCGACATTCCCACTCCGGAAATTGATGTAGTTGGCTTCGAGGATATCAATTTGCTGTTCTAGGGAGCCAATCTGATTTTCTAGGCCCGTGAGCACTTGATCTTTTTGGGCGATCGCCTGGTCGAGTTGGGCAATGCGACCATCGCGCTGGTTGATCTCGGCTTGGAGCTCACTTTGTTGGGCTTCTAGGGCTTCGATCTGCTGGGAGCGTTCCTCAATAATGGTGTTTTGTTGATTGAGCTGGGCGCGGAGGGTTTCACTTTGGGCTTGGAGGCGATCGCGCTGTTGCCGCAAGGTCGTTTGCTCTGTGGTGAGCGCATTAATATCAGCCTGAAGTTCGCTGGCTTGTTCCCGAAAACCCGCCAGTTGAGTTTGGGCCGTTTCAAATTTTGCTTCAATCTCCTGTAAATCTTGTTCTGCTTCTAGGCGATCATCCCTCGCGGCCTGTAACTCTTTTTCAATCTTTTCCTTTTCCGCCGTCACATCCATCAACTCTTGCCGCCGCTGGGCGAGGATTTCATCCAACTGAAAAACCCCCTGGCGCAAGGACTTGCTCAAGCCAAACAATAACCCCAAGGTGCTAGCTGCGATCACTGTTCCCGTCATTACCGTGACGACCACCGCCGTCTGTTTTGGCCGCAGATTAAATAATGTAAGCCGCGCTTTGCCGACCTTACTACCAAGGCGATCGCCCAGTGCCGCCAGGATGCCCCCCAAGATTAAAACTGAAAAGATTAGTACAAAAGCACTGGTCATTTAACAAAAAGGTGACATCCAAACACACAAGTATGACTTCTCTACTTTAGCGTTAAGCGAACTGTTGACTCAGGTTTACGGGGTCATGGACGGTAATTTTTTTCTTATAAATCGAAATCATGTCCTGTTCCCGGAGTTCTCCCAGGAGGCGCGTTACTGTCACCCGTGTCGAACCAATTGCTTCGGCGATCGCCTGGTGGGACAGTTTGAGATCAATGCGAATCCCCTCATCGGTCGGCACCCCAAAATCTCGACAGAGAATTAACAAGAAACTCACCAGACGTGACCCCATATCCCGGTGGGCCAGGGTTTCAATCATCATCTCCGTTTGTAAAATCCGTGACGACAGCCCCTTTAGCATTAACATTGCTAATTCTGGGTGCTCATTAAGCGCCTTTTGCACCTGCTCAATGGGAGCCGATAACAGTTCCACAGGAGTAAAAGCCACCGCATGGTAAAAGCGATCCGACTTTTGTCCCGTGAGTAGCGATAAAACCCCAAAGACACTATTCTCCCGGAGCAGGGCCACCGTAATTTCTTCCCCCGCTTCATAGACCCGAGACAGCCGGACAGCTCCTTTCAGAAGAAAATAAACCCGTTCCGCTGGGTCCCCCGGAAAAAAGATCGTCTTGCCCCGGTCATAGTTCTCCACAACAGGTGGGAAGGGGCCACTGTGAAACTGACGAAACGCTGTCGCAAGGTCTGTAATTTGAGTCGCAGGTAGTTCAGGCACTGGATTGGCAGAAGAGAAAGGAGGTTGGTTGAAATCAGGGTTGTACATCATAGATTCTGTTGGGCAACAGTTCCCCACCGTGATGGGTGAAATATCAGCGCTCAGTGTGCAGAGACCATGAGCATTCCCCTTAAACTAAATCTTACTCTGGTATAGTATTTTGTACTTTTTGCTTCAAAATAATTATGGATTTCTGGGTTAGTTCCCAGGCATTTTGCAGAATTTTCCCTGATTTGCCCTAAAGTAGCCGTTTGCATCGAAGTCACCAGAGCGCGAAGATAATATACGCTGGCTTCTTGGCTTTAATTTTTTATACTTTTTGAGAACCCATATGCTTGATTTAACCGGAAAAAATGCCCTAGTCACTGGGATTGCAAATAATAAGTCCATTGCCTGGGGGATCGCCCAACAATTACATGCCGCCGGGGCAAATATTGGGGTTACCTATCTCCCCGATGATAAGGGACGGTTCGAGAAAAAAGTAGGTGAGCTTGTGGCGCCCCTCAACCCTTCCCTTTTTCTCCCCTGTAATGTGCAGGATGATGCCCAGGTGGATCAAGTGTTTGAGTCTGTCAAAAAAGAGTGGGGCAAGTTAGATATTTTGATCCATTGCCTTGCCTTTGCGAACCGCGAAGATTTGACGGGTGATTTTAGTGATACTTCACGGGATGGGTTTAATACGGCCCTTGACATTAGTGCCTATTCTTTAACGCGTCTGGCCCGGGGGGCTAAAACCGTGATGACCGAAGGGGGCGCCATTGTGACCCTGACTTATTTGGGTGGGGTGAAAGTCATCCCTAATTACAATGTGATGGGTGTGGCAAAGTCGGCCCTTGAAATGAGTGTGCGTTACCTCGCGGCGGATCTGGGCCCCAGTAATATTCGCGTGAATGCCATTTCGGCTGGCCCGATCCGGACTTTGGCGTCTTCAGCGGTGGGCGGCATCCTCGATATGATTCACCATGTGGAAGCCACGGCTCCTTTGCGTCGGACTGTGACCCAAAAGGAAGTGGGTAATGCGGCGGCTTTCTTGTGTAGCGATCTTTCTAGCGGGGTCACGGGTCAAGTGCTCTATGTGGATTCTGGCTACGAAATTATGGGGATGTAATGTCCTGGTTTAGTGGCGATCGCCCTTGGGTTCCCCCTCAGTGATAGGGGGATTTTGTTTTTTATTGGATAGGTTCATGGCGGCAGAGTTTAAACATATTTCGGTATTGAAAGAAGAGTTGGTAGCAGGTTTGGGAGTGAAACCGGAAGGCCATTACTTAGATGTGACCCTGGGTGGTGGTGGCCATACAGAATTGATTTTGCAGCAATATCCCGATGTGCGGGTGACGGGGGTAGACCGAGATAGCCAGGCGATCGCCGCAGCGTCAGAACGATTAAAATCCTTTGGCGATCGCTTCCGGGCGGTGCGGTCAAATTTTGGTGAATATCAGCCCCAGGGAGAAAAATTTGACGGGATTATCGCTGATCTTGGGGTGAGTTCGGTGCAATTTGATCAAGGCGATCGCGGCTTTAGTTTTCGTTTTGATGCCCCCTTGGATATGCGCATGGATCAACAACAGACATTAACAGCGGCGGATATTGTCAACACCTATGAGGAAAAGGCGTTGGCGAATTTGTTCTATGAGTATGGTGATGAACGATTGTCACGACAAATTGCGAAAAAAATAGTCATGAAACGCCCGATTCAGACAACTAAAGAACTAGAAGAAATTGTGTTTTATACCTATCATCCCAAGGCTAGAAAAGTGAAAATTCATCCGGCAACAAGGGTCTTTCAAGCATTACGTATTGCCGTCAATGGTGAACTCGATGCACTGCAATATCTATTAGTCAATGCCCCCCAATGGCTTAAGCCCCAAGGCCGATTAGGGATTATTAGTTTCCATAGTTTAGAAGATCGTCTCGTCAAAAATGCCTTTCGGCAGCGGGACATTTGGCGGATTCTAACAAAAAAACCAATGGTTGCCAGTGAAACGGAAATCAACCAAAATCCTCGGGCACGATCCGCAAAATTACGCTTTGCCGAGTTGAAAGAAACAACAGAATAGGCGAGCTAATTAATTCAATAAGATAGAAAAAGCTATCACACAAGTCGGTTTTGTACATTAAGTTTGATCGTCATTAAAAATGAGACAAATTCTAGAAGGAATAATCAGTCTGATTGAAGCCCTGATAACTTGGCCTAGCTTATTCTTCTATATAGCCATAAAGTATCACAAAGAATTTCGTGCAATTCTCAATAGATTAGAAAGCGCAAAATTTGGTGATGCAGAAATTTCCTTAAGTAAAAAACAAACAGAAAAGGCCATTGATAAAACCTTAGAAGAATTTTCTAAAGATATCATGACTCCAATAATTCAAAGCCTAGCACCAAATGAAGCTTCAAACACTAACAAAAATCGATATTTAAAAAACAATAATGGAGAGATAAATACGGCTTCTTTTTCAGTACAAATTGGTGACGTAGACGGTGATGGTAGGGATGAATTTGTTATTTCGAGTATGGAAGGCCTCTACTGGTGTCGCGTGAGAATTTTTAAGCCTATCTTGGAATTTAGAGAACAAGAAATAAAAACATATTTTGAAATGATTGGTGAAATCTGCCCTGTAAATTTCCTAGAAGACGTAAGTGATATAGATAGAGACGCATATGCTGAAATCATTGTAAATGAAGATAATAAAAGCTCAGGTCTCCCGCATGCTGCTGGACATAGAGACCGGGTAGTCTATAAATTTAGAGATGGTCAACTATATGAATTTTCAAGAGAGGAAATTCCACGATTGAATACTCAGTTTGAGATGAATAAATTTGCAGAAAAGTCTTTTCGAGAAAAAGACAAAATAATGAATGATATCATTGACAACCTTCTATCTGAATTTGAGGAAAATAAAGATCTAATTGAATTAATAAAAGAATCACAAAATGCTTGGCTAATATATCGAGAAAAGCAAGCGAGAATTTGGTCTGAAATTGTCAAAGGAGGCTCGATGTATGCAATGATCTATTGTAATCATATGGCTAGGCTTACAGATCAAAGAATAGACGAGATGAATAACTTGATAGATCGTGAAGAAGGTTGTTTTTGACTTTTTGAATTCTCTTTGTTTTTGCTTATATAAAAATCCAACCTATATTAAGTCTGTATATGAATATAAAAAACTCTCGCGTCCAAAAGTAATTGCCCTTTTTCTGAAACAGACAAGCTAAGCTGGATGCAGACAAAATTTTCTGGCGATGGGGTCTAGCGTAATGAATTTCACCCTCAGTCTTCCCGATACATGCAGGCTCAGTGGCGAACAATTTTTTGAGTTGTGCCAAAACAATCCGGACTGCCGCTTTGAACTCAGTACCCAAGGAGAATTGATTATCATGCCACCGACGGGCGGAGAAACCGGACGACGCAATATTAAGCTATCTGCCCGCCTGGAAATATGGAGTACAACAAATCAACAAGGCGTTGCGTTTGATTCTTCCACTTGCTTTAAGTTGCCCAATGGTGCCCACCGTTCTCCAGACGCGGCCTGGGTAAGTCGTCACCGTTGGGATGCCCTCACCGCTACCGAAAAAGCGAAGTTTCCGCCCCTCTGTCCAGATTTTGTTGTGGAAATTCGTTCCCCTAGCGATCGCCTCCAAACCCTCCAGGAAAAGATGCAGGAATATCAAGACAATGGCGCAAAATTAGGCTGGCTGATTGATCCGACCACGGAGCAGGTAGAAATTTATCGAGAAAACCAAGCGTCAGAAATTTTAGAGCAACCAAATTGTCTTTCCGGAGAACAAGTTTTATTAGGCTTTGAACTCGATTTAAACCCCATTTGGCATCTGGATTGATTATTTTTGGGGATATTGGGCCGTAAAGGTCTGGATTGCTTCTAATCGCGACGGCATAACACACATTGCGCCAACAGTTCAAAGTCAAGATCTGGCAACAATTTACTTTTGGGTAAAGCTTGGTAGGTATTTTCTTCGAGGACATAAATTGAAAATTTTTCCGCTTGCCACAGCCAAACTTCCTGAATGCCGAGGCGTTGATATTTTTCGAGTTTCTGGGGACTACCGCTGGTGACATTGACTTCAATGGCGAGATCGGGATGCTCTTTTTGTTCACCGAGATAATAGGATTCGTCTGGTTCAAAGGAAACGGATTTTTCTCGCGAGACCCGGGTGGCACTCCCGACAGGATGAAATTCGATCCCTTGATTGAACAAATATAGTTCTACAAGAAAGCCGATAATGGTTTTGATGGATTTGTGGTATTCCTCCAGGGTCATCAGTTCGATTACTCCGTCTAGGTAGGTGATCCGCAGGCTGGCAGCTTGACCGATCGCCGTTTGGATCGCCTGGAATTCTTCCCAACTGTAGCGACCAGGGAGGATTAAGTTTTGGGTTTCGGTGAGGACGGGGCGGCTCGTGGCAACGGTCATAAAATCGTCCCTCGTGCTGGGTGATGGTATGTTCTATCCTACCGAATTCGGATTAGGAAAAAGGCGATCGCCCCATCCCTTACACTGGGGGATAATCTTTCCGGCAAACAATTTCAGGCGATAGATATAGAATGCAAACCTATTTTGCAACGGTAGCCCAGGGCATTGAGGAGCTTGCGGCCCAGGAACTGACAAACCTCGGTGCCCAGGCGGTGAAAACAGAATATTGCGGGGTCTCTTTTCAAGGCGATCGCCAGTTATTGTACAAAGTCAATCTCTGGTCACGGTTGGCGTTTCGGGTGTTGGTACAGATTAGAAAAGTTAAAGCATTTACGGCCAAGGAACTCTATCGGGGCGTACAAAGCATTGACTGGTCTGAATACCTCGCACCCAACCAAACCATTGCCGTCACCTGTACCGGTAAAAATAAAAATCTCAATCACACCCATTTCACCGCCCTCCAAGTAAAAAATGCGATCATCGATCAACAGCGGGATCAATTTGGCGATCGCTCCAGTGTCAATGTCGAAGATCCTGACGTGCTGATCAATGCCCACATTCGCGATAACCGTTGCACTATCAGCCTCGATAGCTCCGGCCATAGTTTGCACCGTCGGGGTTATCGGCCCGCCATGGGGAAAGCACCCCTCAAGGAAAATTTTGCCGCTGGTCTCCTGGATCTCGCCGAATGGACGCCGGATCTGCCCCTCGTGGATCCCCTCTGTGGCTCCGGCACCTTTGTCATTGAAGCCGCCCTAAAAAGTTTGAATTTTGCCCCCGGCCTTTTCCAGGGGGATTTTGGCTTTCAGCATTGGCAAGATTTTGATGCCGAGCTTTGGCAAACCCTCCTCAACGAGGCCGAATATGCCACCAAAGACCAACTGCAACAGCCAATCATTGGCCAAGACCGCGATCAAGAAGTGATTCAACAGGCTTGGACGAATGCGGAAAATTGTGGCGTTGCCGACCATATCCAACTGGCTTGTCGGGAACTGGAACAAGTAGAAGCCCCTGCCGACCGTGGCGTGATTATCTGCAATCCGCCCTATGGCCATCGTCTCGGTGCTGATGAAGATCTAGGGCTGCTTTATAAACGCATTGGCGATATTTTCAAACAGCGGTTTAAGGGCTGGACGGGCTATATTCTTACGGGGAATGCAGAACTGGCGAAACGGGTCGGACTGCGGGCGTCGCGGCGCTTTGTAGTCTATAACGGTGGCTTGGAATGTCGCCTGCTGAAATACGAACTCTACTAAAGGGTTCTCTGTTAGGATGGGGGGCAAATTGACGCTCTTTTTTCACCTCATTTTTAAACCTTGGCATGGAGATCCTCTGCACTCGTCCCGGATGTCACCATCCCCAAAATCATTTTAGTGATCTCGATGATCCAACCCACCTAAAAACAGCCCAGCAGAAATATTGCACCAGTTGCGGGATGCATTTAATTTTGGGTGGCCGCTACCTTCCCCAAAAACTTCTCGGTCAGGGGGGCTTTGGGACGGCTTTTTTGGCGCGCGATCGCTATACGCCGACCATGCGCCTGTGCGTGGTGAAACAGTTTCAGCCCATGGGGAATTTAGATGATCAGCAGTTGGCCATGGCCCAGGAATTGTTTGAGCGGGAGGCCCATGTTTTAGAACGAATCGGCAATCGCCACCCCCAAATTCCGGATTTGTTTGCCTTTTTCCCGTTGATCGTGCCCCAACCCCAGGGCCAGGGAACAGCCCAGTATTTTTATCTCGTGCAAGAGTACATCGAGGGGAAAGATCTAGAACAGGAATTAGCGGCACGGGGCAAGTTACCAGAGACGGAAGTTAAAGAAATTTTCGTGTCGATGTTGAAGGTTTTGGCCTTTGTCCACGACCAGGGCACGATCCACCGGGATATTAAACCGTCGAATATTATGCGCCATGTGGACGGAGAACTTTATCTGCTGGACTTCGGGGCAGTAAAGGAGGTCACGGCAGGGGCAGGGGCGGCCAGTGCGTCCCAACGTTCGACGGGGATTTATTCACCGGGCTATGCACCACCGGAACAGATGCGGGGGGCGCAGGTTTATCCAGCGACGGATCTCTATGCGTTGGCAGTGACCTGTATTGTGTTGCTCACGGGGGAAACGCCGGAAACATTGTTTGATGGGTATCAGAATAAATGGCAGTGGCGCAAATTTATCCAAAAAATTGAACCGCGCTTTGGGGCGCTTTTGGATTTGATGTTGGAACCCACCCCAGGCGATCGCCCAAAATCTGCCCAGGTCGCCCTCAAACTTTTAGACTTGCCTAACCAGCAACAAGGCTCCGCTCAACCTGCCACCGCCGCCACAAGGGTACAGCCCCCAGCCCCGGCAAAATCCCCTAAACAACAAAAACAGCCACCCCTTGCGCCACCTAAAAAAACGCCACCTCCTGCGAAAGCCTCGACTGGGAACCAGGCCGCCACTGGTTCTGTGGTGCCACTCCTGATTGGGGTAGGGTTTACGGGCTTTCAGGGAGTATTATTAATGCCCCTTGTGGGGACTTTCTTGGCGGGCAATGTGGGCATGGGCGTTTGGGGGGCGGCCATGGGGTTAATCATTTTGGCGATCGCCCGACGCATCCTCGAACTGAAGGAAATGGTGATCCTCGGTGCCATTACCCTGGGGGCGGCTTTTTTCCTGGTGCAAACTATGGAATTTACCACCCTGGCAATGATTGCTGTTTTAGTCGGGGCGGGCTTGGTGGCGGCGATCGCCTTGTTTACCCTGATTTACCGTTTGCTCCAAAAAATTCTTTAAACAGCCCAGCTTTGCCTTACTTCTATGGACAATCCAAGACTGAGATTGTTCACCCATAGCGTCATTACAGCGGGCATTACAATAGAGTATCTAAAACGTTAGATAACCGATAGATCTCCCTATGCTAGAAGCCTACCGCAAACACGCCGCCGAACGCGCCCAATTGGGAATTCCCCCTTTACCGCTAACCGCAGAACAAACCTCTGAACTCTGCGATCGCCTCAAAAATCCCCCCGAAGCAGAACAAGCAGAACTGCTGAGTTTATTGCGCGATCGCGTGCCTCCCGGTGTTGATGAAGCCGCCTATGTGAAAGCGGGTTTTTTAACCGGAATTGCCAAAAAAGAAATTACTTGTCCCCTGATCAGTCCCCAGGGTGCAGTGGAACTCCTGGGAACTATGGTGGGTGGCTATAACGTCCAATCCCTCGTCGAACTCCTCAAATCCCCCGACAGCAATATTGCCAGTGCCGCCGCCACTGCCCTGAGCAAAACTCTGTTGGTTTTCGATGCCTTTAACGATGTCCTCGAACTCTCTGATACCAACCCCTACGCCAAACAAGTGATCGATGCTTGGGCAGAAGCCGCTTGGTTTATCGGTAAGCCCAAAGTTCCCGAGGCGATCGCCGTTACTGTCTTTAAGGTTCCCGGCGAAACCAATACCGATGACCTTTCTCCCGCGCCCCACGCCACAACTCGCCCCGACATTCCCCTCCATGCCCTCGCAATGCTGGAATCAAAAATGCCAGAGGGGTTAGAAACTATTGCCGAACTGAAGCAAAAAGGTCATCCCGTTGCCTATGTCGGTGATGTGGTCGGTACCGGTTCCTCTCGGAAATCAGCGATCAACTCCGTACTATGGCACCTCGGCCACGACATTCCCTTTGTCCCCAACAAAAAAGCAGGCGGTTATATTCTCGGCGGTAAAATTGCCCCGATTTTCTTCAATACCGCTGAAGACTCCGGTGCACTGCCCATTGAGTGTGATGTCAGTAAGCTTAATACGGGCGATGTGATCACCATTCATCCCTACGCAGGCAAAATTACTAACGAAGCGGGTGAAACAATCTCTACCTTTGAACTAAAGCCTGAAACGATCCTCGACGAAGTGCAAGCGGGTGGCCGAATTCCTTTGCTGATTGGCCGGGCACTCACCGACAAAACCCGTGAAGCCCTCGGACTCGAACCGACGACGGTGTTTGTGCGTCCCTCCCTGCCAGAAGATACCCACAAAGGGTTTACCTTGGCACAAAAAATGGTGGGTAAAGCGTGCGGTTTAGAAGGGGTTCGTCCTGGGACATCCTGCGAGCCGATCATGACCACCGTGGGTTCCCAAGACACCACTGGCCCGATGACTCGCGATGAGCTAAAAGAGCTGGCTTGTCTCGGTTTCAATGCGGACTTGACCCTACAAACTTTCTGTCACACTGCCGCCTATCCGAAGCCAGTTGATGTCGTTACCCACAAACAACTGCCCGACTTCTTTGCGACCCGTGGCGGTGTTGCCCTCAAACCCGGTGATGGCATTATCCACTCGTGGCTGAACCGGATGTTATTGCCCGATACCGTGGGAACTGGTGGTGACTCCCATACCCGTTTCCCCTTGGGGATTTCTTTCCCGGCGGGTTCTGGTTTGGTGGCCTTTGCAGCGGCCCTCGGTGTCATGCCCCTTGATATGCCGGAATCTGTCCTCGTGAAATTTACGGGCGAACTGCAACCCGGTGTCACCCTCCGCGATATTGTCAATGCGATTCCCTGGGTGGCGATGCAACAGGGTAAATTGACCGTCGGCAAAGAGAACAAGGTTAACGTCTTTAACGGTCGGATCATGGAAATGGAAGGTCTGCCGGATCTCAAGGTAGAGCAAGCCTTTGAATT
Source organism: Picosynechococcus sp. PCC 7002 (assembly GCF_963860125.1). NCBI lineage: Bacteria > Bacillati > Cyanobacteriota > Cyanophyceae > Chroococcales > Geminocystaceae > Picosynechococcus > Picosynechococcus sp. PCC 7002. Next base: position 1,768,130 of record NZ_CAWLFA010000001.1, read on the forward strand.
GACCGATGCTACTGCCGAGCGTTCCTGTTCTGGTTCGACGATTAAACTCAGCGAAGAAACCGTGGCGGAATATCTGCGGTCTAATGTCGTGCTGATGAAGAACATGATTGCCCGTGGTTACTCCGATGCGCGTACCCTACTGCGTCGGATTGCGAAGATGGAGGAATGGCTCGCGAATCCTTCTCTGATGTCGGCGGATCCTGATGCGGAATATGCGGATGTGATCGAGGTGAACCTGAATGAGATTAAGGAACCCATCGTTGCGGCTCCGAACGATCCTGACAATGTCAAACTGATGTCTGAATGTGCAGGGGACAAAGTTGATGAGGTGTTCATCGGTTCCTGCATGACGAATATTGGTCACTACCGCGCAGCGGCGAAAATCCTGGAAGGGGCGGGTGTTGTCAAAGGTCGTCTCTGGATTTGTCCACCCACGCGCATGGATGAAAAGCAACTCCGGGATGAAGGGGTTTACGGTGTCTTCGCGGCGGCAGGAGCGCGGACGGAAATGCCCGGCTGTTCTCTTTGTATGGGGAACCAAGCCCGCGTTGAAGATAATGCAACAGTTTTCTCTACTTCGACCCGGAACTTCAATAACCGGATGGGCAAGGGGGCGCAAGTTTACCTTGGTTCGGCGGAGTTAGCAGCGGTTTGTGCGCTCCTCGGCAAGATTCCCACTGTGGAAGAATATCAGGCGATCGTCTCTGAGAAGATTGATCCGTTTAAGGGTGATCTATACCGTTATCTCAATTTCAATGAGATTGATGGCTTTGAGGATGAGGGTCGCGTGATTGCCCTTGAGGATATGCCGAAGATCGAAGATCTCCTCGGTATGCCTGTAGGCGCGAAGTAAAAATATAGGAATCTGATTTTATAATTAAGGTGAATCATCATTGATTCACCTTTTATTAGCCTATAATTTAATTATCATTTTTATCCTAAGAAAGAAAAATATCAGAAATGCAAACAGATATCAACATAGACTATTCAAGCCTTGTTACACATATCAAGCCATACATAATAAAAGGAAGAACAGAGTCTACTGCATTTCTTTATTGGTTTCTAATAAATATTTATAGGCTTGAAGAAATGGATGTTCAAAATATAGTTTGCGATGGTAGTGGAGACAAAGGAATTGATGGAATATATATAAATCACAACGAAGAAATTATTGATATATTTCAAGCTAAAATAGTCAAAACTCCAACAAAAACTCTTGGGGATTCACAACTTAAAGAATTCATCGGTAGTCTTCGTCAAGTCAAGAATGATATTGACCTAGAGAAATTCATAAAAAATACACATAATGTACAGCTTAAAGGGTTGTTAGAAAACAACAAAGAATATTTTTTATCACCAGACTTTACTGTGCGTGGAGTTTTCATTACAAATATCAATAAAGATCATAATGCAAAGCTTCTATTAGATACATTCTCTAACAGTGATTTATCTTTGGTCGTATGGGACAAAGATTTGATTGTTGAAAATTATACTTCCAGTGAAAAAGCAATACCAAAGACACAACAATTATCTTTTGATGTTTATGGATTTGATCATGCAGAATTTTATGTAAAAAACTCAGTAAAGATTGTAATTGCCCCTCTTTCGGCTATAGATTTGGTAAAGATGGAAGGGATTGAAAATCAGCAAATTTTCGAATTGAATTTAAGAAAATCATTGGGTAGCAATAAAACAAAAGTCAACAAAGATATAAGCAATAGTATTAAAGATTCTTCTGAGCATATCAATTTTCTGCTCTATCATAATGGCATCACAATTATTTGTGAAAGTGTTGACACATCCGAAAAAGATAAAATAAAAATCAAAAACTATTCGATTGTTAATGGGTGTCAAAGTGTTTCATGCCTTTATAAAAACAAAGAAAGTATTACAGAGGACTTGCGGATTTTAGCTCGTCTTATTCAAGTTCCTTCTGAGTCTGATTTGATATCAAAAATCACTTACAATAGTAATAATCAAAATGGTATTAGAGCAAGAGATTTCCGCTCAAACACACCTACTCAAGTACGTTTGCAGCAAGAAATCAATACAAATTTTTCTGACTTTGTATATCAAATCAAGACAGGAGAAACAAAAAAAGCTCAAGTCGATGATAATCAAAAAATTATTGATAACACTCTTGCTGGACAGCTAATGCTTGCTTTCGATCTCAAGCTGCCCTCCAGAGTTCAAAGACCAGGGCGTATTTTTGATGATTGGCATCAAGAAATCTTCTCACGACCAGAAGTAAATGGTGCAAGAATTGTCGCTTTATTTAAAATATTTAACATTGTCAGTAATAGTTTAAGTCAAGTTAACCCATCTATATTTGCTGGATATCAAATAACAAAATTCTTTTTGCTCTACTTGCTGCGTCAAGTTCTTGAACTTGATGAAGAAGGAAAGGAATTTTGTAAACATCCAGAGGATTTTTTCTCGTCCAGCACTCAAGAGAGAAAAATGGAGTTTGCAATTAGCCGAATAATTAGCGATTTAATTATTGATTTAAATGCAGAATTTGAAGAACGTGGAGGTCAAGATTATGATTTTAAATCTGTATTTAAAAAGACGGATAAGATAAATGACCTATCCAAATCTATATTGTCATCATATAAAAAAATGCTTTCGCGAAAGCGGATAGAAACTTTTTCTGAGTTGATTGAAAATAGTAGTCAATAGATTTAAGGTTTAATAGTAGGAATGAGTCAACTTACAGTGGACATACCAGACGATATAATGCAAAAGTTAGAAGAGCAAGATCAACCTCTTCAAAGTCTTCTTTTGGAAGCAATCAGTGAATATTTAGAAAAAAGATCTCTTGCAAAGACAAAGACATGGGAGTTATGTGGAGCTTTTGAGGTGACAAATTCTCATCCTTCAGAGTCAACAGATGAAACAGGTGCAACGAACTATGCAGAAAATTTGGATCAAGACTTATATTAGAAATGTCCAAACCAAAAATCCTTGTTGATACTTCTGCATTGATTGCCTTTTTCGTCAAAACCGAAACTCATAACCAAACCGCCAGAAAATATATCGTGAGTCATCCAGAAAAAGAATGGATAATCTTAGAAACAGTCTTTGATGAAACTGTGACATGGTTTCGTACAAGAGTTTCTAGCCAGGCTTCAGTGCAACTAGGTGAAGTTCTACGAACAGAACATCAATATTGTCATTTATCCGACAGCGATGATGATGCCATTTGGGAAACCTTCAGAAAATACGACGATAAGAAATGGAGCTACACAGACTGCTCGTTGTTAGTTATGTCTCAACGGCTGCAAATACCAGAAATTTTTGCCTTTGATGAGCACATTCGACAGATGGCAGGTTTGGGCATCGTTTGTGTCCCTCGATAAAATTCCGACAGTGAATGATTGGGGAAAAACTAATGTGGATTTTCGAAAAAAAATCAACACTCAAAATGAAACCTTAAATATATTGCTCTTGGAGCTTCAAGAAGAGTGCCAACAGGTTATTTCTCTCATTCATCAATTGCAGCTTACTGATTTGAGCGATCGCCAACGGGGAAAAATCTTGTCGGAACTCCTCGTTGCATCGATTCACTTACAGACTCACTGTGATGAAGAGTGGCAAAATTTGATTGCTGATGAGTTGCAAAGTTTATCAGATTAATTCACTGAAGCAAGAAACGTCCTTGAAGACCCACCACTTTTTTTGTCGCACGGAAGAATAAACATTTATTTCTCTGTGGCTAATTTTTCCTCGATGATGATGGCGATCGCCAAAAAGATTCTTTATGTTTCCTTAAGGTTTAGTCGGGTTTCTTGTGGAAAACTTTCGGATTTTTGTGGAAAAAGAACTGTTTTTGTGGAAAAAACTTGAAAAAATCTGTCAAAGCAGATGCCCCCAACTGGAGAAAATCACAATGGGGGCGATCGCCGAAAGTTTAGGCTGTTTAGAATAAAGCACCACCGCCCAGGACGCCACCAACCGCCTGGAGTAAGAAAATTGCCACAATAGGAGATAGATCCAAGCCTCCCAGGGGCGGAATAAACGAGCGGAACAGGTTAAGGTAGGGGTCGGTCACAGGGCTCAGAAAACCCATCACTTGCATTGCCCAATCTGCGGTCTGAAACCAACTGAGAAGAATGCGGACAATGAGAAGCAGAAGATAAATCTGGATAAAGTTTCCGAGGCTGACTCGTAATAGTTCGGCTGCCATATTCCTGTTACCGTGTAAAAAACTGAAGACCTGACAATGGGGTCTTTGTCGTTCATCTTAACCGATGTTGCAAAATTGCTTGGGTACGGATATCAAGAATTGGGGTTCAATGGCTCCTGACCATTGTGAGGATGCAACACCGTCATTTGTTGGCGCACATCGTCAATGGCACCGTTCAATTGGGCAATTTTATTTTCAAGGCTGCGACGGGCCATTTCCATCCCTTCTTCGGTGTCAAAGCTGAGGGGTTCTTCTTCCTCTGACCACTCGGTCTGACGCGGGGCGCGATTGTCTTTGACTTTCGAAGCGGCGATCGCCCCGGCAATGCCCCCCACAACACCACCAAAAATAGTGCCTAACAGGAACCCCGTCCCAAATCCATCGCGTTGACTCATAGGAAATCAAAACCCTTGATTCTTCTTAGTGCTACCTTAAGCTTAACGGTTGGGGATCGCTCTTGACTAGGGTGCGTTTGCAAAGATTTTTACCAGGGAATGACCCTTGCCTGGAGATTTGTTCGTTGTCTCTTTGCGAGTCAGCAGCATTAGGGTTTAGTGGGTACCAAAGGTGCGATCGCCGGCATCCCCGAGACCGGGCACGATAAAGCCCTGATCATTTAGTTCTTGGTCAATCATCGCCGTATAAATTTGTAGGGCGGGATAGTCTAGACTCAGTTTCTGGAGAGCTGGCGGAGCCGCAACCACAGAAATAATGCGCACATTCTCCATGGCAATGCCGCGTTTTGTCACTTCAGCCATGGCCGCCGTGATCGTCCCCCCTGTTGCCAACATCGGATCGAGGAGCAGTAGACGAGTTTCTGGGGCAAATTGCGCTGGCAAATTATTTAGATAGCAAGCCACTTCAAGGGTTGCTTCGTCTCGCTTGTAGCCGAGGTGGTAGGTGGCAGCAATGTTGGGGATTACCTCCTGGGCTCCTTCCATCAAACTAAGTCCGGCCCGCAGAATGGGAATTGCAATAATCGGTGTTTGGGGATGGATTAAGGTGGCTGGGGCCTGGGCGAGAGGGGTTTCAACGGCTGCATCGAGGGTGGGCAACCAATAGCGACAGGCTTCGTAGGTGAGCCATTTCCCCAGTTCTTTCATGGCCGTTTTAAACAGGGGGGTGGGGGTATTGGTTTCCCTGGCGATCGCCAACCAATGCTTGAGGAGGGGATGATCAGGCACAAAAACCCGGAGTTGCGAAGCCATAGACGTTTTGCATCAAGAAAGAACCGTCCTTTAGACTAGCATAAGCTTTTAGATGAAACCCGATGCGCGTCCCCACCTATCCCCACGATCAGTTTGCGATCGCCTTTGCTCCCCTCTCCTTTGATACGGTGTACCGTCTCGCCGAAGACCCCGGTAGTGGGGCCGTGGTGGTGATGAGCGGTACCGTCCGGAATCGCAGCGATGGCAAAGCTGTTCATTATCTCGAATACCAAGCCTACGAACCAATGGCGATCGCCATTTTTCAGCAGATCGCCCACGACATCCGCCAACAATGGCCCGACACAAATCGGGTCGTGATTCACCACCGCATCGGCAAGCTAGAAATTGGTGAAATTAGCGTCCTCGTCGCCGCCAGTTGTCCCCACCGGGCTGAAGCCTTTGCGGCCTGTCGCTATGGCATCGATACGATCAAACACAATGCCCCGATTTGGAAAAAGGAATTTTTTGCCGGAGGCACAAGCGAATGGGTGCAGGGTTGCCGCACTGCTGAGGGCTGTTAATCCTTCCTGACAGATGCCCCCGTAATCGTTTGAAGAAAGTTTAGGCGATCGCGTATGATGGGACGCTGGTTCACATAAGGAAATCGCGGATATGGCACGTCGTTTAGCACTATTGAGCGTCTCAGACAAAACTGGCATCGTCGAATTTGCCCGACAACTCGTAGAAGAATTTGAATTTGACATCATCAGTAGCGGCGGCACCGCCAAAGCCCTCAAGGATGCAGGCGTCCCCGTCACCAAAGTCAGCGATTACACCGGTTCCCCAGAAATCCTCGGTGGCCGTGTGAAAACTCTCCATCCCAAGATCCACGGGGGCATCCTCGCTCGTCAGGACTTCCCCGAACATTTACAAGACTTAGACGACAATAATATTCGGCCCCTCAGCCTCGTCGCGGTTAACCTTTATCCCTTCGAGCAGACCATTGCCAAAGCGGGTGTAACTGTTCCCGAAGCCGTTGAACAAATTGATATCGGTGGCCCCGCAATGCTCCGGGCAGCGGCGAAAAACTTTGGGAGCCTTACGGTCATTTCTAATCCCCGCTATTACGACGAATATTTAACGGAACTGCGCAATAACAGCGGCACTGCCACGATTGAATTTCGGCAACGCATGGCCGGGGAAACCTTTGCCCTCACCTGTGCCTATGACCAGGCCATTTCCAGTTATTTTGCTAGCACGGTGAATGCTGAAGCTGACTTACCCCAACGCTTAGGGCTCAGCGGGGAAGCCGTCCAAACCCTCCGTTACGGCGAAAACCCCCACCAAAAGGCCACTTGGTACAAGACCGGCACCCAAGTTAGTGGTTGGGCCGCCGCTGAAAAACTCCAGGGCAAGGAACTTAGTTACAACAACCTCGTGGATCTCGAAGCGGCACGACGGATCATTGCCGAATTTCCCGATGGGGATCCTGCTGTGGCCATTCTCAAGCACACCAATCCCTGTGGTGTCGCCCTGGGTTCAACGTTACAAGAAGCTTACGAAAAAGCCTTTGCCGCCGATTCTGTGTCTGCCTTTGGCGGTATTGTCGCCCTAAATAAACCCCTTGATGGCCCCACCGCTGAAGCCATGGGGAAAGTCTTTTTAGAATGTGTGGTTGCCCCCGACTGTACCCCCGAAGCCAGGGAAATCATTGCGAAGAAGAAAAATCTGCGGGTTTTAACCCTCTCCGATCTGCTCACTGGCCCGACCCAAACCCTAAAGGCGATCGCCGGGGGTTTTTTGGCCCAGGATGCCGATACCCAGATTGAAGACCCCAAGGATTGGCAGTGCGTCACGGAGAAGCAACCCAGTGAAGCGGATCTTGCGGAATTATTCTTCGCCTGGAAGCTCTGCAAGCACGTTAAATCCAACGCAATTCTCGTTTCCAAGGATCGGGCCACCGTCGGTGTGGGTGCTGGTCAGATGAACCGAGTCGGTGCCGCAAAAATTGCCTTTGAACAGGCGGGAGAAAAAGCCCAAGGAGCATATCTTGCGAGTGATGCCTTCTTCCCCTTCGATGACTCTGTGCGCAGTGCGGCCGCAGCAGGGATTAAGGCGATCGTTCAACCGGGTGGTTCCATTCGGGACGAAGATTCGATCAAGGCAGCCAATGAATTGGGCCTAATCATGATGTTCACGGGTTCCCGCCATTTCCTCCACTAGGATTTCTTTTTGAAATGAAGCGAGAAGGTGTGTTGTAGAAATTGCGATGCACCTTTTTTGCTGTCTATTTGATCAGTTCTACGGCATCACGGCCATCCAAATCCTGGAGATAAACTTTGACCTTTTCCTCTTTGGCGGTGGGGAGCTTTTTCCCGGTAAAATCTGGCTGAATCGGCAGTTGGCGGTGACCCCGGTCAACTAAAACCGCTAGACGGATTACCTCCGGGCGACCATAATCATTCACCGCATTGAGGGCGGCGCGGATGGTGCGACCTTTATAAATCACATCATCGATTAGGACGAGATTCTTGCCATTCAGATCAAAGGGAATATCTGTTTTTGAGGGTGTGCGTACCCGAATTTGGTCGAGGTCATCGCGATAAAACGTGATATCAAGGGCACCGACGGGCACCGCAATGCCTTCGAGGGTTTCAATTTGCTTGGCGATATTTTCAGCAAGGGGAACACCACGGGTATGGATTCCCAGCAAGGCTAAATCAGTCAAATCCCCCGCTTTTTCGACAATTTGTGAGGCGAGACGGGTGATGGTGCGACGCATCTCCTCGGCGGATAAAATTTCGATGACGCTCTTTGTCATGGGCTCATTCTAAGCAAAAGTATTGCCATTGTAGAGCTTGTTTCGGGTCGATGGGAATCAACAAGATACGGGGCTGTAACCGTTAGAAAAATTCATAAAGCACGGCGTTTTAGCGGCGGAAATGCCATGCTAGAGGTAGATTAGGGGGCAGTAACGCTTGATTTTTCTGCTTTTTGACCTGGCAAATAAGATAAAAGCTGCTGCCGAAAGGCGATCGCCTTTTCCTTAATCAATCCTGGGCTTAGGCCAGATATTAAGCTGATTAACCTTAAATGAAACGTAGATTTTGTCGATAAATCCCAGACACGCCTGAGCCTTGTTGCACCTCAACCACTTTGAAGTTGCCACGGAGGTTTCCGATGTTTCTCAACCACGCCCCAGAACAGGTCTTGATCGAAGTGCTGAACCTGCCCGAATTATGGGATCCGTTCAAAACGAAAGTTTGGGCCCGTGCCCATGCCGGGGAAGAAATGCAAGACCCGGAATTTTATCCGAAAGCTGAATTGATTTTTCCTTCGGGGGAATCGCTCCCCAAAGCTTGGATTGATCCCCACTATCGCGCCAATGTCCCGATGCCAGAGCATTTGTCTGCCGCTCGATGACGGGCTAAGGTTTGGCCTCTTTTGAAGATCCCATTGAGCTTTTGAGGCTCTCCCCATCATTGTTGTGGATGAAGGGAGAGTTTTTTATGCCCGGTGCTGGGATTAGCTAAGGAAGCCACATAAAAAAAGAGGGCCAGTGAGATAATTTTCACGGAACCCTCTATTTCCTAAGAACTCAATTGTGGGTGATTACTTAGGAATGACAAAGTTCACCAATTTGTTCGGGACAACGATCACTTTTTTAATTTCTTTGCCCGCAATATAGCGTTGGGCAATGTCGGAAGCTGTGGCAGTTTTCTCTAGATCCGCTTTGCTAATCCCTGCTGGTACTTGGATTGTCCCCCGGGTTTTACCGAGGATTTGGATCACGATGGTAATTTCGTCCACTGTCAGGGCTGTTTCATCCAACTGTGGGAAGGGAACGGTGTGGATCGATTCACTGTGACCGAGATTTGACCAAAGTTCATCGGCGATGTGGGGCGCAAAGGGAGCCAGCAGTAAAATCAGCGTTTCGATCGCCTCTTTGTACACAGGGGAATCCACGCATTTCACGTCTTTGATCGCGTTATTGAGCTTCATCAGTTCGGCGATCGCCGTATTAAATTGGTAATCCCCTTCGAGGTCTTCTTGGATTTCTTTAATCGCAGTATGGACAGCCCGACGTAGATCTTTTTCTGCCTTAGAGAGTTCGCCTGTCGCTTTAACGCTAGTTTCTGCCGCTTCGTAGCCAGCGACTAAATTCCAAATCCGGTTCAAAAAGCGGAATTGCCCTTCCACATCGGCATCGTCCCACTCTAGATCCTTTTCGGGGGGCGCTTTAAAGAGAATGAACATCCGCGCCGTATCTGCGCCGTATTTGTCTAAGACCAACGCTGGATCGACGCCATTGTATTTCGACTTCGACATTTTTTCGTAGAAGCCTGTGAGCGGTTCGCCGGTTTCTGGATCTTTGGGATCATTGGGGTCAACTTGATCAGCGGGTACATATTTATTCGTGCGCGGATTTTTGTAAGTTAATGCCTGCACCATCCCCTGGGTTAACAAACGCTTGAAGGGTTCATCTACGCTCACCAGTTGGCGATCGCGCACCACCTTTGTAAAAAAGCGGGAGTAGAGCAGATGGAGAATCGCGTGTTCAATGCCGCCCACGTATTGATCCACCGCCATCCAATCGTTAACTGGGTCGAGGGCGAAGGGTTTTTCGGTATTGTTGGCGTCGGTGTAGCGCAGAAAATACCAGGACGAATCAATAAAGGTATCCATCGTATCCGTTTCCCGGCGGGCCGCTTTCCCGCAACAGGGACAGTCCACCGCTTGCCAATCTGCCATCTGGGCCAAGGGCGAACCACCCCGCGCCGAAAATTCCACATCTTCGGGCAATACGACGGGGAGATCACTGTCGGGCACCGGCACCACACCGCAATCATCGCAGTAGATCATCGGGATCGGGCAGCCCCAGTACCGCTGTCGAGAAATTAGCCAATCCCGCAGACGATATTGAATTTGTTCTCGACCGAAACCATTTTCAGCGGCAAATTTGGCGATCGCCTTTTTCCCTTCGGTAGAAACTAGGCCATCGAACTGACCGCTATTCACCATAATGCCTGCCTCGGTGTAAGCCTCTGTGAGTACCGCCGTCGCGTCGCCCCCTTCCGGGATAATCACCATTTTGATCGGTAAATTATTTTCCTTAGCAAACTTACAGTCACGGCTATCATGGGCCGGAACCCCCATCACTGCCCCTGTGCCATATTCATACAGCACATAGTTTGCGATCAGAATCGGCACTTCTTCCCCAGTGAAAGGATTCGTTACCATCCCTCCGGTTGCCACCCCTTTTTTCGGTTTATCATCGGCGGTGCGATCCTGTTCGCTTTCCTGGCTCACCTCAGCGATAAACGCATCCACGGCAGCTTTTTGTGCGGGCGTTGTCACCTGGGCCACGAGGGGATGTTCCGGCGCGAGGACAACGTAGGTGACCCCAAAGACCGTATCCAGGCGAGTCGTAAAGACTGCGACTTTTTCATCGCTACCGACAACAGGAAATTCTAGGTGCGCCCCGGTGGATTTACCGATCCAATTTTCTTGCATTAATTTCACCCGCTCCGGCCAACCGTCGAGGGTATTGAGATCCTGGAGGAGTTCTTCGGCGTAGTCGGTGATCTTGAGGAACCATTGGCGCAGCAATTTTTTCTCAACGATCGCCCCCGACCGCCAGGAACGGCCTTCCGCGTCTACCTGTTCATTCGCCAAAACCGTTTGATCAATGGGATCCCAATTTACTGCCGCTTCTTTTTGGTAGGCTAATCCGGCTTTGTAAAACTGCAAAAAGAGCCATTGCGTCCATTTGTAATAGTCGGGGGAACAAGTGGCAACTTCTCGATCCCAGTCGATAGAAAGGCCCAACTGTTTAAGCTGCTCGCGCATTTGAGCAATATTTTGATACGTCCATTTTGCGGGCGGAATCCCCCGGTCGATGGCGGCATTTTCTGCGGGTAGCCCGAAAGCGTCCCAACCCATGGGATGGAGCACTCGATAGCCTTGCATTCTTTTGTAGCGGGCAATGACATCGGTGATCACATAGTTGCGCACATGACCCATGTGGAGCTTGCCGGAGGGATAGGGAAACATCGACAGAGCGTAAAATTTTGGCTTGTCACTTTGGCTAGGGGTTTTGTCTAAGCCAAGCTCTAGCCATTGTTGTTGCCATTTCGCTTCAATATCAGCGGCACTGTATCGCGTTTCCACTCTTGGTTCTCCGTGTTGTAAGGGTCAGTGGCTTATTTTAACCTCCGAGTGGATGGGTTGCTGCCTAGGAGGGCCAGGGATTTTTTTAGGGGCGATCGCCTTTATTCTCGCCTCGGAAAAAGATCGGGCACAATGGGAAATAGGGCCACAGGAGAAAAGATGTCGCCAAGCGATCGCCAATTTGATGAACCTTCCTTTTGGGCAAAGATCAAGAAACAACCCCGTAACATCGGCAAGCCGATCCTGGAAAATGCCTTGGTTTTGTACTTTTGCTTGAAAGATCCAGAAACACCGATTCAGATCAAAGGGGCGATCATTGCGGTACTGGCTTATTTCATCATGCCCCTGGATGCGGTCACTGATTTTCTGCCAGTGGTGGGTTATGGAGATGATTTTAGTGCTCTCATTATTACCCTTGGAACATTTTTTCAACATATCAAACCAGAACATCGAACCGCCGCAAAAGACCAATTAGATCAGTGGTTTGCCTAGGATGAATCAGCGATATTAAAACAGCAAGAATTGCAGCAATATTTACAAGTTTTATTGGTCGCTTTATTAAAGTCAGAATATAGACTTGACCCAGATCTTGATAACCTGAAGGTCATTATTGATTTTACCCGCAAGAAAATCCAAGCAATCAAAATGCTAGATTCCCAGGAGCTAGACCCAGCAGAAATGGAGATACAATTAAAATCAGCTTACCAAGGTGCTATCAAAATTCTTAAAAAAGAAAATAAAGCTGCTGTACGCCAACTACCAAAAGAATGTCCTTGGTCGATATTTGTTATTTTAGGCAAGGCGTGATTTGTTTTTTTTATATTTACAGTCAAGTCAAGTATTATCTGATAATTTAAAAAACTTGAATCTTTAATCTTCTTGATTCCAAAAAATCAAGTAAAAATTTATTTGAAAGAAACTCAGGTGATGCTAGATAATTAGAGAACCACTTTTTGAAATAGACAGTTTTTCATCAATCACTGGAAACGTTGGAGAAGATTACCCATGGTGAAGCACATTTATCGGCTAGGGATTGTCGCTGTGTTGTTGGGTTTAAGCGCCTGTGAAGTAACCATTGGATCTAATCCGAAAACTCCCCCGACAGAAGACGTGACTACCCAAGATCCACCAGGCAATACGGCAACCCGTTCTGGGGCTAGTGATGAGAGCGTTGCTGAAACGGGCACAGGTGGCGGCATCGCAACATCAAGACCGCCGCAACCACAATCCCAGGCACAACCGCAATCGCCACCACAACCCATTGCCCAAACCTCCACCAGCTTTGAAACCCGCTGCGGTTGGTTCTCGAATCCGACCCCAGGCAATATTTCTCTCTATGATGCAGACCGTGAATGGATCATTGGCGTCCAAGGGGGACATCAGGTAGCAACAGATTGGGACTGGCCGAATTTTGCGCCGGATCAGTGGGTGGTGACCAATGTCGGCAGTTACGGCTATGGTTGTGCTTGTATGGATGTGCGGACAAATCCCGCAGCAGGCACGATCAACGATATCCGCAATGTGCGCGCCCAGGCGATCGCCATTTGTCAGCAGGACCCGGCCCTCAATCGCTGGGCAAATCTTTTCCCCTAAAATTCATGTCCGATTTTGTAATCTAGGGAAAAAGGCGACCATTCGTTGCTAATTTCCATCACCGGAGAGGTTGAAAGCCTTGCCAGAAAAGAATTTTGGGAAATTTACCAATCTATTAGTGTAAATATTGCCTAACTTTTCTGCTGGTTTAGTGTATGACCTAAATTAACTGGTTATAATTGGAAAATCTACACCTACTTTCCTTAGTTCTGGTGCCATTATGACGGATTTCATTAACGAGCCTATTTACGAAGGTAAGCCTGATCTGCAATGGATAGAATCCTATGTTCGTGGCAATGGCACTGTCGTTGATGGTCATTGGAGAACAGACCCCAATGGAACCATTGCAGATAATCTCGATACGGATGTAGATGGCGATGGCATTCCAGGCTTTTTTGATGCGGATGCCGATGGTGATGGATGGTTAGAAGCAGTTGATACTGACGGTGATGGTGTCGCGGATGTGTTTCAAGACTTCCTCGCGAGTCTCGGAAATGTTTTTGAAGATTTACTTTAACTTAATCACTGTTTTAGAGAATAAAAAATGGTTTTGCCACTAATTGCGCCACTGATCGGTGGTGTTCTTTCAGGAGTTGGTCTTGCAGCGGGAAAAACATTATTTGACAAATTTACAAAAAAGAATAGTTCGAGTATCACACCAGCAACGCCTGTTGCCATTGAAAAAGACGATCGATATCAAAAGCTATTACAGCAATATGTAATCCAGCAAGAAAAAAGGGAAGCTGAGTTAAAGCAATTAGTCTTTGCTTCTACAAAGATGCAAGGTCAAATGATTTTGCAGGAGGAAAAATGGAAGGAACTAAATTATCAACAGCAGCAGCAACTCATTGATAATGCCGCTCAACATAATCAGCGTATTGCAGAGTTAAAAGCCCAGGAGCTAGAGCAAGTTAAAGAACTGGAGCAATTAAAGCTGTCGCTGATGGAGCAATGGCATCGAGAAAAATTTAGCCAGCAAAATCGCCAAATCTTACAGCAGTGGGATTTAAGCAACTGGAACTCCAAATTAAATCGAGAGGAAACAGAAGATTTACTGCAACCAAAAGAGTTTAAGCATCGACTGCTGACTTTGGTCTCGCGCCCAAAAATTGTAGGCAATGATCTTTTTTGTCTTGATGTTCTCCATGAGCAAATCAAAAGTAGTCTTTTTGATCTAAATGAACATATTCCTAGATCAGAATTAGAAGTTTACTGCGACTATTTTAAAAGTCCAATCGAAGATACTGATATTCCTAGGGTACAAAAAATCCTAAATAGTATTCCAACTCTAATTCTCTCAACCAAGATTATCCGTAATCGGATCTATTTTAGTGGTGTCTTTTGGGGAATGGGAGACGAAGAAAATATAATAATTCAGCCTCCTGCTTGGGATATGTCTGAGATTTTTAAACAATCAGATGACCAGGAAGAAGCCATTCTCCAAATTGAGGAAACAATTTCTTATATCCAAAAAATCCTCATTGTTTATATCAAAGATCTATATTTTTTGAGCTTTAATTTTTACTACGAGCCGACAATACTATCCAACGAATTCCAGAATATCTTTTCAGAGAGTATTGCAACAACATGTGAATCCTTAAAGGAATCCCTTAGATCAGCTCATGCTGAACAGATCAAACGACTCAAGGTAATGCGAGAAGAAAATCAGTCAAAATTTAACAAAAATACAATATCAAAATCACAAATTTACGATTTTTCTTTTGAACAAAAACATGCTTCAATAAGTGAATTGTTTCACCCCAAAAACATTGATTATCTTGACGGTTTACGTGAGGCTCAAATAGACCAATTACTTAATGCTCTCGTCAGCAAAAAATCAAGTGAGAACGATGCATTGTTTGTGTGTTTGGATTTGGGTCTAACACATTATGATATGGGGAAATATGAGTTTGCCATAACAGACTTCAGTAAGGCTATATCGCTAGATCCCAATGATGATGTTTTTTATCGACTCAGAGGCGATTCGTACTATTGTTTAAAAAAATACAGTGAAGCAATAGAAGACTATGGTGAAGCAATTAGGCTAAACAAGTTAATTAAGTTGTACTTAAATTCTGAATACCATAATTGCTCTGGATACTACAATATGCGAGGTGTTGCATGCTATCGCCTGGAGAAATACACAGAGGCATTACAAGATTTTGAAAATGCTCTTAGATTAAATCCCCAAAATCAAAATTCAATATATCTGGATAATAAAAACCAAATCAAAAAAATTGTCAACTTCGAATCTGAATCAGATGATATGTTATTTTGACTAAGATTATTTTCGAAGTTTTTTCTGAAGTGAGTTTTTGTTTGACGATAGTGCAATCTTTTTGTTTGTCAACAGGATCCAGTCCTCGATCAATGGCTAGTTTGTTCCCATAGCGTTGTTGCAAAATTTCTCCTAAACTTTGGCTCTGTAAATGTTTTATCTATCCCAAGCCCATCTCGAACGCTTCCAACGCTGCCCGCCAGCCTTCCAAGCCCTTTATCTAGAGCAACTGACGGCTCCCAACAACCCAGATTATCTGGAAAATCAGCAATGGGGCATCCGATTTCACCAGGCGATGCAACAACTCCAGCTAGGCTTGCCCCCAGCGCAAATTACCACAGACTCCAATCTCCACCAGAGTCTCCAAGCCCTGCTCACCGCCCAACCCCAACTCCTCGACCAACAGCAACAAACTGCCGCCGAATACCGCCGCACCCTGATGATGGGCAATTTTCTGCTCACGATTATTTGTGATTGGATCAATTTTGGTGCTGAGACCCTCCAAATTTACGACTGGAAAACCTACCGTCAACCCCGCCAAAGCGATGATCTAAAAGACCACTGGCAAACGAAGCTCTATCTTTATGTCATGGCCGAGACCACGGGTTATCAGCCGGAGCAACTCGTGATGACTTACTGGTTTATCGCCCCAGGTCAAGCGCCCCAATCCCTGACATTTCAATATGATCAGACTTGGCATCAGCACATCCACACTGAACTGGTCGCCCTGCTGACCCAACTGCAACGGGATTTAGAGCAATACCTTCAAGATGGTACGCCTTTGCACCATGGCGATCGCCAAATTTGTCCCCATTGCCCACCCCATCAGCATTTTTCCGAGGTTGAAACCCTAGATTTTCTCGCCGGGAAAAGCCTAGAGGACTTTCTGGGGGAGATTGAAGCAGTACAATTGTAGACGCACCATTCATCCAGAAGCACAAACCCCAGACCAGATTTATGGCGACAGAATTGCACACAGAGCTAGAAGAAGCCGTCCGATTGCGACGGAATTTTGCGATCATCTCCCACCCCGACGCGGGTAAAACCACCCTCACCGAAAAACTCTTGTTATACGGAGGTGCCATTCACGAAGCCGGAGCCGTCAAAGCCCGTCGCGAACAGCGCAAAGTTACCTCTGACTGGATGGAGATGGAGCAACAACGGGGGATTTCCATTACCTCGACGGTGCTGCAATTTTTGTATAACGGTTACCAAATTAATCTGCTCGATACCCCTGGTCACCAAGACTTTAGTGAAGATACTTACCGTACCCTCGCAGCGGCGGATAATGCGGTAATGCTGGTGGATGCGGCCAAGGGTCTGGAGACCCAAACTCGGAAATTATTTGAAGTCTGCAAACTGCGATCGCTGCCCATTTTTACCTTTATCAACAAATTAGACCGTCCGGGGCGGGAACCCCTCGAACTCCTCGATGAAATTGAACAGGAATTGGGTCTGCAAACCTATGCGGTAAATTGGCCGATTGGCATGGGAGACAGATTCCAGGGAGTTTATGACCGTCGCCTCAAGAAAGTGCATTTATTTGAACGGACAGCCCACGGCACCAAGGCCGCCACGGAAACCGTTTATAAAATTGACGATCCGGCCCTCGAAGGTATTTTAGATGCAGATCTTTACGAACAACTCCAGGAAGAATTAGAAATTCTCGAAGAAATTGGTGCCGACTTTGACCTAGAAGCGATCCATGCGGGCAAGCAAACTCCCATTTTCTTTGGCAGTGCAATGACCAATTTTGGGGTGCAACTCTTCCTCAGTGCGTTCCTGGAATATGCCCTGAAGCCGGAGCCACGGGCCTCTAGCCTTGGTGATTTAGAACCCACCTATCCCGAATTTACTGGGTTTGTCTTTAAACTCCAGGCGAATATGGACCCCAAACACCGCGATCGCGTTGCCTTTGTGCGGGTCTGTACCGGGAAATTTGAAAAGGATATGACCGTCAGCCATGCCCGCACCGGAAAAACAGTGCGTCTATCCCGTCCCCAAAAGCTCTTTGCCCAGGGCCGTGAATCCCTCGAAGAAGCCTATGCGGGCGATGTAATCGGTTTAAATAATCCGGGGGTGTTTGCCATTGGCGATACGATCTACTGCGGCAAAAAATTGGAATATGAAGGTATTCCCTGCTTTTCACCGGAACTATTTGCCTATCTAAAAAATCCCAACCCCTCGAAGTTTAAACAATTCCAAAAAGGAGTCAAAGAACTCCAGGAGGAAGGGGCCGTACAAATTATGTATTCCGCCGATGAATTTAAACGGGAACCCATTTTAGCTGCCGTTGGACAACTGCAATTTGAGGTGGTGCAACATCGTCTCAAAAGCGAATATGGCGTGGATAGTAGACTTGAACCGATCCCCTACAGTGTGGCGCGCTGGGTGACGAACGGTTGGGAAGCCCTGGAAAAGGCGGGCAAAATTTTTAACACGATGATCGTTAAAGACCTTTGGGAACGGCCCGTGATTCTCTTTAAAAATGAGTGGAATCTCCACCAAATCCAAGGGGATCATCCCCATCTCAAACTGTCGGCGATCGCCCCCATTGGTTCTTCTGTTAAATGATGTTTCGCTTGGTAAAAGCCCATGGCAATTCAACTGAAAAAAGGCAACCGCATTTCCCTCAAAAAAGAAGCCCCTGGCCTCAAGAAAGTGATGCTTGGCCTCGGCTGGGACATGGCAACCAGCAGTTCAGGGGGCGGTTTCTTCGGCATTTTTAAAAAGCCCGCCGGTAGCATTGACCTCGACTCCGGGGTTCTGTGCTTAGATTCCCAAGGGAAACTCAACAGTGCCAGTGACTTTGTGTATTACGCCAATCTTAATCACAAATCCGGGGCGATCGCCCACCAAGGGGACAACCTCACTGGCGCCGGCGAAGGGGATGACGAGCAAATTTTTGTCGATTTAGAGCAGGTGCCTGCGACGATCCAGAGTCTGTTGTTTACCGTCACCATTTACCAAGGCCGACAACGGGGCCAGGAATTTGGCCAGATTAAAAATGCCTTCGTGCGCCTCGTTGACCTGAGCAACAACCAAGAGATCGCCCATTACAAACTGTCTGGGGAAACCTACCAAGGCAAAACGGGGATGTTGATGGCCGAGTTACGTCGGGAGGAAAATGGCTGGGCCATGACTGCCCTTGGTGATGGCCTTGACCCCCAGGATTCTGAAAATCTGCTCAAAAAATATCGCTAACTGATCAGCTATTTTTTGCTGGCACGATAAAAAGGTTTTTTCACCACCTGGGCTGGGTACTGTTTCCCGCGGATTTCTACGGTGACAGCTTGACCTACTTTGCTAAATTCCAACGGGAGATAAGCTAAGGCGATCGCCTTTTCGAGGGTGGGGGACATCGTACCACTGGTCACAAGGCCCACTGCTTCACCATTGACGAGAACAGAATAGTCATGGCGGGCGATACCGCGCCCCTGCATCTCTAGGCCCACCAAACGCCGTTGAACACCTGCTGCTTTTTGGGTCTGCAAAATATCCTTAGCGATAAACGCATCTTTTTCTTGCCAGTGGATCAGCCACCCCAAACCCGCTTCCAAAGGGGTTGTGTCGTCGTCCATGTCCTGACCATAGAGGTGTAACCCGGCCTCCAGTCGCAGCGTATCCCGTGCTCCCAAACCACAGGGCATCACCCCCGCATCGATTAAAGCGCTCCAAAGTTTTTTCCCTGCTGTCGGCGCGACCATCACCTCAAAGCCATCTTCGCCAGTGTAGCCAGTCCGGGCAATAAAAGCCGTTTCCCCGAAAATTTGTCCTTGGCCGTGGTTAAACAGCTTTAGGGTCGCCAAATCTAAATTTTCCACAACAGGTTGCAAGGCTTTCTCCGCCTGGGGGCCTTGGATCGCCAGCAAGATATTTTCTTGGGAGACATCGGTTAAAGTGATCCCCTGCGCTGTCAAATGGTGCGTTAACCAGTCCCAATCCTTCTGGGTGGTGGCCGCATTCACAATCAAAAAGCCCTGGCGATCGCCCTGGTGATAATAGATCACATCATCGATGATGCCGCCGTGGTCATTGAGTAGCACTGTGTATTGCGCTTGACCGGGAGCAAGTCGTGCCAGATTTGAAGGCACCAGTTTTTGCATGGCTGCAATGAGGTTTTCCCCAGCCAACTGAAACTTGCCCATGTGGGAAATATCAAACATTCCCACCTCTGTGCGCACCGCCTGATGCTCCACCTTTAGGCCTTTGTATTGCACGGCCATCTCCCAACCGGAAAACGGTACAAATTTGGCACCCGCTGCAATGGCGAGGTCATGGAGGGGCGTGCGCTGTAAAGTCATAGGGGCTTCATCCAAGAGACATCACCATCAATGATACGAGGTTCTCAGAACGGAATCTCATCGTCTGGGGCCACTGGCACGGGTGGACGACCTTGAACAACGGGGATGGTCGGCGGTTCGGGAACAGGTGGTGGGGGTTTTTCGGGTTCGGGAGGAAGCACAACCTGCACGTCCGTTTCTTCTGGGGGGACAAAGTGAGTCAGTTCGATCACCTCTCCGTCAAACAATTCTGCAAACTGTTGGGCGATCGCCTGAATATCATCGGTCGTTTCTGGGATCTCTGCTGTGGCTGTGGGTTCAGACGCTGATGCTGACTCAACGAGGGGAGGAACCGCTGGGGCTGGCGGGGTGATCTCTCCGAGATCCGCTTTGCGGTGCGCCGTTGGTGTTGGTTCCGGAGGTTTTGGATCTGGTGCTGGTTTGGTTGGCGACCCTAGGGGCGGTGGGGCCATGGGCTGCGGGGTTTCCGCAACCGGGGGCGGCGGCATCTCGATAGGATTTTGCGCCGGAGAAATAACTGTTGGTGCTGGTGCAGGCGTAGATAAAATCGGGGTTACTGATGTTCCTCCCTGGCCATTTTCTAAACCATGGCCCACTTGTAAGGTCACCTTAAGGGGGTTGCCACAGATTTTCTCAAAGGCCGCCTCAAGCTGGAGGGTTTTATTTTTGGCAATTTTGAGTAAGTTGGCGCTTTTAATGCCGATGAGAGCGCTGTGATCCGTAAGCTGGAGCAGTTTGCCATGGTCTCGAAACAAAGACTGGCTCAACAGGGGCAGTTGGCGCACAATGCCTTGCCACAATTCTTCCCGTTCCAGGGCCGAAATTGTCGGGCTGGTGGTTGCAGGAGGTGACGGTGATAAAGGGGGTGGCTCGGTGGGCTGAACCGTTGGAGGGATTACATCCTGGGACGGTGGCGCTTTGGCGATCGCCTTTGCTTCTGGTACAGGGGCCGGAACTTGGGGAACTTCGGGTTTGGGAGGAACTTGGTGAACTTGAGTGTCTACCGGAGAGGGGGGCGTTCCAGAGCCGTGGCCATTGGTTGCAGGGGGTGTTTCCCCAAAGGGATGGGGGATGTCCTGTGGAGGTGGCGGAGAAGTCGGCGGTGTCGCGGTAGGCTGCGTTTGTAGATTGATCTGAGTATTTAAAGGAGTGGTCGCGGTTCGAGTAGTTTGGGTCTGTCCAAAAGCAGCGGGAAGTAATCCCAACAGGGTAATTTCTAACCACAGACGCGGTTGGGTCGTATTTTTGAGTTGATATTCACTTTCTTTGAGGTGTTGCTGTCCCTGCAAAATGGTGGAAAGCTCCCACTGGTTGGCTTCCTGGCACAGGATTTCCCAAGTCGGTTGGGTCACAGCGATCAGATCTCCCCGTTGGGGGGCAGTTTTGGCAATGAGCAAATTTAGATAAAAGCTCGCCAAATTTTGCAGCACAACCAGGGGTTCCCGACCTCGGTTTAACAGGCTCCGGCATTGTTGAATAACTGCCTCTGGATCATTGCTGTGAATCACTTGGAGTAATTGCAATAGATCCCGCTCCGGCACGGCCCCCACTAAATCCCAGACCTTATCAGGGGTAATTTCACCGGACAATAAACTCAGTTGATCCAATAAACTTTCTGCATCCCGCAACCCTCCGTTGGCAATTTGCGCAATTAACGTTACCGATTCGAGGGGAATATCGATATTTTCTAAATGGGCAATTTTCCGTAGGTGGGCGACCATCGCATCGAGGGGAATACGCCGATAGTCAAACCGTTGACAGCGGGAAATAATCGTTGGTAAAACCCTTTGGGGATCCGTTGTTGCCAGGACAAATACAACGTGGGCAGGGGGTTCTTCGAGGGTTTTCAATAAAGCATTGAACGCTGCCACACTCAACATATGGCATTCGTCGATGACATAAACTTTGTAGCGACATTGCACTGGGGCAAACTGCGATCGCTCGATGAGTTCGCGAATATTATCAACGCCCGTATTACTCGCCGCGTCAATTTCAATCACATCTAAGGCTGACCCGTTGGCGATCGCCCGACAAACTTCACACTCGCCACAAGGGTGGGGCGTCGGTTGGGCTGCATTTAGACAATTTAGAGACTTAGCCAAGATCCGCGCGCTGGAGGTTTTCCCCGTCCCCCGTGGCCCTGAGAACAAATAGGCTGGGGCAATGCGTCGCTGTTCGAGGGCATTACTCAAGGTTGTGGCGATCGCCTCTTGACCAACCAACTGCGCAAAAGTCTGGGGACGATATTTGTGGTGGAGCGGTTCGTAGGCCATGGGAAACAACGAAAAATTCGATAAAGGACGGCGATCAGTAAACAGTTATGGATCCAGCAGCAACGATAAAGAATCGATATCTAACGTCCAATGTCTAATATCTGGGGGTTAACAACATAAAATGGGTGAGTACAAGAACGACCAGAGCAAGTAAAAGGATTATTAAGGATATGGCGGGTTGGTTAAAAAAGCTATTTTCTCCCTCTCAGGGTCGGGGCCAAATACCCACCGTAGACCTTCCCCCCCTCACCGACGCAGATTTTGAATTTTTATTGGCGCAGCTCCTCCAGGGTATCTCTCGCGGGTGGCAGCCTGACCGCCTAGAAGTATTTATCGCTGATTTGGGGATTCGCGGCAAAGTCACCGCCTGGGAAGCATGGCTAGAACGCTACAGTACACAAATACTAGCACAGGCACAACCCCCCCAACAACAACAAATTGGCACACGATTGCTCTACATCAGTAATGCCTTTAAAAATTCGCCGAAGTTACAACGTTTCGCCCGTGCTTTCGGGGATACAGGACAACAATTAGTCACGGGACGCGGGAAAATTACCATTGAAATTTGGGAGTACGATGGTGCCGATCAACTCGCTGAGTTAGAAACAACCCCAGAAAATACCCCAGTACCAGAATATTCCCAAGAAGCATCCCCAGAAACAGTAGAACCGGTCGTCACCCCCGAAGTGGAAACGGCGGCGGAACCCCTGTCTGAAATGCCGGAAACGATCAATCCAGAGGAACCAGAAACGCCGATCCAAGAGATGCCAGAGGAAACTACCCAAGAAATCACGGAAACCACAACTGAGGGCACTCCCCAAACCATTGAATCGTTGTTTCAGGCTGGTCTGACAAAGGCCGATCAAGGAGACTTTGTTGGGGCGATCGCTGACTGGGATCAAGTGATTGAAATCAATCCAACAATTTCTGCAGTGTGGCATAACCGGGGCAGTGCCCTTGGTCGCCTCAAGCAATATGACCAAGCCCTCGAATCCCTCAAACAAGCAATTCTGTTAGCCCCCGATAACGTTCTCATTTGGCGCGATCACAGTTATGTGCTCATGGCCCTTGAACAATGGCAGGCAGCCCTCAAAAGCTGGAATACCACCATCGAATTGCAAGAAGACCTCACCGAAGCTTGGTACCAGCGGGGCCTCACCCTAGAACAACTCAACAAACTAGAAAACGCCCAAATCAACTACCGTCGCGTTTTGCATCTTGTGCCGGATTTTGTCCAGGCCCGAGAGCGTTTAGAGGCCATCGAAGCAGTGCTCAATGCCCCGTCCTCACCGCTACCGACAGATCCTTGGGCTGAATAATTAAGCGCGGCCACTGCTCTGTCCCCATCTCCATTGTTCTTTTTCTCGCATTTCATGGCACAACAACGCACAATTGACCGCATTTATACCGACGGTGGCTGTATTCGCAATCCCGGCCCCGGTGGTTGGGGAGTGGTGATCCAGTTCACCGATGGCACCGTTTTGGAAATGGGCGATCGCCAACCCGAAACCACCAATAACCGCATGGAAATGCAAGCCGCAATCCAGGCCCTCGAATTTGTCCGCGACTGTCCCCAGCCAGAACCAGTGCGCCTTTTTACCGATAGTAAATATGTCATCGACGGCATCACTAAATGGATTAAAGGTTGGCAAAAAAAGGGCTGGAAAACCGCCACTGGCAACCCCGTTTTAAATCAAGACCTCTGGCAGCAGCTCAATCAACTGAATCAACCGACCATCTCTTGGTGTCACGTCAAAGGCCATAGCGGTGAGGCGGGGAATGAACGGGCCGATGCGATCGCCAATGGCTTTGCCCGGGGTCAAGCTCCTAACCTACGCAGCCCCAATGCAACCAAAGATCTACCAAAATCTAGAGGTACGAGCACCAACAGCCCGCCACAATTGACAATAGATTACCCAAAATCTAACGTTGTAACGCCGAATCCATCCCCCCAAGAGCCCATGACAGATCTCACCAGCCTTGCCCCTGAAGACATTACCCTGCCCTACCATGAACGAGTTAAGCGCTTAACAGACCTCATCGAAAGTCTCCGTATTGCCGATGAAATTGCGGAAAATGGTTATTTTATTAGTAGTTCTGAGTTGGCAGATCTAATGGATGTGAATGCCAGTGCCGTCACCAGTCGGGGCCATGAATGGACTTGGCGCAATTGGATTGTCTCCCGGGTCAAACGAGAAGGTAATCAGATCCTTTGGCAACTCGACCGCATTATCGGTGATGAGACGACGACCTAAACTCACCTATGACCGGGGCACCCTGATCCTCCATCCCCCACCCCAGGGTAAAACTTGGCTAGATTTCGTCACTTGGGATGATCGCATTGAAAAATTTAGGCTCTCAGCCCAGGATTATCGCCCCCTCGTGGAACGGTTACGAAACGAAGGGGTAGATTTTATCGATGCGGCCCAACAATTTTCACCCCTAGATTTTGATCCGGCCTTTCCCCTCGAACCCTATCCCCACCAACGGGAAGCCTTGTTAGCCTGGAAAAAAGGCGATCGCCAAGGAGTTGTGGTCTTACCCACCGCCGCCGGAAAAACCTACCTCGCCCAACTGGCCATGGCCAGTACCCCCCGCACAACCTTGGTGGTGGTGCCTACACTCGATTTGATGCACCAATGGTATGCCCAGCTCAGCACCGCTTTTCCGAACATTGATGTGGGTCTGTTGGGGGGTGGTTCCCGCGATCGCACCCCTATCTTGATTGCCACCTACCACAGCGCCGCGATCCACGCAGAAACCCTCGGAAACCAATATGCCCTGATTATTTTCGATGAATGTCACCATTTACCCAGTGACTTTTTCCGGGCGATCGCCGAATATTCCATTGCCCCCTATCGTCTCGGTTTAACCGCCACCCCCGACCGGAGCGATGGCCGTGAGCAGGATCTAAAACACCTCATTGGGCCTGTCGTATATGACCGTACCCCCAGTTCCCTTTCCGGGAAAGCCCTAGCCGAGCACCAAATTATTCAACTCAAAATTCCTCTAACCATCACCGAGGCCGACCAATATCAACAACTCATCGCCACCCGCAATCAATTTCTCCGGGACAACAATATTTATTTGGGTTCTCTCGAAGGTTGGCAAAATTTTGTCGCCATCAGTTGTCGTTCCGCTGCGGGTCGCCGCGCCATGTTGGCCCACCGTCAGGCCAAAGATATTGCCGCTGGCACTGCTGGAAAACTCCGCACCCTTGCCCAGTTAATCCAACGTCACTACCCCGAAAAAATCCTTATTTTTACCAACGACAACGCCACCGTTTATCGCATCTCCCAGGACTTTTTAATTCCCGCCATTACCCACCAGACCCCAGTCAAAGAACGCCATGAAATCCTCGAAAAATTTCGTCGCGAAACATACCATATCCTGGTGACTTCCCATGTTTTAAATGAGGGGGTTGATGTTCCCAATGCTAGAGTGGCAATTATTCTCTCCGGCAGCGGTTCGAGTCGGGAATATGTACAACGTTTAGGGCGAATTTTACGCAAAGGTAAATCAGCGACAAAATTGGCTCTTTTGTATGAATTGGTAGCAGAAAATACAAACGAAGAGCAACTTTCCCAACGGCGACGTTCTCCCCTTAACCCAACAAAGCAACCGCTTACCTCTATAAATTCAAACAGTAATTTACCACGGGTTGCAGAAGCCCAAAGCCCTTATAAAGCAAACTTCCCAGAGAAATCTGAACAGCCCAAAGACCCACCCATTTGAAGCTTCTCGATAGCTAAAATATGCTTTGATTCTGCCTATAAAGCATCCCTTTTTACGAAGAAAACCCCTCGAAAAAACCGTTAACCAAACTATAACTTAATCTTTTTTAAACTTTGGAATTATAATGTAAGAATAGTCTCTATAAAAAACGATATAAAGAAACGCAATTTAAAATCTATGCAATTATTTCATCAGTCGCCTCAAAGAGAACGAACGCAATTTGAACGTTCTTTACAACGTTTAGAACAAGAAGTTTTGCGGATGGGGGCGCTGGTCGAGCAAGCCTTTCGTTTGGGTCATAACTGTCTGTTTAAAGAAGATTTAGAGGCTTATGAAACGCTCCGGGCCTTAGATAAAGAGATTGACCGCTACTATCGCCAGATTGAAGCTGATTGCTCGGCAATGCTCACCTTGAAGGCCCCAGTGAGTCAAGATTGCCGGTTTGTGAGTGCGTTTATGCAGTTGGTGCGAGATTTAGAGCGGATCGCTGATTATGCTGAGGATTTGGCGGAAAAGTCCATGCGTTTAGTCCCCTATCCGACCCACATTCTAATGGCGGATATTGAAGGGATGTCAGAACATGCCCAGTTAATGTTGTCCACAAGCTTGGTGGCCCTAGCGGATCTAGATCCCAATGCAGGTGCCTATGTGAAAAAATTGGATGACCGGGTCGATGATGATTATGACCGCATTTATGCGGCCTTAGCCCAGCAGCAAAATCAGCCTGGGGTCATAGAACCATTTATTTTAATGGCGTTGATTATTCGGGATCTAGAACGCATGGCTGACCACGCGACCAATATTGCCCAGCGGGTTTCTTATATCATCACCGGACAACGGGGCTAACACCCCTCTAGCTCCCTTTTTGAGAAACATCCACACCCCTCTAGCTCCCCTTGAGGGGAGAAGATTGGCCACCTTCCCCAAGGCAGAACCCCTTCCGGCCTAGCGGCCACCTTCCCCAAGGAAGGATAGTGGGTTTATTGTGTGGCGTCGGAGAGGTCGACCACGTCAAGCCAGCCTTCGAGGGCATCCCAGCCGAGGCCTTTACGGATGAGGGTCGGTTGGCGATCGCAAAAGTCGAGAATCGTTGAAGTTTTGGTGCCGGGCTCGCTGTCACTGTCGATGATGATATCCACAAGGGGCTCTAGGGCATCAAAGAGGCGCGCTTTTTCAAGGCCAAGGGTAAAAGGTTCACCATCTTCGTCGGGCAAGTGGGCCGAGGTGGAAATAATCGGATTGCCAAGGGCCTGGAGTAAACCCTGACAGATCGCATGGTCAGGGACACGAATCCCGGTGCTGCGGCGTTTGGGGCTCATCACCAGCTTCGGCACCTGTTTTGTGGCGGGAAGTAAGAAGGTATAGGGGCCAGGAATTGCCCGTTTCATAATCCGGTAAGCTTCGTCACTGACGAGGGCATATTCAGAAATATTCGACAGGGATGAGCAGAGGAAAGTGAGGGGTTTATCGTTGGCGAGGCGCTTGAGTTGGCGCACTTTTTGCACGGCTTGCTTTGCGGTGAGATCACAACCAATGGCGTACACTGTATCTGTTGGATATAACATCACGGCCCCAGCCCGGAGTTGTTGGGCGATCGCCTCTAAATCCCGTTGTTGGGGATTTTTCGGGTGGAGTGAATAATAATTAGCCATTGTTTTTGCCGCTATGAAAAAAATTGCCTATCTCGAATGCCCGACGGGGATTGCAGGAGATATGTGTCTCGGTGCATTGATAGATGGGGGCGTACCGCTGGAATATCTCAAAAATCAGCTAAATCGCTTGGGAATCGCCGCTGAATACGATCTTCGGGCGGAAACGGTGATTCGTCAAGGACAGCGGGCGACAAAGGTCTTTGTGGATCTCAAAACTAAAGCAACTCACCATGACCATGATCATTCCCAGGATCAGACTCATCACCATCATGCTGACCATGCACCCCACCGCCATCTGCCAGAAATTCAGGCCATGATTAAAGGGGCAGGTTTACCAGAGCGGGTCGAACGTTGGAGTTTGGCAATTTTTCAGAATTTGGCGATCGCCGAAGCAACGGTTCACGGTACAACCCCAGAGCAAGTACATTTCCACGAAGTTGGTGCGACCGATGCCCTGGTAGATATTGTGGGGACTTGTTTAGGACTAGATTGGTTAGAAATTGATGAATTATATTGTGCGCCGATGCCCACTGGTGGCGGCACGGTGAAAGCAGCCCACGGAATTTTGCCTGTCCCGGTACCAGCGGTGCTCCAACTCTGGCAACAACGCCAGGTTCCGGTTTATAGCAATGGCATCGAAAAAGAATTAGTTACTCCCACTGGCGCGGCGATCGCCACCACTTTAGCAACGGACTTTTGTCAGCCACCCGCCATGACCCTCGCAAAAATTGCCCTAGGTTCCGGCACCATTGATTTACCCTTGCCGAATTTATTGCGGCTCTGGATCGGCCACCAGCCAGAAACGCCCCACTTGGAAACCATAGTTACCCTCGAAACCCAAATTGATGATCTCAATCCCCAGGCGATCGCCTATGCCTGCGAAAAATTACAAGCGGCCGGGGCGTTAGACGTTTTCACCCAGGGGATCACGATGAAAAAAAATCGCTTGGGTACTCTCCTAACGGTGATTTGTCCCGTGGCATTGGTCGAGATTTGCGAAGAAATTCTATTCACCGAAACCAGCACCCTCGGCATCCGTCGCCACACCCAAACCCGGTCAATTCTCCAGCGGCGCTTTGAAACCGTTGCCACCCCTGCTGGAGAGATTCAACTGAAAATCGGCTACCGGGGCGACAAAATCTACAACGTCCAACCGGAATACGAAGACGTTAAGGCGATCGCCCAACAAACTGGACAATCCTGGCAGGCGATCGCCCAACAAGCCCTTTGCCAATTCCCCAGGGATGCCGAGTCTTGACCCCTCAAAAAATCCAGCACCGTCGTCCCCTATGCCTTACGAATATTCAAAAAACGCTGGTATTTCTGATAGAGGGGTAAACCGGGGAAATCCTGCTTAAAAACATCCGGCACATCATAATCATTGGGAGGATAGGTATCTTTAATGCTCTGTAACTCCCCAGCAATCTGCTCCCACTTTCTGAGATCCCCCAGGAGAGCCTTAAACTCAGCCCCTGCGTTTTTATTGCGGTAGTTCAGTGCGAGAAAGTGAAACACTTTCACATGGCCCAAAAGGTTATTTTGGTTCCTCGGCATCCCCATCGCCGAACACAGCGTGTAAACCGTTTCTTCGATCTCCGAAACCCGCTGCTCCAAAACCTCTAGATCGGTGCCAATCGGCTGTGTCAATACTTCCTGAGCTAGTTTAAAGGTTGATAACAGCAGAGAATAGCGGGATTTCAGGTTTCTCAAAATGTTCAGCAACTTCACGCCACTTTTATAGCGACTGACCTCTTTAATCGCCAAAATATAGTTTTTGGTAACTCGCAATCCCTCATCGGTTTTAAATTCCTTGAGGAAAGGGGTGACTTTCGCTTTCATTTCAAGGACAATCTCGGTGGTGTCGGTGTGGTTGTCTAAGATATCGGCGATCGCCTCATAGACCTTAAGCTGAGTCGGGCTGCGATACAGAAATTCCGTTTCGTTAATCAAGACAAAACTTTCAAGGGAAAATAACATCACCTCAAACAAATCAATCGTATTCTTGAGATTTTTAAAGGTGCCCATGTTCAGATCGATTAAAATCCGAATCCGAAAGAAATCAAGGAACTCCTGATTGCCGAATTTTCGATTTTCTAAGCCCTGGAGAGTGATCGCCTTCGTTTCAAGTTGCTTCCAAAGCTGCCCATAGCGATCAAGAGAATAAGGGGGAACCGGAGGCTTCGCAAAATAGTTTGTGACCTTCTCCACCAAGCTCTTGTTGCCAAAAATCGGCTTCTTCCAAAAAGAATCGGCGGTTTTTTCTTCCGTCGATGGGGACTCTGGGGCCGCAGTCGTCTGATTCGTCGTACCTTGAGGGGGGGGAGTTATTTTGAGGTCAAAGTGAGCCTGGAGTACACCAAACTCCTCCTGGGTAAGCTGACCTTCCTTGACTAAAGAGAGTAGACGCTCTAATTGTGGTGCGTTATCGATGGGCATGCTTTCCTCACTGATTTGATCAAATAACCCCAGCGCTACCATGTAGTGTATCTCTCCCCTGGGGTTTGTTACATTGCGTTGTTGATCTTTTACGAAACCGCCGAAAAATTACCGAAATAATTTTTCCATTGAGCGAGGCGTCAACCTAAGACCAAAAATTCCCCACCCCTTGCCCAATCTTGGGCCTCAACATTGAGTCTTGCCCTCCGTTCCTAGAAGCGAATTTGGCTAGAGTGAATCATCCCCATGCCGCCGCAGACATCGGTATAGAACCAATTTCCTTGGTTGCCATAGAGGTTGATGGTTTGGCGCGATCGCACGGTGCACAAAATTGGCCCATTGGGGTAAGTGCGGACATTCGAGGGGGGAGCAAAGACAAAAGCAGTATCATTTGCGCCCGTATTACCAGGATTACCATCACAGACAAAGTTCAGCATATTTTGGGTGGCCGTGGATCTGGGACTATGGGTCACACCATCATGGAAGCTCGTCCAGGTGTTATCCCAACAATGGGCCTGGGCATTAATTTTCATTTGGCCGAGGTAGTAAGTGAAGTTAACACTACGTTCACTAGCCCGCCGGATGGAACAACGATCCACATTGATACTCGCGCCAGTCACCGCTTGACCCATATAGACGTTGCAGGATTGGGCATTGAGATTTTTCTGGGGGCCTAGGGCTGTGGCCAGGACTAAACCGAGGGGACTAGCAACAGACTTAGGGATCGGTGCATTGTAGGGTGTAACATCTCAGTTACCTCCACCATCAAAAAGGTAATGTAAGGCTAATAATATTGTCGCTATTTTTCCCTGCAACAATGGCTTGTTTTTATAAAAAGTAATAACCAATGGCTTAAAAAATTTAATTTTTTCTTTATTTTATTTTTAACCGATTTAAAAATTATTCAATAAGAGAATTGTCCTTAAAAACAGAGGATTTAAGCCATTAACCAGAAAAATCACTTTAGAAAGTAAGGCTTGACCCGATGGGGTTGAGGGGTGATTCCCCATATTCGGGGATCATTTGACTCTTTTGAAGGATTTATAACCCAGAGAAAAATAAAAAGTTCTGGGTCGTATTTCTATATTTTTTTATTGGTATTTTCCCACTACTTTTTATTAAGATTGAAAAAGATTTTTTTCGGCAGCAATCTATCAAATATCGCACCATTGGTAAACTTTGGGCGTGATTTTCGTCATAAAGATGTACTTGATAATCCCGTCAGCTGACCAGATAATTTTTGGGTAGTGCGACAGCGGCCTGACGTGGCTTTGTACTTTGGGGGGAGAAGCGAGGCGATCGCCAAGGGAGTTTTGACCGATAAACTAATAGGTAGTGGTACTGTACTTCTTGGAATCTCAAAATGTTTCAGCAAATGCAGCTGCATAAACACGCCCCAAAAAATATGTTGCCCCGATCGGTCAGGCGATGAAACGTTTTTTGCGATTTTTTTTATTTCTTAATCACCGAACGCTGTATTGGACGATCCGCCAGGCGTTACGACGGCGACTGTTGGGGCTTTCGGCGGAGATTGCCTTTAACGTCATGCTGTCCTTGTTCCCGACGATCATTATGGCGTTGACGGCCCTAGGCTTATTCACGGCCACCCTCGATAACCAAACCATTCTACAGTTGGCGAGCTATTACGAAGATGTGATGCCGGTGTCGGTATGGACGCTCCTGCGAGAGTTCGCGGCAGAAATTAGCAAAACTCCCAGTAAAAGTTTATTTTCGGTGAGTTTTGTCGCGACGATCTGGGTCTCGTCCGGAGCGCTGAGTGCGGCAATGAATGCCCTCGATCAAATCCACGAAATCCCCCCGGAACAACGGCGTCCTTTCTGGAAAGCAAAGTTGATGTCGATTTTTATTACCCTGGGGGCGATCGCCCTTTTGATTTTTGCCTCATTTCTGGTGCTGGTGGGCGATAGCGTCATTAAAGTCGGGCTCGATTTAATTGTGCGCTTACCTGTAGATACGACGGGGGTCAATGTCCTGGTCACCCTCTGGCGGCTATTGAGTTTCCCGTTAGCGTTGGGGTTAGGGACGGGCATTATTGCGATGGTGATTAACATTCTGACGAGTCCCCCTGATCGACGTCATCCCCTGCGCAAACTCAAACAGATGTCCTTTGGTTTAGTGATCGCCCTCATTGCCTTTTTCGCCCTGTGTTTTTCGATTCTCTTTATCCAAAATCTGATTGTCGATATGGAGATCAACTACGATCTGGCAAATCTGTTGGTCATTCTCTGGCGTTTTTTGAGCCTGCCCGTCGCCTTGGCGATCGTTTCCATTGCCTTTGCTTTTATTTACAGCATGGGTTCTAGTCGCCTGATTAAAGGGATGCCCATTTTGCCCGGTGCCGTTCTGGGAGCTGTTTCCTGGGCGATTATCTCTTCTCTATTTCGCCTCTATGTTGCCAACTTTGGCCAATATAACCGTGTCTATGGGGCTGTGGGGACGGCGATTATTCTGATGCTTTGGCTCCAACTCAGCGCCCTGGTGATGCTCCTAGGGGATCAGCTTAATGTCGTTGTCGGCGAAGCCATGCTTGCAGATGCCCTCAAACGCGGCGATCGCCAACTCAACAAAAATCCCCCACTGCCAGAAGAAGCACCAGGGGAAATTTAATTAGCTTTTTAGGTTTAGGACGTCAGTACGCAAGAAAACTAGGCAACTGTTGCCGTGGCCAGTTCCTGTTTGAGAATATCTACCTTGTCCAAACGTTCCCAGGGAAGATCTAAATCTGTCCGACCAAAATGTCCATAGGCGGCCATATCCTGATAAAAACGCCCATTACGTTGGCTCGGTAAATTGCGCAGATCGAAAGCTTGGATAATCCCCGCCGGACGCAGTTCAAAATGTTTCTGCACGACTTCAAGCAACCGATCCTCATCCACAGTGCAAGTACCAAAGGTCTCGATCATCACACTCACTGGACGAGCCACCCCAATCGCGTAGCTCACCTGCACCTCACATTTTTCCGCAAGGCCCGCTGCGACAATATTTTTCGCCACATAACGGCAAGCATAGGAAGCACTACGATCTACCTTAGTGGGATCTTTGCCGGAGAAAGCACCGCCCCCGTGACGTGAATAGCCACCGTAGGTATCGATAATAATCTTGCGGCCCGTAAGTCCAGAATCTCCCTGGGGGCCACCAATGACAAATTTGCCAGTGGGATTTACCAGGAACTTCGTACTGTCACTTAAACCCACCGTTGCCCCGACAAAAACAGGTTTAATTACTTTTTCCAACAGATCCGCTTTGATCTTGGCCTGAATCTCCGTATTGTCTGTGAGTGCCCCAATGGTCTCTGTGTGTTGGGTCGAAATCAAAATCGTATCGATCCCCACGGGTTTGCCGTCCTCGTAGATCACCGTTACTTGGGTTTTACCGTCGGGGCCGAGGTAAGGCAGTTCACCGCTTTTGCGCACTTGGCTCAATTTCAGAGACAAACGATGGGCCAAACTAATCGGGAGGGGCATGAATTCGGGTGTCTCGTTGCAGGCATAGCCAAACATTAACCCCTGGTCTCCGGCACCAATTTCATCGAGTTGGTCGTCACTGAGTTTGTCCCGTTGCTCCTGGGCGCTGGTGACCCCCTGGGCGATGTCGGGGGATTGTTCATCCAGGGCAACCATCACAGAGCAGCTATTGGCAGAAAAGCCATTATCGGCATTGGTGTAGCCAATTTCTTTGATTTTTTGGCGAGCCACCTGGATAAAATTCACATTCGCTTGGGTTGTTAGTTCACCCGTAATCAGCACCAAACCGGTATTGGTCACAACCTCAGCAGCAACACGGCTACTGGGATCAGCAGCAAGTACGGCATCTAAAATTGCATCGGAGATTTGGTCACAAATTTTATCGGGATGTCCCTCGGTGACGGATTCGGAGGTAAAGAGATAACGACGAGACAATGTTGTATATCCTCTTGAGTTTAGAAAGTGGACAAGCGGGGTAGTGGCTTTTTATTTTATCTGGTTGAGTTCCTTTCTCTTTCAGAATTCGGGAGTTTCTGCTGGGCGATCGCCAATTTTCCTGACTGCTAGGTTAACCATGACGCTGTTGGTGCCAGTGCCAAGCGTGTTGCAAAATAGTTTCTAGGTCGGCGTATTGGGGTTGCCAACCCAGAACTGTACGGGCTTTTTCACTGCTCCCCACAAGGCTGGGGGGATCACCGGGGCGACGGTCGGTGGCGATCGCCTTGATCTCTTTGGCGGTAATTTTGCGGGCGGCCTCAATTACCTCCTTTACCGAAAACCCATTGCCATTGCCGAGGTTAAAGGCCTCAGTTACCCCGCCTTGCCGTAAATATTCCAGACCTAAAACATGGGCGTCGGCGAGGTCACTCACATGGATATAATCCCGGACGCAAGTACCGTCGGGGGTAGGATAATTGGTGCCAAAAATGGAAATACTGTCTCGTTTACCAAGGGCTGCAAAGAGTACCAGGGGGATCAAGTGGGTTTCGGGGTTGTGGTCTTCTCCTAGGTGACCATTGGGATCAGCTCCCGCTGCGTTGAAATAACGAAACATCACCGACCGCAACCCATAGGCCCGGTCAAAATCCCAGAGCATTTTTTCCACCATCAGCTTGCTCATGCCGTAGGGGTTAATCGGGTTTTGGGGATGAGCTTCGGGGATGGGAATTTCGCTTGGTTCGCCGTAGGTGGCACAGGTAGAAGAAAAGACGAATTGTTTTACCCCGGCCGCAACCATCGCCTCCAGGAGGGTCAACGTACCCACCACGTTATTCCGGTAATATTTGCCCGGTGCCGTGACCGATTCCCCCACATAGGCATAGGCGGCAAAGTGCATCACCGCATCGATTTTGTGGTCTGCAAAAATTTGATCTAACAAAGGGCGATCGCCTGTGTCCCCAACGATCAGTTCCGCTTTGAGCACCGACGCCACTAAATCTTGGTGACCATAGACCAAGTTATCTAGCACAATGACCCGATAACCGCGCCGTTGCAGACTCAATACCGCCTGGGAGCCAATGTAACCCGCTCCCCCCGTGACTAAAACTGTTTTGTCTGCCATGGCTGTCCCCCTGTTTATCTTCTAAATGACCGCTAGAACATTCGTGCAATTAACTGGTTCGGCATCAAATCCTTTCTCAAATTCAGAAACTAGAATTTAGACACCTTCCCATGGAGCCAATTTACCAGGAGAGTCGGGCAATTTTTCATAAACCAACGCCAGGCCAAAATCCGAAAAATAGGCTTAGAAAATCGGGCAATGTATTTCGCCAAGCGATTGAGGGGGCGGCGGCGGACTTTTTTGTTGATTAAATTCACCGAGCCAATGTCGTAGAGGCATTCTAAAACCAGTTTGACCGTGGTCTCTTCCCGCAAAAACATGGTTTCAATGAGCAGCAACATATCCTGGAGGCGTTTCTCTTCAAATTCTTGCTCCTGGACGGTTTTTGTGAGGGGGGCTGTAACCTCGGATTGGACAGTAATTGGGGCTTTGGACATGGGCAGATCACAATGGGCGCATTGAAAACATCATAGTGGGAGTTTAGGGGGCCTGTACAAATCAAAACTTTGGCCCACTGCGTGATATTCTGAGAGAAATTATTTCTGTTCCTTTTTTGCCA
Source organism: Picosynechococcus sp. PCC 7002 (assembly GCF_963860125.1). Classification (NCBI taxonomy): domain Bacteria; kingdom Bacillati; phylum Cyanobacteriota; class Cyanophyceae; order Chroococcales; family Geminocystaceae; genus Picosynechococcus; species Picosynechococcus sp. PCC 7002. Next base: position 1,803,511 of record NZ_CAWLFA010000001.1, read on the forward strand.
GCCACTGTCTATGTCTTCGCCTTCTTTTGATTCCGGACGGGAGCTTGATGCTCAGGACATCGTTACCCTCACCGATGCCATGGGGCGATCGCTAGATTGTTACGTTGAGAATGAAATTACCCAGGATGGCACTGAATACTATTTTTTGATGCCAGTAGACCAGCCAGTGGTGATCCTCGCTTGGGACGAAGATGAAGCCGATGAGAGCGATTTACCGGAAACGGAACTGGTTGAAGATCCAGAGGAACTTGCAGAAATTTTTCCCGATGCCAAGGCGGTACTGGCAGAACATGATTTAATCCTCCAGGATACAGCCCATGTGATGACCGTCCGTGGTGAGTTGCCCCCCCTGGAAGAGGATAAAATTCTCTCTTTAGAGATTGAAGATGATGACTTTGAAGACGAAGAGCTAGAGGCCGAAGAGTTACAGGAATTAGCACGCTTCTACCACCTCGACCAACTGTATAGCATCTACACGCCCCTAGAGCCGATTCCCATTTTTGTGAAGGTGACCGAGGATGAAGAAATGGAGATCCTCGAACCTGGGGATCCGATGATCCAGAGTTTAGTTGATACGCTCCTGCTCCAAGATGCCGACTAATGCGCCCCCCAAAACGCAACCCTTAGCACAGCGAAAACGGGGCTTTCCTTGGTTTTCTGGGATCCTCGCCCTGACAGTGGCGATCGCCTTTTGGCAGAGTTGGGCCTGGTGGCGGTGGGCGATCGCCCCTGGGGAAAATGCCGACCAGGCGGTACAACTCGACATTCCGGTCGGTACGGGCGCAGCCCAAATTGGCGAAGATTTAACGGCTTTGGGTTTAATCCAATCGCCCAAGGCCTGGCAGATCTGGGTGAAGTGGCTCAGGCTCACGGATCGGGGCGGCAGTCTCAAGGCGGGCACCTATCAATTTCCGCCCAACCAAGATCTCCCGGCGATCGCCCAGCAAATTTGGTCGGGGGACGTGGTGCAGACGAGCGTGACGATCCCCGAAGGTTGGACGATCCAACAGATGGCAAACCGTTTTGAAGCTTTGGGGTTTTTTCCGGCCACGGAGTTTATTGCGGCGACCCAGACCATCCCCCGCGAGCAATTTCCCTGGTTGCCAGCAGATTTAACCTCCTTAGAAGGCTTTTTATTTCCCGACACCTATTTTCTCGATACCGCCCAGCCCAGCCCCCCAGCGATCATTGAGCAGATGTTGGGCCAGTTTGAAGCGGTGGTCTTGCCCCTCTATGATGCCGAAATAGTGCCCCTGGATTTGTCCCTCACAGAATGGGTGACCCTAGCGAGCATTGTGGAAAAAGAAGCGGTGATCCC